>CAYRAF010000052.1:0-2609 GCA_964422195.1 uncultured Muribaculaceae bacterium | reverse complement strand
AAAATTCATGTATTTCATCATCAGTACCTGGTGCTTGATTACCAAATTGATTACACGGAAAATCTAATATTTCTAATCCTTTATCATGATATTTTTTATATAGATTTTCTAACCCTTCATATTGAGGAGTAAATCCACAACCAGTAGCAGTATTAACAATAATTAATACATTACCTTTAAAATCTTTTAAAGCTATATTTTTACCTTCTCTATTTTTTACTTTGTAATCATAAATAGACATTTTATCACCAACTTTCATATATACTATATCGCACAAATATTTATTTATGAACTTTTCTGATTTTTATAACATCATCTTCTTCTAGTTCTCCAATTAATAATGAGGATTTAGGATTATGATTGTTATAATTGTTAATAACTTGCTTTTCATCATAATTAGCATAACAATACTTACAAAAATGCTTACAAGAATTATATACACCTATATCAACCATTTCTATGCACTGACAAGGAACATTTTTTCTAGCTTTCCATTTTTTGTACATCTTTCCTGTTAACTTAAATGCTAATTCCTTAGACATACATTCATCATGAATAAATCCATATTCTGTTAAATTTTTATCCTCAGCACATGTATGAACTACCATATTATGCTTTTTAGCACTTTTACTAAATGATAAACCTATAGTTTCATAGTCATTATCATTTAACTTCTTATATTTTAATATATTATAGTTTCTTCTAACATTTTTATAATCATCTATAAAAGAAATTATTATTTTGCTAATATATCCATCTAATAAAGTACATAGTTTATCAAAAGCTTTAACATGATATTCTAAATTATATTTATCATTTATAAAAACTGGGTCATATCTAACAATTACATTCTCTTTTCCTATAATTTTTGATAACTTTTTGATGGATTCTATTACATTTTTCTTATCTGGTACATTTGGTTCTATCTCCTTTTTATATGGTGTTAAAGTAACATGAAAATAAACTTTCTTATCTATATCTTTTAACTTATTTAATATTGGTGTTGGATTTTTAGTACAAAAGCAGAGTAAGTCTACATCATCTAATAGTATTCTACTTACCATTTTAGGATTAAATGGATTTCTAACATCAACAAAGCCCTCATTTAAGCGATTAATTAACCAATCTGAATAGAATGCGACTATATCTGTTCTACCACTTATATTTAAGATCATAATATCACATCCTTTAAGTATCTATAACAATTATATCATATAAAAAACAGACTAATTATCTGTTTTTTAATCACTTATATCAATATCTAAAGTTATATCTATATTATAATTTTGATATTTATTTTGAACCTCATCATATATTTCTTTATATAATTCTTCACGATTTTGAATTTTAAAATCTATAATTATATCAAAACTTATGTTTTTTGTATCTTCGTCTAAATAAAAACCATGCATTTGTAATATCCCTTTATGCGCAAATACCATTTTAGTTATTTCTTTTTTAGCTTCTATTATTTTTTTATCTTTAGTATTAATTGAATATACTCCAATAGTATGTAATATTACTCCATATTTTTCTAATATTTTCTTAGTAATTTTTCTAGATATTTTGTCAATGTCTGCGACTGTTAATGTATCAGCAACTTCAATATGAACTGATCCTAAATATTTATCTGGACCATAATCATTAAGAATTAAATCATATGCCCCTTGTATTTCCTTTTCTTTTGTTATCTCTTTCTTAATTGATTTAGCAAGATCACTTTCAACTCTAACTCCAAGCATATTATCAACAGACTCTTTAATAAGATCTAATCCCGCTTTTATGATAACTAAGGATAAAATTGATCCTACATAAGCTTCTAGACTGATATTAAATAGCATATAAATAACAGCAGACACTAATACTGATATAGAAAGAATAGCATCATTAAACGCATCTGATCCACTTGCAACTAATGAATCTGAATTAACTTCCTTACCTTTTTTCTTAACATATATACCTAAAATAAACTTCACTATAATACCTGCAATTAAGATAATTAATGTGATAGTACTATAATCTGAAGCCTCTGGATGAATTATCTTTTTAATAGATTCAATTAACGCTGTAACTCCTGCATATAAAACTATCGCTGATACAATAAGTGACGTTATATATTCAATTCTGCCATAGCCATATGGATGTTTTTTATCTGGAGCTTTTCCTGCTAATTTAGTCCCTATTATTGTTATTATACTAGATAAAGCATCACTTAAATTATTAACTGCATCTGAAATAATAGCAATTGAATTAGCAAGAAGACCAATAAATGCTTTGAATCCTGCAAGTACAATATTTGATAATATACTTATTATACTTGTTTTTATTACTACTTTTTCTCTACTATTTTGCATTTTTCCACCTCTTTTAAATATTATTTAAATTATCCTTTTATTAAATTATATGATTCATCTATTAAAGAAACAATTATATTATCTTCTAATGTATCATTTAATATTATTGAAATCCAATCTTTTTTATTCATATGATATGCTTGATAAAACCCTTTTTGTTTTAATAATTGATTTATTTTTTGTCTTTCTAATTTAAGATTAATTATTTCTATCTCACCACTTCCATTATCTAATTTAGATCTATCTATATTCATA
>CAYRAF010000051.1:0-2674 GCA_964422195.1 uncultured Muribaculaceae bacterium | reverse complement strand
GGTATTGATTTCCTAATAGAAGAAAAACAAAAAGATTTAGATAATCATAGTAATATAGTTGATACTGAATCTATTCAATTAAGAGAAGATATTTCAGAACAAATAAGAGCTTTAGGATTAATTAAAAATATGGCTAAATCATATGGATTTGATATATCTAGGCCTGCGAATAATGCTGTAGAAGCCACTCAATGGTTATATTTTGGATATTTAGCTGCTATTAAAGAAAATAATGGAGCAGCTATGAGTTTAGGTAGAACCTCAACTTTCTTAGATATTTATATTGAAAGAGATTTAAAAGAGGGAATTTTAACTGAAGAAACTGCTCAAGAGTTAATAGATCAATTTATTATTAAACTTCGTATAGCAAAACATTTAAGAACCCCTTCATATAATGAAATATTTGCGGGAGATCCTACATGGGTAACAGAATCTATCGGTGGTATGCTTGATGATAAAAGATCACTAGTTACTAAAAACTCATATAGATATTTAAATACATTAATTGACTTAGGTACTGCACCAGAACCAAACATGACAGTATTATGGTCTACTAAATTACCTGAGAACTTTAAAAAATATTGTGCTAAAATATCAATTTTAACTGATTCTGTACAATATGAAAACGATGATGTCATGAAGCCAATATATGGTCATGATTATGCTATTGCTTGTTGTGTATCAGCAATGAGAGTAGGAAAAGATATGCAATTCTTTGGTGCTAGATGTAATTTAGCTAAAGCTTTACTTTATGCTATTAATGGTGGTTATGATGAATTAAGTGAGAATCATGTAGTTTATGATATAGATAAAATAGAAGATGAAATTTTAGATTATGATAAAGTATATAAGAACTATATAAAGGTTATCGAAAAAGTTGCTAAAACTTACACCGATGCAATGAATATTATTCATTATATGCATGATAAATATGCTTATGAAAGAAGTCAAATGGCTTTACATGATACTGATGTTAATCGTTTGATGGCTTTTGGTATTGCTGGTTTTTCAGTAGCAGTTGATTCATTATCAGCTATTAAATACGCTAAAGTTAAACCAATAAGAAATGAAAATGGTATTGCAGTAGACTTTGAAATAGAAGGTGATTTTCCTAAATATGGTAATGATGATGATAGAGTAGATAGTATAGCAGTAGAACTTACTAAAACATTCTTTACTCATTTAAAAAATCATCCAATATATAGGAATGCAACACCAACTCTTTCAATCCTTACAATAACTTCAAATGTTATGTATGGTAAAAATACAGGTGCTACTCCTGATGGTAGAAAGAGTGGAGTTCCATTTGCTCCAGGAGCTAATCCAATGCATGGTAGAGACTCTGAAGGTGCTCTAGCATCCTTAAACTCAGTTGCAAAAATACCTTATGGAGAGTGCTGTAGAGATGGTATTTCCAATACATTCTCAATTGTCCCTGATGCCTTAGGTCATTCTGAAGAAGAAAGAATAGATAACTTAGTATCACTAATGGATGGTTATTTTAAACAAGGAGCACATCACTTAAATGTTAATGTATTTAATAGAGAATTATTAATAGATGCGATGAATAATCCTGATAAGTATCCAACTCTTACAATAAGAATAAGTGGATATGCAGTTAACTTTAATAAATTATCTAAAGAACAACAACAAGAAGTTATATCACGTACATTCCATGAAAAAATATAAAAAGAAGAATTAATCTTCTTTTTTTATGATCCAGTAGAAGTATATTTTTCTAAAGCTTTATTAAATATATAAATAGCTATTATTAAATGAATTATAGGTATGAGTGGTAATACTACAAATAGTGGATTATTATTTTTACCAATTATATATAATAATGGATAATAGTTTATTAACCCAAATGGTAGGACATATGTGAAAAATATTCTAAAGAATTTATGATAGATATTAATTGGATATTGAGACATTTCTCTACCTCCATAGGTAAATACATTTATAAACTCTAATCCTTGTATCGTAATAAATGTAAAGGCTGCACCAATTAGAAAGATAGAGAAGAATAATACTGTAGCACCAATAATCATGAATAATATACAAAGTACTTTATCTATAGTAAATACTATATTTAATTTTATAATGGCTATAATAAATAATATAATAGCTTGTAATAATTTAGCTAATTTAGCTAGAGCAAAGTCAAAACCTAAAGCTTGTAATATGATTGGTCTAGGCCTAGTAAGTAATCTATCTAAGCCTCCTTTAATAATTAGTTTATGAAAATCATCAATGCCCCTAGCAAATACTTCATTTATAGAAAATGCTATTTGAAATATACTAAATATTAATAATACTTCATACATAGTATATTCTTCTAATACTTTAAACCTAGTAAATAACGAAATAACAGTAAAGTAATAAGTAAAGAATAAGATAAATTGATTAATAAAGTTTAAAATAAATGAAGCTTTATACTCTAATTGACTTTTAATATTCATACCTACATATTTCCAATATAATTTAGTATTATCCACCTTGAACCACCACCTTACTTAAAGCTTTTTGTATTAAGAAATATCCTAATATTATAAAGAATAATATATAACTAATTTGTACAATTAGTGATAGAGTTAATTCATTACCAATAATGTTTCCTGAATAAACTCTAAATGGAAAATCACCAACATATCTAAAGGGTAGGTAATATATT
>CAYRAF010000050.1:0-3125 GCA_964422195.1 uncultured Muribaculaceae bacterium | reverse complement strand
TAAAATTCTTTCATATTATTATCCTTTCTTAGCACAACCTTACCCATACTACTATCCTATATATAATTGTACCATATGAGATTTTTTTGTCAATTAAAATAAGGACTTTTTTCTAAAAAATTACAACAAAAATAAAGATATTATTAATATCCTTATTTTAGTTTATACTTATATTCATTATTTCTTACATTTATATCCAAATATATACTACTTGCTAGAGATATATTATTACTAACTACTATATATGTAGTATCTCCTTTATAATTAATATTATCTATTCCTTTAACATCAACTTTACTTTCTATATTATTAACTGTATATACTATCTTAGCATGTTCTTTTAAAAATTCATAGAAATCATATCCTTCATATTCTTCAGAATCAATTTCCAATTGTAAAAACTTAGAAGTAGATCCAAAAGAATACGCATTCATATTTTTTTCTTTAACATAGCAATTATCAACACTACATGTATCATATAAAAGATCAATCTCATCTACAAGATTATACTCTTCAATACTTAACTTACCATTAGGCAATTCTATATCATCTGTTAATTTATATTCTTTTTTTTTGTTTTTAACACTATAATTTATAGGATTAATCTTTATCTTAATATTTTTAGCATTATTATTATAATATAAAGTATATTTACCTTTAACAAAAGAAGCATCTACTTTATATATTAATATATAATTATATTTAACTCTATATTCCATACTGGTACCATTATATGGAATACCTAAATCTTTAAAATAATTATTATATTTAGTAGTTGGAGTTACAGTATCTTTACTATTCATAAGAAGAAATTTATCAGTATTAATCTTAGTAGAACCATAATAATTGAAAATATCAATATTTAATATTATAAAGCTCTTATTTTTTTCTATCTCTTCTCCTCCACTATTATACTTAGATATATATACATCATTAACTGTTATTTCATACCCATCAGCATTGAAAGCTTTTCCTTGCTTGTAAGTTTTAAAGCTAAGGATGAAATTTACCACAGTGAAAGAAAATACTATTGTTAATACTGCCATAACTATATTTAAAATAAATTTATTTTCTACATAATAGTATTTAAAATGTCTTAAAGATTTTTTTACAGTATTAACATATCTATCTTTATCGATGTTAATACCTACTTCTATTTCTTCTCTATCTGCTTCACTAGCGGTTAAAAATTCTTCATCATTTAAAAAACCAAATTTTTGTAAATCTATACCAAGTATTCTAATAATTAGCATTATAAATACTGCAAATTGAAATATTGAAAATACTTTTAAAAAGTCTCTTATCAATCTAATTTGTGCAGAATTGATAGTTGCCCCATGTAAATTATTGAAATATGATGTTGAAAAAGAGAATATAAAGAATATTACTATATATTCAATTCCTATTAATATATACATTAACTTTGGTTTTTTCTTTTGTTTAAATAATATTATTATTGTAATAACACCTATAAGTAATAAAATAATGGCTAAATAGGTTAATGTTGATGTATAATTCTTAATAGGATCTACCATCTCATTATAAATTTCAGTATCTATATAATTATTAACAAAAGAAGATAATCTCACTACTCTTGTATATATATAAATAGCAAGTACTAATAATACTATATGTATTTGTCTAAAATATTTAATTAAAAAAGCATAAGGTTTTCTAATAACCATACAAACACCTCTTATTCTAGATTAATTATATAGTATTTTTTTTAAATAATAAAGGTTTTTTTGTATAAAAAGTGTTATAATTAGTAAAGGTGATTTTTATGAAAAAATTATTAGTAATTTTAATATGTTTATTTTGTTTAACTGGATGTAGTAATAAATATATAATTAAAATTAATTATTCTGAATTTAAAGAAAAAATAGAGAACAAGGATACTTTTATTTTAGAAGTTGTTAAAACTGGTTGCCCTGCATGCAAAAAGTTTTCTCCTCGATTAGGAAAAATTGTTAAAAAGAATAGAATAAAAGTTTATCAATTAAATTATTCTAAACTAAGTGATAAACAAATAAAAGAATTTGATAATGATTTTTCTATTAGTTATACCCCTACTATTATATTTATTACTAATGGAAAAGAAACATCTGTATTAAATAGATTAGTTGGTGCTGTAGAAGAAGAAAAAATAGTAGAAAGATTTAAAGATATGGAATATATAAAATAATATATTCTTTTTTTTGGCATGAAAAAGGCTAACTTTCGTTAGCCAAGTTTTTAATTGGAATTATTTTATTTTTTTGCTTTAGTAAAAACGATTTTAGTGCCATCTTCACTCATAGTGATTTTTCCATCTTTATAAGTGTATTTGCTTTTTTCTTTATCAACGATGATATATTTTTTATCGTATTTAAATTTTGTTTTATCTCCAAATAAATTCATAACACCAGTTCCGTCTTTTTTAAATTCGATAGTAGCAGTACCACCTAATTCTTTTAGTTGAGCAGCTTTAATAGTTTCTCCACCCATAGTCATACTTTCAAGGTTATACTTTCCTACTATACTTGATCCCTTTGTTAAAACTATTGCAAGTACTGCGATAATAACAACAGCTGCGATAGCAATTCCAATTACTAACTTTTTGTTTTTCATAACTCTCACTCCTTCATACTTTGATTATATCATATATAATTTTTTTTCCAAGTATTTTTCTTATTTTTCTAAATAATCTTTTCCTTTATGAGGCTCATCAAATAGTAAATCATTATAACCTTGTTGTCTTAATACTTCATATATACATATAGCTGCACAATTTGATAAATTTAATGATCTAACATTTTTAGTCATAGGAATTCTCATACAATGATCTAAATCATCTTTTAATATTTCTTTTGGTATTCCTGTAGATTCTTTACCAAATATTAAATAAATATCTTCATCTTTTGTATAATCAAAACTATCATGTGGTTTATGACCATATCTAGTAAAATAATAATATTTACCTTTATTCTTTTGTTTAAATTCCTCAAAATTTTCATAAACATACCATTCTAATTTATCAATATAATTAACTCCACTTCTTTTTATTCTTGATGAAGATAAATCAAAACCAACCGGTTTTATAATATGTAATCTAGTATTAGTCGCAACACAAGTTCTCATTATAT
>CAYRAF010000049.1:0-3219 GCA_964422195.1 uncultured Muribaculaceae bacterium | reverse complement strand
TTTCTTATGGTTTTCGTAATGTAGTCTTTTTTGTTTGTCAATATATTGACTTGGGGTGGGTAAATATTATAATTAACTTAAGAATAGGAGGAATAAAATGGAAAACAAAAGTAATAAGGGATTAATAGGCTTGGTTATAGTTTTAATCATCATGGTGTTAGGACTTGGTGGCTATATTGCTTATGATAAAGTGTTAAGTGCTGAAAAAGATAATAAGCAAGTAGAAAATATAAATAAAGAACAAAAAGAGGAAAAATATGAAGAAATATCAGTTGATGATGAAACAGTTACAAAACTAATTAAGAATTTAACTGCTGATACAATAGATGGAAATAAAGCGGGATATTTTTATGAAAAAGACAAAATGTTAAATACAGAAGTTTCAAATCAAATGAAATTATATTTAGCAATTCAAATGATTCAAGGAGATGTAGATGATATGGAAAAAAATCTATCAAAGGTAACTCCAAAAAATATATCTTCTGCTGTAAAAGAGATATTTGGACCTGATGCCACATATACAGACGAAACTTTAAATGATGCTTGTAGAGGCATGAAATATAATAGTAAAACAAAAACATACTCTGCTAATTATGGTTGTGGTAGCATGTTAACACCTCACTATGATGGTTTAATTATAGAAGCAAAAAAATACGATGAACGATTAGAAATAGAGCAAAAAGTAATGCTTACAACATACGATATTATCGACGATGATACTTTTAAAGTTAATATATCTAATTTAAATGAAATAATAGACTCAATTACATTAAAATCAGATGAAGATGAGCCTGAGACTAAAGATTTATTAAATAAATATAAAAGTAAACTAAATACATATAAATACACATTTAATAAAAATGGAGATAATTATTACTTCTACAGTGTAGAAAGAGTAAAAAATTAGAAAAAAAGTTGGAATTTATAAAAAATATAGAAATAATATATATGATGGAAAATAATAGATAGTAATATCTGTTATTTTTTTTATTTTAGAAGAGGAGTGATTTATGAATTATTATGAGCAAATAAAAAATGAAATAATATGTAATGAGGCCTATAAAAAAGTAAAAGATTATAGTAAAAATAAATATGAATTAGAAAGATACTATAATATAGGTAAGCTATTATTTAATGCAGGTAAACATTATGGAGAAGGAATAATAAAAGAGTACTCTATAAGATTAACAAATGATTTAGGAAAAGGTTATACTTATACAGCATTATCTAGAATGAGACAGTTCTATATTATTTTCCAAAATATTGCGACAATGTCGCAACTATTGACCTGGAGTCACTATGTAGAGATTATAAAATTAAAAAATATTAATGAAATAAATTATTATATAAAAATTACATGTGAAATGAATTTGTCTGTAAGAGAGTTAAGATTAAAAATTAAAAATAATGAATATGAAAGATTACCAAATTCTACCAAAGAAAAGTTAATTAATAATGGAAAAATGGATTCTATTGATTTTGTAAAAAATCCAATAATAATTAAAAATAAGAATAAACAGGAAGTTGTTTCAGAAAAAATTTTACAATTATTAATACTTGAAGATTTATCATCATTTTTAAAGGAATTAGGTAAGGGTTTTTGTTATATTGATAATGAATACAGAATAAGAATAGGGAATAGATATAATTATATAGATATACTTCTTTATAATATTAAATTTAATTGTTATGTTGTAGTAGAATTAAAAATAACTGAATTAAAAAAAGAACATATTGGGCAGATACAGGTTTATATGAATTATATAGATAAGCATGTAAAAAGTAATAATCAAAATAATACGATAGGAATTATCATTGTAAGTCGTGAAAATCAACTTATAATGGAATATGTATCTGATAATAGAATACTATCAAGAAAATATACTATAGTGTAAAGTAAAAATTAAAATAATTTGACAAAACTAAATAAATGAGATTAAAATCAAGGAAAGAGGGCGTGATTATAAATGGGAAAAAATTTAGTTATAGTGGAATCACCTAGTAAGAGTCATACTATTGAAAAATATTTAGGAAGTAATTATAAGGTTGTTTCATCTAAAGGACATATTAGAGATTTAGCTACTACAGGTAAATTTGGATTAGGTGTGGATATAGATAATGATTTTAAAGCTAATTATATTGCTATACCTGGTAAGAAAAAAGTTATTAGTGAATTAAAAAAAGATGTTAAATCCGCTGATTTAGTATTACTTGCAACCGACCCTGATCGTGAGGGAGAAGCAATATCTTGGCATTTGAAAGAAACACTAGGTATAAAAGATAATTATAAAAGAATTTTATTTCACGAAATAACTAAAGATGCTGTTTTAAGAGCTATAGATAATCCATTAGACATAGATTATGATTTAGTTCATTCACAGGAAGCAAGAAGAATACTAGATAGAATTATTGGATTTAGGCTTTCTAAATTAATAAGATCTAAAACAGGTGGTAAAAGTGCTGGACGTGTACAAAGTGTAGCTTTAAAATTAATAGTTGATAGAGAAAGAGAAATAGAGGCTTTTATTCCTGAAGAGTATTGGTCAATTAATGCTAAATTTGATGAATTTGATGCTAAACTATTTAGATATAATGATAAAGATATAGAATTACATAATAAGGAAGAAGTAGATTCTGTATTAAAATCATTATCTAATCAGTTTAAAGTAGAAGAAATAACTAGTAAAGATAAAAATAAAAAAAGTAAACCAGCATTTATTACTTCTACATTGCAACAAGAGGCATCTTCAAAATTAGGATTTAATGCAAGAAAAACTATGTCTGTTGCTCAGAAGTTATATGAAGGTATTGATATAGGTAGTGATACTGTTGGTTTAATTACTTATATGAGAACAGATTCTACTAGACTTTCTGATACTTTTATAAAAGCAACATATAAATATATAAATGATACTTATGGCAAGGAGTATGTTGGCTATGTTAAAAGTTCTAAAAAGAATGATAATGTACAAGATGCTCATGAAGCTATTCGTCCTACTGATATATTTAGGACTCCAAATTCTATAAAAGATTATTTATCAAATGATGAATATAAGTTATATAAATTAATATATGCTCGTGCACTTGCTTCTTTAATGAAAGATGCTAAAGTAAAAGCAACAACTATTATACTTGATAATAATGATTATAAATTTAAAGCAACTGGTCAAGTATTAATATATGATGGATATTTAATAGTATATAAAGATTATGAAGCTA
>CAYRAF010000048.1:0-3535 GCA_964422195.1 uncultured Muribaculaceae bacterium | reverse complement strand
AAACCTTCTTCATAAGCATCTTGATATTTTTCAAAAAAATCTAATATTTTTGTTTTTTCTTCTAACGAAAGATGTTTAAGTTTTTTATTTCTTAATCTTCCTATTATTTCTTCCTTTTTATTCATGATATCATTCCTTTTTTCGATTGCTTATTATACCATAATTTTGTTGTTTTGTAAAGGATTTTTTGGTACAATTAAATTGGTGATAATATGAAAAATTATAAAGTAGTTGATGAAAAAAATACATATATTGATGATACTGTAACTATAGAAGAGGGAGTGATTATTTATCCTAATGTTCATATTTATGGGAATAGTATAATAAGAAAAAATACTACTATACTACCTGGTTCTATAATTGAAAATAGTAATATAGGAGAAAATAACACAATTGGTCCATATGCTCATATAGTTAATAGTAAAATTGGAAATAATGATATTATTGGTAATTTTGTAGAAGTAAAGAACTCAGAGATGAATAATAATATTAAAGCAAAACACTTAAGTTATATAGGAAATGCTCATATTAAAGATAATTGCAATATAGGTGCGGGTGTTATTTTTGCAAATTTCAATGGTAAAGAAAAAAATAATATATATATTGATGAAAATGTTTTTATAGGATCAAATAGTGTTTTAGTTGCTCCACTTGAAATTAAAAATAATTCTTTCGTAGCAGCATCTTCTACTATAACAGATTCAGTACCTGAGTATTCACTTGCAATTGCAAGAAATAGACAAACTACTAAAGATGGATATTTAAAAGATAAAAAGTGTTAAAAATTGAAAAAAATGTATAATTTTGTTTAGGTATATGCTATAGTATATATAAGAAAAGTGGTGAAGTTTATGAAAATTAATTTTATTTTAAACGATTATATGATTTGTCATAATATTTTATTTAAAGCTTCTATATCAGAAATTATTCATAAACATAAAATGAAACTTTGGAAAACTCATCAAAAGGAATATAATGCGTTGGCAACAGATAATGAAAAAATTTTAAAAGAGGGTAATGATTTTATTCCTGATGATGATACAATTTATAATTTAATGATGGAAAGCGATTACTATCGTGTATTTAAAAAAGAAAGCGAAAAGCATCGTTTATACTTAATGAAAACTTGGGATAAATATAAACGTAGGATAAATTCTTTTATTAGAGATATTATTAGAATAAATATTAATGATGATTTTGATATATTTGTGACTCATCCAATGCTTGATGTTGTAAGTTATGTTCCTAAAGCAAATAAATATGCTGTTGTATGGGGAAGACATAATGATAATGAAAGCGATATTAGAACTATCATTGATATTGTTGCATTTATAGTAAAGGCTAAATTAGGTGGATATAGAAAAGAAAACTCAGATATAGTTAATGCTATTTTAGAGCTTGCTTTTACTAATGAATTATATACAAGATTAAGTGGTAAGAGCAAATATTTAGATGGAAGTAGCAATTTAAAACCAATTAGAAGAATGTTATATCCTTATTGGCTAATGTATTTAGGGGCAGAAAAAGAAGATTTAGTTAAATACATGAGAAGAGATTCCATAGCGTTTGATATAAACTGTTATACAATTGAACATCAATTAAAGAAAATTGATTTATATGATTTTATAGATTTTTGTATTAAAAATAAAAAATATATTGAAAAGATAAGTCAAAGAGAAATAATTTAAAAATAAAACAGGAGGGTTTAGTATGAATGACAAAATGCTTATTCTATTACAACAATTACATATTGAAGAAGAGAATTACTCTTCTTTTAATGATGCTGTTTTAAAAAAAGTAATTGTTGATAAAAAGAATAATACATGGACTTTTATCATTCATAATAAAACTAATTTTGATTTAAATACTATAAGATTATTTGAGACTAAACTAAAAAATGCCTTTACAGATATTAAAAATGTAGATTTTGTTATTAAAGTTGATAACATGAATGATGAATTAATAAAAGATTATTATTCTTATATTCTAAAAAAACTAAAATCAAAATTATTTTTATCAACAATGTTTGTTGATAACTTATCAATTAAAGATAATAAATATATAGTTAATGTCTTTAATAAAAAAGAAAAAGAAGATATTACTAGTATTATCCAAGATATTAATAATTATTTTAATAAGTATGGCTTTGATATTAATTTAGAAATAATTATAAATAAGGATAATAAAGTAATGGAAGAAATAGCTAATGATAAGAAAAAAACAAAAGATTTAGCAATTGAAACAAAAAAAATAGTAGTAGAAGAAAGAGTAAATGAAAAATATCCAAGAAGAAAAATAGAAAAAGATGAAAATACAATCCTAGGGAGAGTTATAAAAGAAGATGCTATGTCCATTACTGATATAGTTGGTGAAGAAAATAATATTGTAATAGAAGGTTATGTTTTTGGTACAGATATTTTTGAATCTAGCAAGAGTAACTTTAAAATAATTACTTTAAAAGTAACAGATTATACAGATAGTATTTATGTAAAAGTATTTGTTAGAGAAGATGATGATTTTGCTAGTTTAGTTAAACAATTAAAAGAAGGAAAATGGTTGAAAATTAGAGGATATACAAAAAATGATGTATATTCCAAAGAACTTGTATTAAATGCTAGAGATATAAATATTATTAATAAAAAAGATGATGAAATTATTGATGATGCTGAAGAAAAAAGAGTTGAACTTCATGCTCATACTATGATGAGTCAGATGGATGGAGTAATAGATGCTAATAAGTTGGTAAATAAAGCTCGTTCTTGGGGACATAAAGCCATTGCTATTACTGATCATAATGGTGGGCAAGCATTCCCCGTTGTTTATAGGTTAATAAAAAGTATAAACAAGGGATTAAAAGAAGGAGAAGAACCATTTAAAGCCATTTATGGTACAGAACTTACATTAATTGAAGATGATGTTAATATAGTTGTTCGTCCAACAGATAATAAATTACTTGATTCAACATATGTAGTTTTTGATTTTGAAACTACTGGTTTTAATGCTGGTGGAAAAGATTCTATAATTGAAATAGGTGCTGTTAAAATATGTAATGGTGAAATAATAGATACTTATGATGAATTAATTAACCCAGGAGTTAAATTAGAACAAAAGATTATAGATATAACTAATATTACTGATGAAATGTTAGAAGGCAAAGATAATGAAGAGAATGCCATTAAAAGATTTATTAAATTGTATGTGGATTTAACAATGGTTGCGCATAATTCTAAATTTGATGTTTCATTTTTAGAAATGTCATAAAAAAATTATAATCTTGGAACATTCACAAACACTGTAATCGATACCCTAGAATTATCTCGTGTACTTGATTCTAATTATGCAAGACATTCTTTAAGTGCTTTAGTAAAAAGATATGATGTAGAATGGGATGAAGATGCTCATCATAGAGCAGATTATGATGCAAAAGGAACTGCTTTAGTTCTTCATAAAATGTTAAAAAAATTAGATAATCAAAATTATGAAAAAATTAGTGATTTAGAAAACTTAGTTTCTAAAGATGAAATACATAAATATT
>CAYRAF010000047.1:0-4525 GCA_964422195.1 uncultured Muribaculaceae bacterium | reverse complement strand
TACTGCAACTTATGATGGAATGAGTTTAGCACAAGCTATACTTGAATATATTCATGATAAAATAAAAGCTAAGACTTTGTTTTCTACACATTATCATGAATTAACAACTTTAGCTAATGATTTGCCACATTTAAGAAATGTTCATGTATCAGCAATCGAGGAAGATGGTAAAATAACATTTTTACATAAGATAAAAAATGGTGCTGTTGATAAAAGTTATGGTATTCATGTAGCCTCACTTGCATCTCTTCCAAAGGAAGTTATTACAAGAGCAAAAGAGATATTAGATGTTTATGAGAATAAACAGGTTAAGGAAGAGACTTTTATGCAAACAAGTTTATTTAGTTATAGTGATGAAGAAGTAGAACATGAAGAAAAAATCAGTGAAGTGGAGGAAAGATTAAAAGATATAGATCCACTCACAATAACTCCAATAGAAGCTTTAAATTTATTAAATGAATTGAAGAAATTACAAGACAAGTAATTTCTTTTTTTGACATTTTTTTATAGTCAACAATCGTAAACTAGAGTTAGTGAGAAAAGTAAAATATTGACTTAATATTTGAGCTTATTATAAAATTATACTAGAAAAGTAGGTAGAATAAAATGGAAAGAGGAAGAAAAAGAAAAAGTATAGTACTAGGATTAGTAATAGTAATGGTATTAACGTTAACAATAGGATATTCAGCAATAAGTAGAAGTTTAACAAATATAACCATTCCAAATAGTGTAACAACAGTAGCTTCTGGAGCTTTTAATGGTTGGGAATCATCACAAACAATAAATATAGATAATACAAGTAGTTATGTATCCAGTAATTGGGATAGTAATTGGAATGATAGTAGTGCAACAATAAACTATCTAAGAACATAGACAATATAAATATTGTCTTTTTCTTTACAAAAATTATAAAAATTATTATAATTATTATAAGGTAGGTGTCTTATGGAGAAGGTTAAAAATAATAATAAATTAAAGGGTAGTATTATTATTGGGGCAATACTAGTTTTATTAATTGGTATTTCTTATGCTTTATTTAGTTACTTAAAACTTGGTGATAAGAGTAATGTTGTTAAGACTGGTACTTTGGTTATAAATATAGATGATGATATGGGAGAAGCTATTGATATAGAGAATGCTTATCCAATTAATGATGAGGCTGGTATTAATACTGATCCATATAGATTTACTGTTACTAATAATGGTAGTGTAGATGCTAATTATGAACTTAATATAATTAGTGATATAGATGCTATTAATAATGATGGATGTAGTAAAACAGAAACTTTAGCAAATTATATAAAATATCAATATGTTAAGGTAAAGGATACTACAAGTTCTACTTCATCTATTAATTTTTTATCTACAACTTCAAATTGGACTAAGACTAGGTTAGAAACAGGTTCTATTAAAGCTGGAGAAACAATAGAATATGAACTTAGAATGTGGTTAGATGAAGATACTGAATATAGTGAAGCAAGGAAGCATTTGCATGCAAAGGTAGAAGTAAATGCAATTCAATACACAGAATCAATTAATTAATGAATAATTATAATTATTCATTTTTGTTATAAGGAGCATTATGAAAAAAGAGTTTAGATATTTAGATAAAACATTACTTTTTACTACAATATTATTATTTATTGTAGGTTTAGTAATGATTTTTTCTTCATCAAATATAACTGCATATATGAAACAAGGTGATAGTCCTTATACATATTTTTTTAGGCAACTACTTTTCTTAGGAATGGGTTTATTTGGTTCATCTTTGATTATTAAGATAGATACAAAATTTTATAAGAAATTAGGATTCTTTTTATTGGTTATACTAACTATAATATTAGGAATAATACTAATTAATGG
Organism: uncultured Muribaculaceae bacterium; assembly: GCA_964422195.1. Taxonomy (GTDB): domain Bacteria; phylum Bacillota_I; class Bacilli_A; order RF39; family UBA660; genus CALVUP01. Next base: position 2,662 of record CAYRAF010000047.1, on the reverse strand, counting down.
TAAGATTACTAATGGAGCATCTAGTTGGATTAGAATAGGTACATTTAGTTTTCAACCTAGTGAGTTTATTAAAGCTATTGCTATTATGTGGTTAAGTAGTTATTATGAGTTTAAATTAAAAAAACTTGATAATTGGTATACTGTTTTATATCCACTAGCTGTATTAGCAGTAGGAGTTATATTAATATTTTTACAACCAGATCTTGGGACTTTAATTATCTATCTAACTGGTATTTTTGTAGTGTTTATATTATCTAAAGTTGATATAAAAATAAAAAAGATAATGCTAGTTATAATGGGAATAGTAGTATTACTTGGTGGTCTTGTTTTTAAAGCAGAAGCTACTAAATTATTAACAAAAGAACAATTAGCTAGATTTGATTATGCTAATCCTTGCTCTAAGTTCTTAACTTCTGGTAATCAAGTTTGTAATGGATATATTGCAATTAATAATGGTAATTTATTTGGAGTTGGTTTAGGTAAAAGTACACAAAAGTATTTATATTTACCAGAACCATATACAGATTTTATATTTGCAATTACTATGGAAGAACTTGGATTAGTTTTTTCAATAGTTATATTACTTTTAATGTTTGTTGTAATATGGCGTATTCTTTTAATTGGTAAAAGAAGTTATTCTATGAGAGGTACTTTAATATGTTATGCTTACGCAACTATTATATTTATGCATATACTAATTAATTTAGGTGGTTTATTTGGTATTATTCCATTAACTGGTGTTCCATTACCATTCATTAGTTATGGTGGTAGTTTTACGTTAACTTTAATTGGTATGATATCTATAGTACAAAGAATAAATATAGAAACTAAAGAAAAAGAACAAAAATATTTGGAAAAAAGAAATATTTAGGAAATAATCTCTATAGGAGGTTATTTTTTTATGAATGATAATTATTTAAAGAGACGAGTATTAATTATAGTTATTATTGTGATTATTATTATCTTATTAGGATATTTTTTAATATCTTATTATAATGATTTAAAAAGTGATACAAGAGAAATTATTAAGAAAAATGATGAACCAATTGCTTTAAAAAAGGAAGAAAAAAAAGACAATAATATCAGAGTTGATATAAAAGGAGAAGTTAAAAGTCCTAACATTTATGATGCTAGTAGTGATGAGAGAGTTATAGATATTATAAATAAAGCAGGAGGCCTTACTAAAAATGCAGATACGTCTATTATTAATCTAAGTAAAAAGTTACAAGATGAGATGGTAATAATCATTTATAGTAAAAAACAAGTAAAGTCGTATGAAGAGACTTTAAAAAATAAAGAAGAATTACTTGGTATATGTAATGATAAAGTAGCTAATGATGCTTGTATAAGTGATAAAGATATTAATAATAAATCTATTAAAAATAATGATAGTAATAATACAAATTTGGTAAATATAAATACTGCGACTTTAGATGAGTTACAAACACTACCTAGGATAGGAGAAAATAAAGCTAAAAGTATTATTAGTTATAGGGAAAAGAATAATGGGTTTAAATCTATAGAGGAAATAAAAAATGTTACTGGGATAGGAGATAGTATATTTGATCAGATTAAGGAAAATATTACTATCTAATAAACCATTTATTATAGTTTTGTTTATTGCACTTTTGTATACTTTTATATATATAAATATAGATAGAAAATCTTTATTAAGTGATAAAACGTTATTAATAGGATATATAGAAGATATAAAGCAAAAAGATGATAAAGTTATTTTAAAAATAAAAATTAGACATGAACATATTATTGGATATTATAATAGCAAATCTTTTCATTATGAATTAAATGATAAGATTAAAGTAATAGGAGATTTAGAAAAACCTGATTCAAACACTGTAATTAATAATTTTAATTACAAAAAATACTTATATTATAATAAAACATATTATTTAATTAAAATAAATAAAATTGAGTTAATAAAAAAGAATTCCAATATTTTTTATTATTTTAAAAATTTACTAATAAAAAGAATAAATAGATTTAAATCAAAAACTTATTTAAATTTATTTATTCTGGGTTCAAAAAAATTTGTTAATGAAGATGTATATGCTAGTTACCAGAACAATGGTATTTCTCATTTATTTTGTGTATCTGGTATGCATGTATCTCTATTCTCTTTAATAGGGCTCTTTATTCTAAAAACAATTAAAGTAGAAGAAACAAGGAGATATATTATTATAATTCTTTTCTTATTATTATACCTATTTTTAACAGGATTTGCTCCATCTATTCTTAGAAGTGTAATTTTTTTCACTTTACTCAGTATTAATAAAATATATTATTTTTACATAAAACCTATTAATTTATTATTTTTAACTCTGTCTATATGCTTATTTATTAATCCATTATTCATTATTAATATAGGCTTTCTTATTTCTTTTACAATTACATTTTACCTGATATTTTTCTCTAAATATTTAAGTACTAAAAGTAAAGTTAAAAACTTGTTTTTAGTATCTTTAGTATCATTTATCGCAGGTATCCCTATATGTATATATAATTTTTATAATATAAATTTACTAAGTATTATATATAATATTTTTTTTGTTCCTTTTGTGTCATTTATTATTTTTCCTATGTCTTAATTAACTTTAATAATAAAACCATTAGAGAGTTTATTTTTATTATTAATACAAATATT
>CAYRAF010000046.1:0-5143 GCA_964422195.1 uncultured Muribaculaceae bacterium | reverse complement strand
TGAATAAACTCTAAATGGAAAATCACCAACATATCTAAAGGGTAGGTAATATATTAATTTTTTCATAACTTCTGGCATTAAGGGGATAGGAATAATAAATCCTGATAATAATTCTGAAATGGTTGTAATAATGTTTAATACTCCATTAGATTTTATAGTAAAGAAAGTTATTATATGAATTAGAGTAACTATAGAGGTGACTAGTATTGTTCCTAAACTAATTGTTAATATAAATAGTAAAAATGATGTTAAAGAATAGGGTAGCGATAGATTATAAGGAGATTTTAATAATAAACCTAATACAATAACTGGCAGTGATCTAATAGATACTCTAGTTATTTTTTTACTTAATATTTTTATATACCAAGTAAAATATAAATTAAAAGGTCTACATAATTCATAAGCAATGTCTCCATTTTCTATCATAAGTAATAAATCATAATCCAAATCACGATATATAATTACAGAATAGAAAGCTTGTTGTAACCAAACCAAAGTTATTAATTGATTTAAGTTAATTGGAACAGTAGTAGCATGATGATAGAAAGCCATATATATCATTACTTGAATAAAGCCAAAGAAGAACTGAGTAGAAAGTCCTGCTAGTGCCGCAGCTCTATATTGAAGTTCACAAATAACTCTTAATCGAAAATAAGTTAAATACTTTTTCATATATTAAATTCCTCATATAGTTTTATCATAATACTGTCAATAGGTTCATTATCTACATCGATATCTTCTATTTTATATTTTGATAGTTTATGAATAAATTCAGTTAAACTTAGTTTTTTTGTATTTAATTTAAATACATAATTATGATTATTTTTTTCTATTAATTCAACATTTTTATTTATGAGCTTATCAATATTTTCATTTGTTTTAATTTTTACTATTTTATAAGTATTAAACTTATCTTTTATATTAGCTAAATTACCATCATATAGTTTTTTTCCTTTTCCTATTAAGATTATTCTATTAGCTAGGGCTTCAACATCTTGCATATCATGAGTTGTAAGAATAACAGTTACTTTTTTAATTTTGTTTATTTTTTTAATAAACGTTCTTACTATTTCTTTACTACTAGCATCAAGTCCAATAGTAGGTTCATCGAGAAATAGTATTTTTGGATTATGGAGTAGGGATGCAGCTATTTCACATTTCATTCTTTGACCTAAACTTAATTTTCTAACAGGCATCTTGATTATTTCTTCAATTTTTAATAATTCTATTAGTTCTTGTTTTGTCTTTTGATATTCATCCTCATCAATTGAATAAATATCTTTTAATAAATCAAAACTATCATTAACAGGAATATCCCACCATAGTTGACTTCTTTGACCAAAGACTACACCAATATTTTTTACATATTTTTTTCTGTCTTTATAAGGATGCATGTTATTGATTATTATGTTTCCACTATCAGGTTTTAAAATACCACAAAGCATTTTAATAGTAGTCGATTTACCAGCTCCATTAGGACCAATATAACCAACTATTTCTCCTTCTTTAATATCAAAAGAAATATTATCTACAGCATTAACTATTTTATATTTTCTTCTGATAAAAGCTTTAGTAGCACTTTTGAGTCCACTTTCACGAATAGGGACTTTAAAAGTTTTTGTTAATTTTTCTACGTGTATCATTAATTTTACCTCCTTCCACGCACGCAAAAAAGACACATATTTAAATGTGACTCCCCGTTGTTAAACATATAATGTTCATTTAAAATATAAAATTTTCTTTGCAAAACGTAACTCAAATATATATTATTATTTTTTATTTGTCAATAATAAATACAAAATATTTACAATATTTTTTACATTTGATAAAATTATCATACAAGGAGTGAAAAAATGAAAGGTAATATCAATTCTATAGAAACTATGGGTGCTGTTGATGGACCAGGATTACGTATTGTCTTTTTTTTACAAGGATGCCCACTTAGATGCATATTTTGTCATAATCCAGAAACATGGAATGAAAAAGAAAATATTTTAATGACTCCAAGTGAAGTTTTAGAAAAAATAATTAGATATAAGAATTATTTTGGTACAAATGGTGGAGTTACTTTTTCTGGTGGAGAACCTTTATATCAACCTGAGTTTTTACTTGAAGTTTTAAAATTATGTAAAAAGAATAATATTGATACAACAATAGATACCTCTGGAGTTAATAATAATAGAGGTTTAAAAGAAGAAATACTAAAATATACTGATTTAGTTATTATGGATATAAAAGGAATAGATGTTAATAATTATAAAGAAATAACTAGTAAGAAAATAACTGAATCATTGGAATTTATTGATCTATGTCAAAAATTAAATAAAAAAATGTGGTTAAGACAAGTTATAGTTCCTGGTATAAACGATAATGAAGAATATATATTAAAATTAAAAAAATTTATAGAGCCACTTAAGAATATAGATAAAGTAGAACTACTTCCTTATCATACTCTAGGTTTAGAAAAGTATAAAAAATTAGGTATAAAATATAAATTAGATAAAGTTAATGATATGGATATAGATAGGTGTAAAAAATTAGAACAAATATTAAATAATAGGTGATATTATGAATTTAAAAATAGCAACATTTAATATAAAAGATAATTTTAATAGTTATTGTGGAGGTATATCCAAAAAAATCAATAGACCGCTAGAATATAGTAAAATTATAAATGATAATAGGATTGATGTAATTGCAACTCAAGAATTAACGAGTAGATTTACAAAAAACTTACAAAAATATTTAACTAAATATAGTTTTTATGGTAAATATAGATTTTCTAAATTTCTAAAATTTATACCATATAACGAGAATAATGATATTATTACAACGAAAAACGTTATTAATATGAATCAATATAAATTGCCAGGTACTAATAAAATTATGGAATCTATAAAGCATAAAACAATTTTTAAGAGATTAGTAAATATATTAATTATAGAAGAAGAACATAAAAAAGTATGTATTATTAACACTCATTTATCTTCATCATCACAAATAATAAAAAATATTCAGATTAATAAGTTAATAAATATTATTGAAGAGTATAAGAATTATCCTATTATTCTTATGGGAGATTTTAATATGAGTGCATTTAATAATAATTATAAAAAATTTTTAAAATATATGGATAAAATTGGTATTAAGGAAGTTAATATTAATGGTTCGACATTTAAAGATAAACAAATAGATCATATATTAATATCTAATAATATTAAAGTAAAAAATATAAAAATAATAGATTGTAGCAATTTATCTGATCACCATGGAATTGTATTAGAAATAAGTGTTTGATATACTTATTTTATTTTTTAAAAAAAATTAGCACTCATATATTGACAAGTGCTAATCATAGTATTATAATGATATTAGCACTTGAGATAAAAGTGTGCTAGGAGGTGTTTATGTTAACAGAAAGACAGAGCAAAATCTTAAAGTTAATTATCTCTGAATATATAAAAGAAGCACGACCAGTTGGTTCAAAGCATTTAAGTAGTGAACTAAAGTGTTCCAGTGCTACTATACGTAGTGAAATGGCTACTTTAGAAGATTTAGGGCTTTTAGAAAAAACTCATACTTCTAGTGGTAGAGTTCCCTCAGAAAAAGGTTACAGATATTATGTTGATTATTTAATGGAACCTAAAAAAATGAGTGGAGAAGATATGCTTAACTTGCAAGTAGTATTTAACAATGCTCAACTAGAATTATCTGATTCTATAACTAAGAGCTTACAAATAATATCAGATATTACTAATTGTACAACTATTTCATTAGGAAAAACTTCACATGATAATATATTAAAACAAATAAGTATAGTACCATTAAGTGATAAAGAACTAGTAGCAATTGTTATTACTGATAAAGGCCATGTAGAACATAAGAATATTGCTTTAGAGGGAGTTAGCTTAAAAGAAATAGAAAAAACTGTTAATTTAATTAATAACATCATTATAGGAACACCTATTGATGAAGTGTCTAAAAAGTTAGAATTTGAAGTCAAACCAATAATTGCCAAATATGTTTCACAACATGAAAGAATATATCAAGCATTTTATGATGTATTTCAAGATTTTTCAAATCAAAGTATTAATGTAGTTGGTAAGAATAAATTACTTTCTCAACCAGAATTCGCATCTATTGACAAGATACGAGATATTTTTAATAAGTTAGATGATAAAAATATCATTGATAATATTAAAGAAGAAGGTAATGACATAAATATTTATATTGGCAAAGAAAATAATTTTGACGAAGATACTACAGTTATTAAAACTAATTATAAAACACCATATGAAGAAGGAACTATTGCTATAGTAGGACCAAAAAGAATGGAATATGATAAAGTAGTTGCCTTGCTTGAATATATAAAGAGTCAGATAGGAAGTGATGATAGTGAATAAGGAAGAAGAAAAAGAAATCAAGAAAGAACAAAAAGAATTGAAAAAAGAGGTAAAAAAAGAAAAAAAAGAATTAGAAGAAGCTCTTAATTTAATCGAAGCATTAAAGAAAGAAGCACAAGAATCTAAAGACAAAATGATGATGGCTCAAGCAGAAATGATTAATTTTAGGAAAAGAAAAGAAGAAGAAACTGCAAATATGTTAAAGTATGCTAATCAAGATATAATACTTGAAATAATTGGGGTTCTTGATAACTTTGAAAGAGCTTTAAATTTAGATGATAATAATTTAAATGATGAATTGTCTAAATTCTTAGTTGGATTTAAAATGATTTATGCTTCACTTAAAGATACACTAACTCGTTTTGGAGTTGAAGAAATAGAAGCTTTAAATAAAGAATTTGATCCTGCTTTACATCAAGCACTAATGGTTGATAAAGATGAAACAAAAGAAAATAATATAGTTCTTGATGTATTATTAAAAGGTTATAAATTAAAGGATAGGGTAATTAGACCAACATCCGTTAAAGTAAATAAATTAGATTAAAAGGAGAGATGAATTATGGGAAAAATAATAGGTATTGATTTAGGTACAACTAATAGTTGTTGTGCAGTATTAGAAGGTGGAGAACCAAAGGTTATTCCAAATCCAGAAGGATCTAGAACAACTCCATCTGTAGTAGCATTTAAAAAAGATGAAAGAATAGTAGGTGATGCTGCTAAAAGACAAGCAATCACTAATA
>CAYRAF010000045.1:0-5318 GCA_964422195.1 uncultured Muribaculaceae bacterium | reverse complement strand
TCATACCATCATAAGTAGCAGTACCTCTACCTAATTCATCAAATAATATTAAACTTCTTTCAGTAGCATCTTTTATCGCTAAATTTGCTTCTTTCATTTCCACCATAAAAGTTGATTCACCTGATACTAAATCATCTGATGCACCGATTCTAGTAAATATCTTATCAAATATTGGAATTATACAAGTTTTTGCAGGTACATAACAACCTATTTGAGCCATAATAACTATGATAGCAAGTTGTCTCATATAAGTACTCTTACCAGCCATATTAGGCCCTGTTATTAATAATATATCTGTATCCTTATTCATTAAAATATCATTAGCCACATAATCTATTTTATTCACTTTTTCAACAACAGGATGTCTTCCCTCTATTATTTTAATAACCTTATCATCAGTAAGTGTAGGTTTAATATAACCATTTTCTTCAGATACTATAGCAAATGACGTTAACATATCAATATACGCTAATACTTTAGATATTTGTTGTAATTTAGGAATATATGTTCTTACAATATCTCTAATTTCAATAAATAAGTCATATTCCAAATTAATAATTTTTTCTTCGGCACCTAATATAATATTTTCCTTTTCTTTTAATAATGGAGTAATAAATCTTTCACAATTTGCAAGAGTTTGTTTTCTTTCATAATTATATTCATCTTTTATAGCAGAAACATTTCCTTTACTAACTTCAATATAATAACCAAAAACTTTATTAAAACCAACCTTTAAATTTTTAATACCAGTTCTTTCTTTTTCTTCTTGCTCAATATTTAGAATAAAATTCTTTGAATTTCTTCTAACATTCTTTAATTCATCTAATTTATCATTATATCCATTTTTAATTAAAGATCCCTCTTTTATTGTTATAGGAGCATCCTCATTAATAGATTTATCTAATAAACTATATAATTCATCTAATGTTTCTACTTTTTCTTTAAGATTAAGTTCCTCTAAATTCTTTTTAATATTAGGTAAAACTTTTATAGAATTCTTTAACTGTATTAAATCTCTAGCATTTAAATTACCATAACTTATTCTAGAAGATAAACGTTCTAAATCATATATTTGATATAGATTTTCTCTCAACTCATCCCTTAAAATAAACTCTGTTCTTAATTTTTCTATAATACTGTATCTTTTTTCTAACTCTTTTTTATCAACTAATGGATTTTCTATATTAAACTTTAATAACCTAGAACCCATCGCAGTTTTATTTTTATCAAGCAACCAAAACAAACTATATTGTTTATCATTATTTCTTATAGTCTGAACTAGCTCTAAATTATTTTTAGTATGAATATCAAAATATAAATAATCTTGCTCATTTACTTTTATACATTTTTGTAAGTGCTTTAAATTACCTTTTTTAGTATCTACAAAATAACTTAATAAATGTTTAACAGTAGTCTTTAATCTTAAATCTTCTAAATCTTTATAAACATAACTATACTCACTATCTTCTAAAATATCATCTCTAAAAGTAACTAATACATTATATTTTTTTCTTAAATCATTAACTATTTCTCTATCTATTTTTGAATTTACAATTAACTCTTTTATATTCTTATTAGCTATATATTTAACTATATTTTCTTTATCATAATCAAGTATCAATGTATAAATATCACCTGTTGATAAATCAGCATAACATACTCCATAGCAATATTCAAAATCATAAATATTTCCAATATAATTAAAATCTTTACTATTAATAGAATCATCTAATCTTGTACCTTTAGTTACTACTTGAATAACATCCCTTTCTACCATTCCTTTAGTTTCTTTAGGATCAGTTAATTGTTCACAAATAGCAACTTTATAACCATTATCTATTAATTTATCTAAATATGATTTATAAGCATGATAAGGAACACCACACATAGGAATTCTTTCTTCAAGGCCTGCATTTTTACCAGTTAATGTTAATTCTAATTCCCTACTACAAAGTATAGCATCTTCAAAAAACATTTCATAAAAATCACCAAGTCTAAAAAATATAATAGTATCCTCATATTTAGATTTTATTTCTAAATATTGCTTCATCATTGGTGATATTTTATTCATATCAACTTCACTACGTTTCATACTTCTCACCTGTAATATTTATTATAACAAAAATATAACAAAAATTAAACTATAAAGAAAAAAACTCATAATACTGAAAGTACTTGAGTTATATCTATTTTCATAAAATAAAGTATTAATATAGCTAATGCTATAAAAGGTCCAAATGGTAATACATGCTCTTTATTAGTATGCAGTAATAAAATTGATGTAGGAAGAGCTAAAATACTAGATAAGAATATTGAAAACAAGGCTAACAAAGGATGAAGAGTTAACCCTGATATAAACATAAGTTTTACGTCTCCCCCACCTAAGCTTTCTCTTTTAAAAGCTAAATTACCAAGTTTCATAATAGCATACATTACACCAAAAGATAATAAACCACTACCAATAGCTATTAAAGTATCTTTAATGCCTGTAGCAAACAATAAAGTTATAATTATAATTATACTAGCTACTACTAATACACTATCAGGAATAATCATAAAATTTAAATCACTTACTAATATTATCATTAGTATAGAAACTAAAGTACAAGCAATTATTAATTGATGAGAAAAACCAAATGAATAAAAGCTAACTGAAAATAATACTCCAGAGCATAATTCAACGAAAGGATAAAATATAGATATTTTTCCTTTACATTTTCTACATTTTCCACCTTGAATAATATATGAAATAATAGGAATCAACTCATACCATCTAAGTTCATGTTTACATTTAGGACAGTGACTTCTTTTAATAACTATTTCTTCTTTTATAGGTAATCTAAATCCCACTACATTATAAAATGAACCTAATACTGTACCTAATATAAAGAATAAAAATATATACACTACATTCATAAAATCACCTAGCTTATTTGATTATAAATACTAAACATTGGTATTATAATCGAAAGAATGATTATACCTACAATAATTGCTAAAATAACAATCATAATTGGTTCTATTAAACTTTTCATTTGCGAAATTATATTTTTATGCAAGAAATTAAAATGTTCCGCTACTTTTTCCATCATAGCACCAAGTTGACCAGTGTTTTCTCCAGTTACAATCATTTCATAAGCAACTACAGGAAACGCCCATTCTCCTTTAAATGCTTCTGATACTACAACACCCTTACTAATATTATCAATTGTTTTGATAATGATTTCTTTATATACTTCATTATCAGTAATTTTAAGCAATATCTCCATTGACTCATCAATTTTAACACCATGATTCAAAAGAGAAGCAAATGTTTTTGTAAAAGTTGCCACCTCATTATATATAATAATTTTTCCAAAAATTGGTATTCTCATATTAAAAATTTGAATGGTTTTTCTATAAGCTTTAATACTTTTATATAGAGATATATGTACTATTAAAATAATTAATAATATAGCTGCAATTAAAAACCAATTTTGTTTCATATATGAACTGATTTTCATAATAAGAACTGTTATCCATGGTAAAGTAGCATTTTGCTGAGAATACATATTAACAAATTGAGGAACTAAATATATAAGCATAAAAGCTGTAACCCCTACTGCTATAAATAATATAATAATAGGATATGTCAAAGCACTTTTCATTTCTTTTTTAGTTTGTGATATAGATGTGTAATAATCAGCCATATCATCTAATGTCGATGGTAAATCCCCAGTCATTTCCGCAGTTTTTACCATATTAATTAACATTGCTGGAAAAACCTTTTCTTGATCCAATAAAGCCTCTGAAAACTCCTCTCCTATAAAAAGCGCATATGTTAACTTATCAAAAATCTTTCTCTTGTACTTTTTATCAGCTTGTTTAGCAAGTATTTTAACCGAATCTATCAATGAAATACCTGCTTTTAAATAAGTAGATAATTGAGTTAACATAAAAGATAAATCTCCGCTTTTAAACTTAGTACCACCAATTTCTACATTAAGATTAACACCTTTAACTTCACTAACTTTTAATACCTCATATCCCTGATCACTATAAAAGTTAATTACTTCATCCCTACTTAAAGCCTCTAGTTGATTAGTATATTTTTTTCCATTATTCAACTTTATCGTATAATTAAACGTCTTAAATTTAGATTTATCTATTACTCTTTGTTTAGGTTTATTATAAGTAGATTTAACTGACAAATTATTCGTAGATGTCATATTTGTATTAATACTATTAATTAAACCTTCTTTTTCTCTTCTTTTTTTATTTAAACCAAATATTTCTAATATTCCAATATAAACGAACCTCAAAATATAAGAGATTGAAAATGTATTTATTTTCTTATTTTGTACTTTATTAACACTATTAACTGCCATTTTCTAATCCCTCCTATTCTACACTTAAGTATATCATATTAATAAAGATTATGCTAGTGGTATATTTCTTTTATTTACGTGCTTTTACAAAATAAAATTTATCCCTTCAAAAATTTTTTAGGATAAATTTCTTCATTATTACTAAGTGGGTTATAAATAGGAAGTTTTAAATTATGTCTTTTTAATATATAAGTAATTTCTCTTAATTGCTCTTTTTCTTCTTCTTTATTAGTGTATGGATAACTTAATCCACAAATATATGATGTTGGAATTTTATCTTTTACTTGAACTTCTCCATCCATAACTATAGGGGCATACTTTCTAAATTTTAAACTTTTTTTTATATCTTCTGATAATATAATACTAATACCATTTAAGACATATGTATTATAAGCTGTAGATAACCCTGATTTATATTTACTTTTCTTTCTACTTAGAGATATATAATCTGAACCATTAAAATTAAATGAACATAATATAATATTCTTATCTTTCAAATATTTTCTAGCCAAAATAAATTTTGACTCTAAAATTGATTCTAATTTGTAAATTTCATCTTCAGACATATCATCATAAGGATTTGTTTTTAAAGTATGGTAATAAACTTTTTCAAAGTCAATCTTTTCCATAATTTATCACTTCCAAAAATCAACTTAATATTATAACAAAAAAAAGATGATAAATCATCTTTTTTTAAGATTTCTTACTTGATGCTTTTTTTGTAGCACTTTTTTTCTTAGTTGCTTTTTTTGGTTTTGTTTCTTTCTCTTTTTTTTCTACTTCTTCATATTTTGCTTCATGTACTTGTTCTTTAATATTTTCTATTTCTTTTTTTACTTCCTTAATATCTTCTTTCACATCGTTTTCAAATGATTTAATATTTTTCTTTAAAATTATAACATTTACTACATCCATAATAGAATATATAACCATTATTGCTCCAAGAATAAT
>CAYRAF010000044.1:0-5643 GCA_964422195.1 uncultured Muribaculaceae bacterium | reverse complement strand
AATTTCTGGAACAAAGGAAGAACACAAGAAATAAAAGAGAGAGTTCTTCATATAGATAATAAAGATGATGAATAAAAGAAGTTGATAATATGAGATACAATCTAATAAGAAAGATGGATGTTGCTAATGGACCAGGTGTTAGAATATCAATATTTATGCAAGGATGTCCATTTCATTGTAAAAATTGTTTTAATGAAGAAACTTGGGATTTTAAAAAAGGTAAAGAATTTACCGATGAGACTATCAACAGAGTATTAGAAGTCGCTAATAAAGATTATGTACAGGGATTATCAATATTAGGTGGTGAACCACTACATCCTACTAATATAGAAGGAACTATTAAACTTGCTAAAGCTTTTAAAGAAAAGTATAAAGATAAAGATATTTGGATATGGTCTGGTTATCTTTATGATGATGTTGTTAATAAGGATATATTTAATTATATTGATGTATTAGTTGATGGTAGATATGAAGATGATTTACATGACTTTAGATTAAAATATAGAGGATCTTCTAATCAAAGAGTTATTGACATAAAAAAAACTCTAAAGCAAAATAAAATTGTATTATATACTAAATAAGAGATATTATTATATCTCTTATTTGTTAATTGGAGGAAATATGAAAATACTTATAATGTCTGATATACATGGTGATTTTGAAAGTATGTATAAAGTGATTAAACAAGAATCATTTGATAAATTAATTATTTTAGGAGATTTGTTCTCTTATGGTTATAAGTTTTATAATTTAAATGAATCACCGATAGTACAAACATTACAAAGATATAAAGAAAAATTAATATTAATTAAAGGTAACTGTGATTATTACATAGATTATGATGCTATAGGTTTATATGCTCATGATATTTTTAATATTAAGTTTAATAATCATGTATTAACTCTTACTCATGGAGATAAATACAATAGAGGATATTTACCAGATTTTCATGGTGATGTTTTTATTAGTGGTCATACACATATTCCATTAATTAATAAGACAGGTGATATTTTATATTTAAATCCTGGTAGTATTGGAAGACCTAGATCAAATTCAACTAAATCATATTTAATTTTAGATGATAATAGAGTTATGTTAAAAGATGTCAATAGTAATATTATTATTGAAGAATATAAGTTGTCATATTAAGATATAAGTGTTATTCTATTTATATAGAGGAGGTAATAATATGCATACTTTTATGTTTATAATTGTACCGATATTGATGGTAGGAATGTTTATTTTTTCGTTTATAATGATATTTAGCTCTAAAGCTAGAGGGAAAATGATGAGTAAACAAATGAAAGCTATGAGATATGCTATTGAGGAAAGTAAACCTGATATAGAAAAAATGGGTACAGATGCTGGTAATGCTGCGGTAAACATTAAGAAAAATATATTAGATGAAAATGAAGATGTTTTAAAAGAAATGGCAGAAAAAGAAGCGAATATTGAAAAAGGAGCTATTAAAACTAAATCTAAAGCAGTTAGAGAAGGATTACTTGGTGAAGATACAATTTATTGTAAGCATTGCGGCAATGTAATAGATGCTGATTCTAAATTTTGTAAAAGTTGTGGTAAAGAACAATAGCATTTCTTGACAAATTAAAAAAAAATATTATAATTAAGATAGATTATTTGATTGAAGGAGTACTTATATTAAGGCTATATAGAGAGCTGATGTTTGGTGAAAATCAGTTAGATTAAAATAAGGAAGACATCAATTTTAAGAATAACGTAATTCTGCGTTAAAGAAAAGAGATAACAAGTGTTATGAATTAGGGTGGTACCACGAAATATTCGTCCCTATGCATAATACTTTTTTGTTTTTAGGAGGTAATTATGAAAAAAGTATATAATACAGATATTAGCATTAAAGATTTAGAAAAAGAAGTAGAACTTTATGGATGGGTAGCTAAAAAACGTAATTTAGGAGGTTTAATTTTTATTGACTTAAGAGATAATACAGGAATTGTTCAATTAGTATTCAATCCCGAATTTAAAGATTATGATGCTGCTAGTAATTTAAAAAATGAATATGTTATCAGAGTAAAGGGTAGTGTTTCAAAAAGAGAAAGTGCTAATGAAAGATTAAAAACAGGGGAAATAGAAGTTATTGTTTCTGAATTAGAAGTATTAAATACTTCAGAAGAAATTCCATTTGTTTTAACAGATGATACAACTGCCTTAGAAGATACTAGATTAAAATATCGTTACCTAGATTTAAGAAGAAATAGATTAAAGAAAAATATTTTATTGCGTTCTGAAATATTACACTTCCTAAGAAATAAGATGTATGATTTAGGATTCAATGAAATACAAACTCCAATTTTAACAGCATCGTCACCTGAAGGAGCAAGAGATTTTGTTGTACCTTCACGTGTATATCCAGGAAAGTTTTATGCTCTTCCACAAGCACCTCAAATATATAAAGAATTACTTATGGTAGGTGGTTTTGATAAATATTTTCAAATAGCTCCATGCTTTAGAGATGAGGATCCAAGAGCAGATAGAACATTAGAATTTTATCAATTAGATTTAGAAATGTCTTTTGTAACTCAAGATGATATATTAGAAGTAGGAGAAGAAATATTCTATGATACATTTACAAAATTTTCTAATAAGAAAGTGTCTCCAAGACCTTTTAGGAGAATAGCTTACAAAGATGCAATTGATAAATATGGAACAGATAAACCAGATTTAAGATATTCTATGGAAATACAAGATATATCTAGAATTTTTAAAAATACTGAATTTCAAGTATTTAAGAATGTATTAGATGAAGGTGGTATTATTAATGCGATTGTTGCTAGTAATGCTGCTGATAAATATTCTAGGAAAGATCTAGATAAACTAACAGATTTAGTTAAATCTAAAAAGGCCTCAGGTCTTGCTTACTTAAAATTTAATGAAGAAGTAACAGGAAGTATTAAAAAAGTAGTAACAGATGAAGAAATAAACAAATTAAAAGAATTACTAAATATAAAAGATAATGATTTAGTATTAATAGTATCAGGTAATTATAAAACTACAAAGAATGCTTTAGGTGCTTTAAGAATAGAAGTAGCAAATAACTTAGATATAATTGATAAAGATAGATTAGAGCTATGCATTATTAATGATTTTCCAATGTTTGAAGTAGATGAAAAAACAGGTAAATTAGAATTTTGTCATAATCCATTTAGTATGCCACATGGCGGAATAAAAGATTATGATAAAGAAAATAAAGAGGATATTTTAGCTTATCAATTTGACTTTGTTTGTAATGGTAATGAAATGGCTAGTGGGGCAATACGTAATCATGATTTAGATTCTTTAGCTAAAGGTTTTGAAATAGTTGGTTATAATAGAGAAGAAGTAGAAGAAAGATTTAAATCAATATTTACTGCCTTTAAATATGGATGTCCTCCACACGGTGGAATGGCTCCTGGTATTGATAGATTAATAATGTTAATTCAAGATGAAGCTAATCTAAGAGAAGTACAAGCATTCCCACCTAATGCTAGTGGACAAGACTTAATGATGGGATCTCCTAGTTATTTAACTAAAGAGCAATTGGAAGAATTAGGGTTATCTATAAATAAAGACTAATAAGTAGAAGATTTATTTAATAAATCTTTTACTTTTTTTATTTGATATATAGTTACAAAAATTATATTCAAACTAGTAGATATTACTAATCCCCATAAACCAATCTTTAAAAATGATAGTATAAATAAAAAACTTGTTCTAATAATAGTTCCATATAATATTGATTGCATACTTATTTTACTTTTTCCCATAGCATCTAAGCTAAAAGATAAAGGAGATTGTATATATTGAAAAATACATATAGGAGCTAAAAATCTTATATATGAAATTCCTTCATTAGTATTATAAATAAATTTAAGTAATACTTCAGGTTTAATCATTAATATGCATGTATAAGGAATTGCTATTATTAAACTAAATATAATAGCTTGTTTTATTTTTTTCTTTGTATATTTATAATTCTTATTAACATAACTTTTACTAATTATTGGAAGTAATGCTTGAGATATTGCCCCTGAAAAAAATGAAGGTAATAAAATCAAAGGAATAGAGTATCCTGATAATATTCCGTACTCATAAATAATAAATTTATTTGAATAACCAACTTTTAATAAAACATAACTTAAAATAATAGGTTCTAAGAAATAACCAATAGATCCTATAATTCTACCTAATGTATTAGGTATTCCTATATTTAAAGCATCTTTTATATATATTTTATTAGGATGTAAATCTTTTTTATATATATGAAAATGCTTAGGTAAGAAAAATATAAATACAACAATAGAAGAAAGTTCACTAATAATATTAGATAGTATTAAAAAGAAAATAGTTTTTTCTATACCAAACCTCATAAATATTGGTATTCCTATAATAATTATAATAAGTCTAGTAATATCTTCGACTATATTACTAACAACATGAGGAATCATTTTTTGTTTACCAAAAAAATAACTTCTAAGCATAGAAGATAGAGAGGTAAAAGGCATAACTAAAGCCATTGCTTTAATTGCTAAATTAAGTTTTTCTTCATGAATTAAATTGTTTGCAATAAAGTAAGATGATATAAGAATAAACATAATAATGAAGATATTAATAATAAATGATACAGGAAGTAATGAAAATATAAGATTTTTATTATTCTTAGTATCTTCTGCTACTAACTTAGATATTGCTATTGGAAGACCTAATGATGATATAGTTACAAATAAAGTAAATGTAGGAAGTATTAACATATATAAACCTATACCAGTAGTACCAAGTAATCTAGACATAACTATTTTTATAATCATACCAAGTACTTTAGTTATTAACCCTCCAATTGTAAGTATTATAGTTGACTTTAAAAATATATTTTTTTTCATATTAAAGTATATGTATTAAATAATTGTTTAAAACTTGTAAAATAAATAACTATATATTATAATGAATATGCAAGAAAAATCTGCATAAAATAAAAAAGGAACACTTGATATCGCATGTTGGGTGTTACCTATTTAAGGGTAAAATCACCTAACAAAAGTTAGGTGATTCTTTTATTTTATAGTTACAAAAAGTAATGCTATAAGTAAAAGGATAATAATAAGTAAAGATGAAATAAAAAAGTCTTTTTTACTCACATGCATTACCCCAATCTTCAAAAAGATGAAGGCAATCACCAAACTATTAAATGTCCCTATATATATTATACAATAAGTAAATTTATAAAATAATTGAACAAAGCAAAAAATAAAGTTTTTATGTTGAAAAAACAAAATTACTTTGGTATAATTATTAGTGAAAGCGATGATGTAGGACATGGTAATTAAATAAGTTTTTAAAGAGAGTTATCATTTGGTGAAAGATAATAAACAAGTTTAATTATTACTACCTATTAGTAAGACTCGAAAGAGATTCTCGGTAATTACCGTTATTTAAATTAAGTAAAAGTAAGGATGGTACCGTCTATATGACTCCTAGGTATCATCTTTTTTATTTAGAAAGAGAGGAAAAAATATGATTAATATTAAAGAAGATGAAAAATTAAATATTCTAAACCATTCTTGTGCACACTTAATGGCACAAGCAGTAAAGCATTTATATCCACAAGCTAAGTTTTGGGTAGGACCAGTA
>CAYRAF010000043.1:0-6286 GCA_964422195.1 uncultured Muribaculaceae bacterium | reverse complement strand
GCAATGTTTTACCTGTTCCTGGAGGACCTACTAATAAAACTCCTTTAGGAATTCTAGCTCCCATGTTTTGAAATTTCTTAGGATTCTTTAAGAAATCAATAAGTTCACTAACTTCTTCTTTTTCTTCTGTTAAACCAGCAACATCTTTAAATGTTGTCTTATTATTAGAATCATTATGTTTATCTCTACTTCTACAAAAATCCATAGATTTTGAAGCTCCACCAACTTGTTTGGTTAAGAAGAATAATAATAAACCACCTAATAAGACTATTGGAAGCACATTAACCAAAATCATAAGTAATGTTGATGATTCTGGATCAGCTTTAGTCGTTAATTCTATTTTATCTGCATATTTTGAATTTAAAATCTTATCTGCAACTGTATCAGTAAGTGGTAATCTAATAGAAAAACTTTCATTGTCTTCATAATCTTCCATTTTACCAGTTATTTCATATACAACAGCATTGTCTTTTGGAGTCATTGTTATTTCTGTTATTTCTCCATTATTTAAACTAGTAATAAATTCATTGTATGTAAGAACGTTTACTTTCTTATTACTTATATTAAAAACATAAAATATTGCAAGTAACGCAATAAGTAAAAACACATAAGGTAGAATTCCTTTTTTTACATTGTTTTTATTCATATTAACACCTCTTTTTAGTAATATTTAATTATTATATCACACTTTTCTGATTTTGGAACATCGAATTTTGATTTTTTAAGCCCTGGCAACCATACAATTTTATCAGTAGAATCAACAACTACAGGCCATAATTCTCTATCCCTTTTAGAAATCTTAGAATCTATAAAAATATCTTTTATTTTCTTCTTTCCGTTAAGTCCCTTCACTTCCATAATATCACCTAATCTTCTTGTTCTAACATGAAGTGGTAGCTCTATGTTTTTGGTAGATAATCTACATACATAATTACTATTACTTTCTTCATTATCAACAACTTCTAGATGATGTTTGTTAGGAAGATAAGCATATTCTGATAATTCGATTTCATAACTATCAATATTATCAGTTTCTTGTGTTAAGTAACCCTTATTGTATTCTTTAATAAATTTTATATCGTTTGGCAAATAAATATAACTATTCTTCCTTTTCGAGTTTATTAAATTAAGAATTAGATTAACATGCTTATCATTAATCAAAATTAAATCGTCCATATATACTTTTTCCAAAATATCATAAATTATTTCTTTTTGAAGAACTTTTTCTAAAGATAAAAATTTGTCTATTACTATTTTATCATCAACATATACTTCCGGTACTTTTTTTTCTACTTGTTTTTTTATATATAAAAAACTTTCTTCTAACATTTCGCTAAACTTTAAATATTTTAAATGCACATTTTTTTCTTCTTCTTTTAAAAAAGGTAAAACTATTTTTCTATATCTATTTCTAGTATATTTATCTTTGCTATTTGAAGAATCTATTGCATACCATATATTATGTTTATTATCATATTTTTCTATTTCTTCTTTAGTATAGAAGATAAGTGGTCTAACTATTTTATAATTTCCGCAATCAAGCATTTTTGAAAATCCGCTATATCCTTTTAATGTTGATCCTCTGGTTAACCTCATTAAAATAGTTTCTACTAAATCATCACCATGATGAGCAGTCATTAAATATTTAGCACTATATTTATTGATAAGATTATCAAAATACTTATATCGAATATTTCTAGCTTCGTTATGAAAATTATCATCACTATATTTTTCTATTTTCATAACTTCAAAAATAATATCTTTTTGCTTACAATATTTTTCTAATTTTTCTTGTTCATCTGCGCTTTCTTTCCTTACATTATGATTAACGTGTGCACACACAATTTTTATATTAATTTCTTTTCTAATTTTTAATAATATGTGAAGCAAGGCCATAGAGTCAGGTCCTCCAGAAATGCCTGCGACTATTACATCATTATCTTTTAAGCCAATATCATTTTGTAAAAACTTAATTGCTTTTTCCATATAACCACCAACATATATTTTATATGATAAATTTCATATTATCAAGCATTACTAAATAAAATCATAAAAAAAGAGCCTTGCTCTTTTTAGATTAATTTTTATCTTTAGGAATTTGAATTATTAATTCTCCGTCTTTTGAATAAAAGAATTTTTCTCTAGCATATCTTGCAATATAATCATCATCTTGCATTTTTTGAACATCAACTTTTAATTTTTCTTCTTCCTCTTTTAAATTTTTTAATTTTTTTTCACATTGCTTTTTCTCAGAATATTTTTGAAATATTTGATTCCAAGCATTACCGACAGTAGCAAACATTACTAAAACAAGTGCACAACTAGCAATCATGCATAATAATATTCTTCGTTTACTTTTTTTAGAATATTTTGTTTTTCCCTTTCTACTCATAACGTTCACTTCCTATAATAATATTAACAAATCAGTCAAGTAAAGACAACCACCAAACAACAGCTTATACATAATTTTACACAACTTACCTTAATTTTTTTGTAGATTTATTGCCTACAACAAATCCTAACAACAATAACATTAAAAAATATATATGAACAACACCATTATTAATCATTTTTAATAACAAGAAATATAGTAAAAAGATATCAAAATTAAAAAAAATATTTGTTAATATAATTAAGCTTTTTTTATTAAAGAATAACACTTTATAATTTAAATTAAACAAAGCAGCATATATTATTCCATATATAAAAGATATTATAAAAGATTTGATTTGTGTAGATAAAATCATTTGAATAACCTATTAAAAATACTATTTTCTTTTTTTGAACTTTTACTATCATCCATATAAACTAAACTATTAATTGTTCCTTTTATAGTTACATTTCCTTGCATACTATCCATCTTTATTAATTCTAAGTCTGCACCACTAACAACCAAAAAACCCATTACTGTATCCATAATAAATTCCGTTTCATCAAAGCTTTCTATTTTTTTTACCCCAGATAGATTTAAATTTTTTCTGTCATTTAAGCTAATAGCGTGATTATAATTATTAATACTTAATTCCTTATCCATGATCATATCCTCCTAAAAAAGAATATGATATATAACAAATTTTTATGAAAAAAAAAGAAGATTACTCTTCTTCAGTTTCTTCTTCAACAGCATCTTCGGCTTTATTATAAGCATCAATAATTGCTTCTTCAAACATTGCACGAACTTCTGGATTAATAGGATGAGCTATATCTCTATAACCACCTGTTGCTGTTTTGCGACTAGGCATAGCTATAAATAAACCATTGTCTCCTTCAATGATACGAATATCATGAACTGCAAAACTATCATCTAACAATACAGATGCAATTCCTTTCATACGTGAACTTTCTTTTTCGATTTTACGAACATTTACTGATGTAATTTTCATCCGCTCTTCCTCCCTCTTAAAGCAATATTACTTTATAAGTATATTTTATAACAATAAAAAGTAAAATGCAACAAATTAATCAATTATTTCCAAAGTTTCAGTTAATATATCACCATATGTAAACGATTTAATTATTTTTATATTATCACCAGTTTTAATTGTGAAAACTGTGTTATATACATTTATTATTTCACCATCAAACTCTTCTGTTTGATTTCTTGCTCCATTATACTTAAATTTTAACTTCTTTCCTTTTTTGTTTTCTATAGTCTTTTTTATTTCATTTATCATCTAGGATACCCCACATACATAGCCCCTTTTGTTATAATGCCACCTATTCCTTCTGGTCCATATTTTGTCTTATTTAATATCTCTAGTAAATCTATTGAGTCATTCCTATTTGATAACGCAACAGAAACTGCAATAATTGCCGGATCTAATGCATGTATATTTATTCTTTTAGGACTAGATGCAAAGTTAGCGCCAGCTTTTATTAATTCCTCATAATTTGATTGACATGCACCTGCAATTATTATTAGCTTATCCGGGCTACTTTCATACTCCCTTGACTTTTTTATTGCTTTAATAAAATTTTCACTATTCTTATAATTATTTAAATTTTCTTTGTTATTGCTATTTTTTATATAAGAATCATGCCCTGTAATTATGACTATATCTGGTTTTAAATCTTCTAAATACTTACTTATTTCGTTCTCTATTTGGTTTTCCTCTAAATTAACACCATATGCCCTAATACCTGCTTTATCATAAAATTTCATACATCTATTTAAATAATCTTGATCTGCATCAATATGTAAGATTTTACCAGGCATATAAAAATATTCATCTCGATCCAATATATTTATGCCTGATACCCTGTTGATTATTTCAACATCATCATTCATATTTATTTCTTCTTCGTGTTTTAAATCATCTAAATTACTGTCTGCGCATAGTCTAACATCAATACCCCTAAGCTCTGCAACATTGCCCCTTATTTTATAAATTTTAAATAAAATATCGTTACTATAAGAATTTCTACTAACTATATCACCAATATTAAAAGACATATAATCATCTCCAACTAATTATATGTCTTATATTAATTTTTATGATAGATTATTACTTATTTCAACAAACAACTCCAATGAAAGAGCTTCAGCTCTTATAGTTAAATCATACCCATGTTTTTTTAATATTTCTTCTACTTTTGATAAGTCATATTCCTTTAAGTTGTTTCTTAAATTTTTGCGTTTATATTTAAAACTATCCCTAACTAATTTAAAAAATAAATCATCATTTTTTAAAAGCAACCTATCTTCCTTTTTGGATAGTTCAATAACTATACTATCAACATTTGGTTTAGGAACAAAAACATTTCTTGAAACAACAAATAATTTTTTAATATTAAAATAATAGTTTAAATAAACTGTTAATGAATTGTATTCTTTTGATGATGGTTTGGCAGCAAAACGATCTCCAACTTCTTTTTGCACCATAACTACTATCTTTTCCACATCTAAGTGTTCCTCTATTATCTTTGTTATGATTGGAGTTGTTATATAATATGGTAAATTTGCAACAACATATAAATGATCATAATTATATTTCTTAATATCATTTTTTAAATTTCTATTTAAAAAATCATCAAATATAAAATCTACATTATTATCCTTATATGTTTCTTCTAGATGCTCTTTTAGCCTATCATCTATTTCATATGCCAATACTTTGTCTGCAAATTTAACCAACTCACTTGTAAGAGATCCAGCTCCTGGACCTATTTCCATAACTAAACTTTTTGGCTTTATATCCGCTTTTTTAACAATATTTTCTATAACATTATTATCTTTAATAAAGTTTTGACCAAAAGATTTTTTAAACTCAAACTCATTTATATTCATTTTATTTTACCTTTTCCCAAATTCTTCTAACAGCTTTTAAAGATACCGTGGATAAAAAGAATCCAATTACAGGCACTAATGAGCTAAGAAAAATATTACTAACTTTTCTTATCATAAATGAATAAATTACAACTAAGATATACGTCAATATCATTATACAGGTTTTTCTAGTTAAACTAGTCTCCCATGCTTTATCCTTTTCTACTCTCTTGTTTCTTTCTTTAATCTTTATTATTTCTTGTTCCATTTCTTTTTCTTTCATATATACATCTCCCATTTCACACTATTTCACTCATCAATATTATAACATAATTAATAGAAAAGATATATTCATCTAAATAAGAGTTTGACGAATATATCTTACAAATTGTGTTATTAAAATAATTAAATATATTAAATCTAATAAATTTCTTTCAGCATAATATAAAACAGCTATTGCCAAAATAAGTAAACTTAACACAACATGAACTACATTAATTTTATGCATCATAAATGGTCCTTTCTTACTGCTATTTTATATACTACATTATCGAATATATCATAAAATTAAAAACAAACAAATAACTTTTTGTTTGTTTTTGACACTTTTAACATTATTTTACATTTTATTCAATAGAGACTTCTCTTGAGAAATTAGTTCTTTATCATATCTTTGGAAAAGAGCCTCAATGTCTTTACTTAAATCAACTTTTGATAATCTCTTATACTCCCATTTTTCATTACTCTCATTTAAAAAGTTTTCTACCTTTTTAGTAGTTTCTATGAAATATGGTTTTAATAAATTATTAATATTAAAGATTATATTACAGCAATTATATAACACTTTTTCACATTCTTTTTTATCCTCTTTAGCTAACTTCCAAGGTTCCTTCTCATCAAAATATTTATTAGCTCTAACTATGTAATCAAATAATTTTTCTATACCATCTTTTGTATAACCATCATTAATATTTTTACCAACTTCAGTATATAAGTCCTTTAACTCATTTTCTAAACTTT
>CAYRAF010000042.1:0-8193 GCA_964422195.1 uncultured Muribaculaceae bacterium | reverse complement strand
AGATTAACACGTCCTTGTTTATCAAATGTCGCAGAAGTTGCACCAGATAAAAAGAATCTATTAAAACTTCTAGCATCCTTCTTAGTAAAAGGTAACATGCTTAATTTATTTGTTATTTTATCCCAATTAGATTTAGGATATAAAAACAAACAATTTTCAAGACCACGAGTAATAATCACTTCATCACCAAGTTCATTTCTAAACTTTGAAGGAATTATTATTCTGTTCTTTTCATCAATATTATGATGATACTCTCCTATAAACATATTATCCCCCACTTTTTACCACAATTCACCACTGCTTAATTAAATATTACTATAAAACAAAAAAAAAGTAAATAAAAACTTACCTTTTTACAAAAAAAAATAGCACTTTACGTAAAGTACTATTTAGTCCCTCTACCAGAACCGTTAGCGTTTCTTTTTACTCTATGAATTCTTTCCATGTTTTTTATTGTTTCATCTGTTAATGGATATTTCTTTAATAAATCCTGAAAAGTTATTGGATTATCAGGATCATTTGCAAACTTTGCATCAAATTTCTTTTCTCCCCACATTAGTACAGTTGCAAAACTATACTTTTCATTAATACTTGGAGTTTCCCTATAAAATCTCTCTTTAGCATATAGATTTTTCGAAGAAGTAACAAAAAAACTAGGTGAAGCCAAATAATAATTCAAATGTTTAAAATTCTCACCTATTAAGCATTTTGTCCTAAAATCAGATTCATAACAATACTTAAGAGTTTTAAAATTATTATTTAAATACTCTTCTACATCAAAATCAATATCAAAATCTTCTAATACTCTTTTAAATGTATCATATTTTTCTGCAATAATCTCTGAATATATTTGTGATACATCTTCTCTAGTAACACTATCCATAAACTACATATATCTTTCCATAGATTTCATCATTTGATTAACTTGTTTTTGAGAAGGTTTTCTTCCCATTTGCATCATTAACGCTTTTATCATTTCTTCATTAATAGGTGGATTCTTCTTTAAATACTTCATCATAAAATGTCTTGCTAAAAAGAAACCAACAACTCCGCCTACTATTAAACCAATAACTAAATATAATATATCAAGCAACATATAATCATCTCCCTAAGTAATATTTTACTATTATTTTTTAAATTAAACAAGACTTTTAATATTCTTCAAAAAAAAGTAATCAATATTTTCAAAATCACATACAAAAAAATCTCTATAATAGTCACTTAAAAATTTAAAAAACATAGAATCATTATTGTTGACTTCTATTACTATATAACTATTTTTTATTTTTAATATACTAACTTCATCTTTATATAAATTATTAATAATATGTTCTCCATCCTTTTTTAAATAAAACATTTTATTATGTAACTTTATATATAAATAAGCATCTATTTGCTCTTTATCAAGTCTTTCTATCATTTGATTATATAAATTATAATTATAATTAAGATACTTTTTATCTGAATAAAAAATTCTTCTTAAGTTATCATATAAGTTTATAGGGTTATCACTATATAATTTAATAAATTCTTTTTTTAACTTAAAAACATAATATCTTCTCATACTTATCACCTAAGATAAGTATAGATATTATGTTTGTTTATTTTTGTCAATTTTTCTCTATTATACTATTAAACTCATTTTTTATTTCTTCTAATCTTTCTTCTGTTTTTGCTTCATATCTAACTGTTATATTAGGTCCAGTATTACTAGCTCTAACTAAAGCCCAACCATCATCAAACATAGCTTTACAGCCATCTATTAAGACAGTTTCATACCCTTTTTCTTTACAATAATCTTTTACTCTATCAACAATACTATGTTTAATATCATCACTAAACTCAAATTTTATTTCTGGGGTTGTGTAATATTTGTTTAACTCATCTACGCAATCAGACAATTTAAGATCATTGTTAGCTAAATATTCTATCATTCTAAGTGCAGCATAAATACCATCACCAATAGTTTTCATTCTATCATTAAAGTATAAATGTCCAGAATATTCTCCACCAAATAAAGCATTATCTTCCAATACTTTTCTCATAGCGTAAGATGCTCCTGTTCTATACATGATAGGATTACAACCCAATTCTTTTATCCTATCACTAAGTAAATTAGAACACTTAAGATCATATATAAAATCAACATTATTTTTATCTTTTAATATATCTTTAGCAATAACTGCCATATATTGATCACTTTTAACATATCTACCTAAATTATCTACACAACAACATCTATCTCCATCTCCATCAAAGGCAACTCCTAAATCAGCTTTTTCTAAAACCACTAATTTTTTTAATTCCTCTAAATTTTCTTCAACTGCAGGATCTGGATGATGATTAGGAAATGCAGGATCACTTTTAGAATATAGATATATAGGTTCGATATTAAATTTACTAAAAATATTTCTAACAAAAAAACTAGTTGTTCCATTACCACAATCAATTATTACTTTTAATTTTTTCTTTAGTGGCTTTATATTATCAAATAAAAGCTTATTAAAAGAATCAACTATATCCTCTTCAACAACACTACCTTCTCCATCAATAAAATTGCCTCTTGTAATATAATCCCTTAAATCATATATCTCTTCTCCAGCTGCATTACCATTATTATAACTAAACTTAAATCCATTGTCATCCTTAGGATTATGTGAAGCTGTTACCATAATGGATGCAGGAGTTTCTAATAAATCACGAGCATAATAAACTATTGGAGTAGTAACTAATCCTATATTAATTACTTTAATACCTGTGGATACTAATCCTTTTATTAGATTATCCGTTAAATCAACAGACGAAAAACGATTATCATATCCAACTACACAACTATTAAGATTAAATTTCTCTTGAATATATGAACCATATCCTCGACCAAATAAATAAGCAAAGTTCTCATTTATTTCATTAGGATATACACCTCTTATATCATATTCTCTAAATATATTTTCATTAAACATAATATTACACCCCTAATCCTTTAAATAATTTATTTGAGCATTAGTTTTATAATTCCATTTTGTATCCCAATTACTTGATACATAAGCACTAGTATTATCTATATTAATAGTTTGTGATGATGTCCAATTATAAAACACTGACATTTCAACACTAACAACAGAATTTGGTATAGTAATACTATTTAAAGACGTACAACTTGCAAAAGCCATAACACCAATACTTGTAATATCACCTAAAAAAGTAATATTAGTTAAAGCATTACATTCTGAAAACATATACTTGCTTATAGTTGTTACACCAACAGGAAGAGTTATTGAATCTAATACACGACAACTTCTAAAAGCACTATCACCTATAGATGTTACATTATTTAAATCGATAGAAGTTAAAGAAGAACAACCAGCAAAACAACTATTACCAATGGATACTACATTATCAGGTACTCTAAATGTAGTATATGGACAAAACATGAATACCCCATCTCCAAATCTTGTAACACTATCAGGTATTGTTATTCTATCCAAAGACAATGGGATAGAACAAAACATAAAACTTCCTATACTTGTTATACCATCATTTATAACAATTGATTGTATTTTATTTCTGCTCTTATACCATGGTGTATACTCATATGACGAATTATTATAGTTAGCCATATCACCAGTACCTATTAATGTAAGCTCCTCTAAATTCGCAACATTAGTAAATGTAGTAGATGAAGAAATAGCAAGTTTTACAGGCCATACTAGTTTTTTAATACTAATACAGTTATAAAATGCATAACCTTCCATAGTTGTTAAAGTTTCAGGTAAAATTACCTCTTCTAAAGATGTACAGTTTTGAAATGCATAATTACATATAATTGTTAAATTTTCAGAAAATTTAACACTACTTAAATTACTACATTCTTGAAAAGTTCTCATTTCTATTCTAGATACACCATTTGGTATATTTATACTTTCTAAATTACCACAATACCAAAAAGCACTTCTACCAATAGTTGTTAAAGTATTTGGCGATTCGATTAAACTTAAATCACTACATTCATAAAATGCATATTCTTTAATTTCATTTAATTTTGCTGGTAGAGTAATATTATTTAAACTAGTTAACCCTCTAAAAATGGCACTACCAATTGTTCTAACATTATCATCATATGTAATTTTTGTAAGATATTCCCTACTTAAATACCATGGAGTATATTTATTTTCACCAGTAGACATTCCACCACCATTATAATATTTTACATAATCTGGAGAATACCATGAGTCACATCCTAAAGAAAAATGCACTTCTTCTAAATTAGTTACACCTGCAAACAATGTTTGATCAAAAATTCCTATGGAATGAGGTATAGTTAACTTCTTCATACCAATACAATTACCAAAGGCATTTGCTTCTAATTCTATATTAGAATATGTATCATGTACACCACTACACCTAGTAGGTATTACTACATCATCTAAACTTGTACAATTGTAAAATGTATAAGCAGGAATTACACGTAAATCAACTATTAATCTATTAATATCTTCTAAACTTGTACAATTTCTAAAAGTAGATTCTCCAAAACTAGTTATTGCAGTATTATCATCTACTATAATATTTTTTAAATTTGCACAATAGGCAAAAGCCTCATTATCAATAGAAGTAATAGTAGTTGGTAATATAACCTCTTCTATCTCTTCATTACCAGTGTACAAACCTTGTGGTATATTAGTTACTCCCTCTTCTATTGACACATTATTTAATGATATTTCTTGAAATTCTTCTGTATCAGATAATCCAGCTTTAATTCTACCAATACCTCTTATATTAATAGTATTATCTGTATATAAATAGGCGTAGACACTTCCATCATTATTTTCTGAAACATCCACTTTACGTATCAATACTTTCTCATCTGGATCATCATATTCACTATCATTAATTTGACTACCCTTAATAGTGACATTCATAATTATGTTTTTGCCATCGATTTCTTCTAAAATGGCACTCTCATCAATCCATAAATATAATTTATAATTATTAGTTGTATTAACACTTATTTGTTCATCTATATCAATGAACACTTCTTGATTTCCTTTACTGTTTAGACTGATTTTTTTATAAGTTAATTTATTAGGCTTATCCGTAACATTTATTTCTTCTCCACCATCATCGATTCTTGTTAAGAAATATTTTACCTTGTCTAAAGGCATATTACTATCATTATCAATTTCTAAATATAATTTATACATAGCATCTATAGTGCCATCATTTATAACATCAAATTTATATGGTGGCATTTGCATACCTTTTTTATCTGTCATAGGAGCTGCATTATTTATTTCTATTTCATCTTCTTCATTGTCTATTCTAAGGCCTAATCTTCCTGCCTCTACTGTTGCAGAATTATCACCTTTAGCAGTTCTTTTATAAACCGCATAAGAAATAGATAGGACTAATGCTATTCCTATTATTATTCCAATTATTTTAGATATTTTATCATATTTAGCTTTATCCATATTCCCATTCTCCTATGTTAATTTTATTATTAAGATATTCTAATGTCAATAGCTTTACATAAATGTTATTTTAAATTTACAATTATATACAAAAAAACAATGAGTTATTACTCATCATCTTTTATAAACATAGAATCCCCAAAAGAGAAAAATCTATACTTTTCTTTAACTGCTTCCTTATATGCCTTCATAATATTATCTTTTCCCGCTAATGCAGAAACTAACATAATAAGCGTTGATTTAGGTAAATGAAAATTAGTTATTAGATTATCTATAGCTTTAAACTTATATCCAGGATATATAAATATATCTGTGAAACCACTACATTCTCTAAATTCTTTATACTTATTCATAATAGTTTCTAAAGTTCTAGTAGTAGTAGTTCCTACACTTATTATTTTTCGTTTTTCTTGTTTGGCTTTATTTAATCTATCAGCAACCTCTTTACTCATAGAATAAAATTCACTATGCATTTTATGATCTTCTACTTTTTCTACATTTACAGGGCGAAATGTTCCAAGTCCTACATGAAGTGTTATATATAATACTTCAATCCCCTTATCTTTAACTTTTTGTAAAAGTTCTTTAGTAAAATGAAGACCAGCGGTTGGTGCAGCAGCACTACCAATATTTTTAGCATATACAGTTTGATATCTATTTTGATCTTTTAATTTTTCATGTATATAAGGAGGAAGTGGCATAGTACCTAACTTATCTAATATTTCATAA
Source organism: uncultured Muribaculaceae bacterium (assembly GCA_964422195.1). Taxonomy (GTDB): domain Bacteria; phylum Bacillota_I; class Bacilli_A; order RF39; family UBA660; genus CALVUP01. Next base: position 1,993 of record CAYRAF010000042.1, on the reverse strand, counting down.
AGTATACCTTCATATATAAGTTCAAATATACATATACCCTCATCCTTTTTTTCAATACATTTTGCCTTTAGCAAACCTTCTCCAAAAGAAACAATAGTACCTACTTTTATTCTCTTAGCTGGTTTTACTAAACATTCCCATTTATCATCTGTAATATTTTTTAATAGCAATATTTCTATCACTGCTTTAGTATCAACTTTTTCACCAATTAATCTAGCAGGTAATACCTTAGTATCATTTAATACTAATACATCACCTTTATTTAAATAATCTATAATATCATAAAAATGTTTATGTTCTATTCTTCCTGTTTGTTTATTTAAAACAAGCATCCTAGAAAAATCTCTTTTTTCTATAGGTGTCTGTGCGATTAATTCTTCAGGAAGTTCATAATCAAAATCTTCTACTCTCATTTATTATTATTTCCTCCATTATGATTATTCTTAGAATTATTTTTACTCTTATATATTCTTTTACCATCTAATTTCTTTTTCCATTTTTCCCTTATTTCATCTTTATCTTTATCATCACAAGAAATAGCATCATCTAAAACTGCTAAATTAATAAAATCAGCAGTTTTTCTAAGTGGAGATGTAAAGGTAGCTACAGGATAATTATAAATAAGATTACTACTAAAGTGTGTCTCAAAATAATTTACAACATATCTAACACCGCCTGTTACTTCATAGGAATTATAATATAAAACAGGCATATTTTCTTTTTCTAACAATTTAGTTGTCTCTCTTTCTGCAACTTGTTTAAACATAGAAAGATATGTATAAAAATCAGTAAAAGATATTTCATCACTAACAGTTCCTAAACCTTGTTCTTTATACTTACTTCTTATTAAAGAATTCATATTTTTCATAATTCTTAACATTAAAGATAAGACTAAAATTTTATCATTAGCATCCTCTTTATCAATATTTTCAAGTTCTAAAATATCATTTTCATCTAAAAAATAATCAACCTCTACTTCTTCTTTATTTATAGCAAAATCTGTAACATTACCATCTAAATCTATTAACATTTTAAAAGCATATACAGGTCTAGCTTCTTCATCAGATAATACATTATCATCTAAATATGGTTGTGCCCTAAACGAAGAAAACTCAGAAGTACCATTTTTTAAAATACTATTAACCATTTGATTAGTAATATCATAGTATAACGGATTAGATATATATACAGCAACAAAGATATGATCATCATCATATCTATCAATACTATAAGCATCATCATGCTTTTTTGTACCATTTACATCAATAGAAATAACCCCAAAATCTTTTGATTTATACTCTTGTAACTCTTTATTAAACTTAATCATTCTTATCTACTCCTAAATGCCTATAAGCTTTTTCCGTAACTATCCTACCTCTTGAAGTTCTCTTTAAAAATCCTTCTTGTAATAAATAAGGTTCATAAACATCTTCTATAGTTGTAACCTCTTCTCCAATAGATGATGCAATAGCATCTACTCCTACTGGACCTCCATTAAATTTCTCAATAATAGACATTAGTAATTGATGATCTGTATCATCAAGACCACTTTTATCTACCATTAATTTAGATAATGCTTTTTCTGTAACAGATTTTGTTATAACACTATTACCTTCTACTAAAGCAAAATCCCTAACTCTTTTAAAGAGTCTATTAGCAATTCTTGGAGTCCCCCTACTACGTGATGCCAATTCTCTAGCAGCATCCTCTTCAATTGGACTATCTAAAACTTTTGAAGTTCTTTTAACTATCGTAGTTAATTCATCCACTGTATAATACTTTAATTTAGAAACTATACCAAATCTGTCTCTTAAAGGTGCAGATAAATCACCTGCTCTTGTAGTTGCTCCTACTAAAGTAAATGGAGGTAAATCTATTTTTATATTACGAGATGAGGAATCATTACCTATAATAATATCTAAAGTAAAATCTTCCATCGCTGGATATAATATTTCTTCTATATATCTAGGCATTCTATGTATTTCATCAATAA
>CAYRAF010000041.1:0-8293 GCA_964422195.1 uncultured Muribaculaceae bacterium | reverse complement strand
CAGGAGTCTTACGAATAACTAAAGCAACTCCATTGGTAGCAATGGAATCATGTACAAAGTTCATACGTAATTCTGTAGATTCAGCATCTAAAAACGGATTAGCACTATTAAAACTTACTCCCATTACATTTGAACATTGAAATGCAAGTTTTTCTACAAGGGCATTATCAAGTCCTGGGATTTCTTGTCTGAAGTTTCCTTTAGTTAATGATCTAACCCATACTTGTCCATTATTTGAATAAGAAATATCTGTTATATCATCATCTTCCAATAATGGTTGAAAGGGACCAAAGTCCAACTGATCAAACACATTATCATTCATATTAGTCCCTCCTTTTTATTCTTTATTCTATTCCACTCCTTCAGCCCATTGAGTGTTATTATTAATAAAATTCTTTAATGTTGTACTAGCAATAGATACATCTTCCACTTTTTCTTTGCTAGCTGCATCTGTAGGAACTATTACTATTTCTGTAGCATAATTTCTTAATGCAGTAGCTTTTTTAAGTAAAATCCAATAATCATGTGGAAGTGCAAATATTAATTGCGATGGTACTGTTAAATTATCTATATTTTCAAAAACATTATTACCTGCAGCATCATGTACTGCTAATACTTTAACATTTTCAAAAAGCTTTTCTATCATGATTTTATCATCTTCAGTAGCTTTTAAATAAATATCAATATAGTGATATGGAAGTATTGAATTACCATAAGTTGTCGCCATATTAACATTTAATGTATATAATTCATATCCTTCAGGATATTGACTTGAATCTATTCCACTTTTAATTAACTGTGATTTAGTAGCAATTGTATTTTTATAGATTAAACTACCTGCAGGTATAACACTTGAATTTTGTACATACATAGGTGAAGTTTCAGATACTACTTCTCCATATGATGTATAAAGTTCCCCATGCAACATTGCTGGTGGCACTTCCATAATTCCAATATTATCTGCACTTAGTTTTGTTCCTGGTGCAAGTGTTACTTTAGCATAAGGTACTGAAATGGGATTAACTTGATCAGAAATTCTTTTTTGATATCCAAACCATAATATTATAATAGCTAGAATCACACATACTATAGTAACAGTATTTTTATTTGATAAAAGTCTTTTTATGTTCATATTATTCCCCTTTCTATTTAATCAGTACTATTTATTTGTTTAGTAACACTATTAATAAACTTCTCTAAATCTTTACTACCAATACTTACCTGTACATTTTCATCTTTAGTGGTTGTAGGTACAGGGAGTAATTCAGTAGAATAGCTCCTTAAATAACTAGCTTTTTTTAGGAGAATCCAATAATCATGTGGAAGTGCAAATATTAATTGTGATGGTGTTGATTCACTCTCATTATTGCTATTAAATACACTATTACCACTTGAATCCTTAACAGCTAATATTTTTACATCTTTAAGTAATGTTTCTACCATGATTTTCTTAGTATCATTATGAGTAGCTTGTAATTTAATATCTATGTAACTACCAGGTACCATTGAATTACCATAAGTAGATGTAATATTAACATCTAAACTATACAATACCCAATCATCTGGATAATCACTTAAGATACCCCCATCTGGAAGCCTATCCTTAGTAACCACAGATCTTTCATAAAACAAACTACCTGCAGGAATTATACTATCTGCTTGTGCATATTTTCCTACTACATCATTTGTTTGTCGATATGGATTTCCAGCTAACATAGCAGGAGGGACACTAATAGTCCCTACCATTTCTTCAGTTATTAAGCTTCCAGCTCTTATTTGAACTTTAGCATAAGGAACAGTAACTGGTTGGATTTGTTTTCTAATTCTTTCTGTATATCCATACCATAATACTGCTATACCAGCAATCACACATATTAAAGTAACAGTATTTTTATTTGATAAAAATTTCTTTAAACCAACCATTATTTATCCCCTTTCTAATCAGAACATATTAATTCTTTTTTAGTATCTCCATTATAGGCTTTTGTCAAACCATCAATACTCCAAGAATTTGCATAATCTAAAATATTTTCATCCAAGCTATCTTCAATAATAGCGTCTATTGAATTAGTAATATCTATAGCATCACTTGCGAATGCTTGAGTTGTCCTAGTTTTAACTTCAACGCTTACTTTTGGAGGTACTTCAACTATATCATACATATTTATAATATAATCTTTAACTTTTACAGCATTAGCAAATCTTCTAACAAAAGCTTCAGCAAATATTTCCCTATCCATTCTATAAATACCATATAATCTATAAAAATCAGTATCTGTAGAATCTAACATAGCAGCTTCTGTAACATTTTTTAAAGCATAGTAATCTAATTCTTGACCACTAGTTGCATCATTAATTACATTAACAATACCTATAGTGATTAAACCAATCATTAAAATACCAACTGCAGCCATACCATTTTTCATATCATTACCTCCTTATTTTGTAAGTCCTTTTTGATTATAAATACCTTGACTACCAGATGTTTCTTTAAAATATGTGTTATTAGTAATAAATTTATTAGAACATCCAATTTTTCTTGAATTACAATCACCAATTACACTATTTTTAGTATTATAATCCCTAATTTTTTTCATATTATCAGAACTTATATAGAAGTGATAATTTCTTTTATCATCTCCATCATAGATAGTATACTTTCTTTCTTTAATAAGATCTATTGTTTTAGATGGACTTATAACATAATCAATCTTTCTTGCTGCTAAATTATTAGTAGCTGCATCTGTAGTTTTAGAATCTTGCCAGTTCCATGGAAGAACTTTATCACCATTAAATGGATCTGTTAAATCAATAGTTCTATATATATAATTATCAACTAATGTAGATACTTGCCTATGTTTAGTTCCCCCACTACCTGAAGTATCATCATCTTTACATAATGTTTGATCAATTATTACTGCATCCTCTTTTCCATCACCATCTGTATCAACTAGATTTCTTTCAGTATGACATGATGCAATAATAGGATTATAGTATCCATAGAAACAATTAATATCTATATTCCATCTATCGTCTTCTTTTCCTAATACTCCAACATTAATGGCATTAGCCTTTATATTGTATGTAAATCTATATTTACCAACTTTACATGCCGAACCTTCTGTATGTTTACTATCTTTATTACTATATTCATCAGCATCCCATACTTTTAATTTTAAACCATTTAAGTTAGTTTCTACTTGTTTACGTGCTTTAGAAATAGTATCCTTTTCTAAAGCATTAAAATTAGCGTTGTCACCAACAGGCCACATATATACATTATTAATATTTAATTCTTCAGTAATATCCATGTAGAATCTATTTCCACCACTAACTCCCTCAGTATCTGGATTACAGCAACCTTTTTTGTATGTTGTTTTTCCATCTGTTAAGCATGAGTTTGGAAAACCTGTAGTATAAGACACTGTTTTAGATTTTATTATATCATTAGAGCCTTTTTCTTCAGTTCTTGAGTTTTCTGTTACTGATAATTTATATGAATCTTTATCAGCAATATTTGAGAATGTATAAGTTTTTGCATCAGAACAGAATGATTCAGTAGAATCTTGAATATGATATTGCATTTTTATAGCATCTAAACTCAATTCTTCCATCTTTGCTTTATATTTATTTTCTGCAGCTTCATAAGCATCTTCTATTTCTTTTACTTTCTTTTCCCAAACACTATTATCACCATCTTCAACAGGTGCTACATAACAATTCAATTTACCTTCTTTATCATTAGCCTTTCCATCAGCATCTATTTTTAAATCTTCTGATTGTTCTTTAGTGTTTTCTGTTATACGATATGCCGCTTCGTTATTATCATCGTTATCATAATTTAGAATTGCATATCCAACTTCATAACCTGAATCAGGATTAGCTAAATATACAGCTTTATTTTTACTACAACCAGATGTTGCTGCCATTTTACCAATGTTTCTTTTTTTACCATTTTCATCCCATGCCACTACACATCTGTATGCAACACAATTTTTATATCCAGATTCTGTGGTATGGAAATATCTTCCAGATGGATCATATTTACTTTGGTCTGTTGTACTTGTACCAGATGCAGTGCAATGCCAATCTTTGACTTCATCATTAGAATCTGGATGTCTACACCAAGTAGTAGAAAATTTTGGTGTTTCTTCCAATTCTTTATCTTCTAGTGTTTTTCGTGAATATCCATCAGACTTAAACATTCTTACAACATTAGCATTATTTTCTAAACTTGTTGTAACATATGTTTTTGTTTGTTTTGCACACTTATTAATACACTTTTGCGTATAATTTCCTTTGTCACAGCTTTTAATACAAATATCAAAATCCTCTGATGGTCCTGCTGTTGATTTAGCCTTATCAGGCTCAGTAGATTCTTCTGCTTCAGTTAATGTATCACATTCAACAATTTGAGATAACTCTTTTATTTTTTCTTTCTTAATTCTAGCATAACAAGTAAGGTTATGTTTCAAATCAACATTATACTCAAATCCACCACCGTTATGTGGAACTAATTTTGGAGTATCATAATTCCCTGTTAATGTTTCTTGACAAACCATTTCATAATAATCATTTATAGGCACTTCTACTGTAAAAGGTTTAGTTTCTATTATATTTTTTTGCTTATTAAATTTACAATAAAAACCATCATTATTAGCTAATTCATGAGTTTTACTTAATAGTGACCTATTATTAAGATATTTTTCTAATTCTTTGTTTCCAATTTCCTTTTTTTCTTTTAGTCTTTTCTGAAGATTTTTCATACGATTAATTCTTGTTTTTAATGATTGCTTTTTACCAGATGTTACTTTGTGAGTAGCATTTATCCATTGTTTATTGCATCGACCTATTGTTTGATATAAATCTTCTAATTTATAATATCCATTTTTCTCACATATACTTCTATAATCAGAATTACTTTTTAGCCTTGGCATCGATCCAGTTTTAGCATAGAAATGCACATTATGACAATTATCTTTATTATCAACGTCTTTCACATATACTATAGAATACTTCATTTTTTTATTATCACTAGAACTACTATTAGTAATATTTATAGTACATTGTGTATCTCCACAATTAGTTTTTTTATTCCAACCACCTTTTCTACCAGAATAATATAATATTACTTTATAACCCTCAACTTTTTGGTAACTAAATGTTACTGTACCTTCTTTTTTATTTACTTCATGTTTAAAATTCTCAATATTAATTTTATCTCTTAATTTTCTTTGCGATTGATTAAAATTATCACATTTTTCTAAAATTTCAACTTTAGCAATAGCATATACACATTTTTTGTTGCCTTCATCCCTTAAATAATAAGCTGTAGTTTTAGCTGTTTCTGCACTATTTTTACTAGGGAATGAATAATAACCTTCTTTAGTCGATTTTGTTTTTTGTTTATTATTACTATCATATATATAATAACCAGCTCCAGGAATATAAAATTTAGGTGTATATATGACATCAGGGTGTTCTTGCTTCATATCACTGCTCGTAATAATTGTACTTTTTTTCTTAATAGCATTCATATTACTTTTTTCACCATCAGAATTTCCATTTGTACTACACCAATTATACTTTGTACCGTTTATATTTATTTCTTCCCTTTTAGCATTTACATTAGTACTCATTAGAATAACAGCTGTAAAAAGTAATAATAATAACTTGCTGATTCTTATTTTTTTCATTTCACTTTACCTCCTAATAATTTATCATAGTCCTTACTAGTTTTCACTTTATAATGTCTTATACTTTCATTTTTTCTAACTAATCTAGCATCAACAATTATTTGAGCATATAAATAGTCAGCCCCAAATCTTCTAGTGCATGTAATCAAACTCATAAGTTTATCATTTTCATTAACATCGACATTATATCTAAATAAACTCTTTTTCTTAACCTTATTAATATATTTTTTCTTTTCTTTTTTTGTTTTTAGATATGCCCCATCATCCCCATCGAGTGCAAATGTAACCGCATATATTTTATATAGGTAGTCTTTACCACCAACAGTATATTGAACAAATTGATTGTTTTTTGCTTCGCTATAATATATAAACGCCGCCAATTGTTCAAATCCTGTATGATCTTTGTTTCTGATTAAAGGTTTACTAGAAACATTCAAAACATTATGACCATATATTTTAAAATGGTTCTCTAATTTTTCATCTCCTGTATTTTTCCATACATATAAATAATCAACATTCTCCATATCTTCATTATATTGTATAACAGGATAATCAATATCTGTACCTTCAATTTTTATCCATCCCTTAATCCTTTTTTGATCTTTTTTCTTAATGCTCTCTAATTGTTTAACTCGAGATATGATTATATATTTGTTTTTATTATTTACAACAACACATATTAGTGTAGCTACTAATATAGAAAAAGCAATTAAGATAAGCATGTACTTTTTTTTCATACTACTTCACAGTATATGGGTTATATACTGTCCCACCTCCTGACACTATTTTTAGATTATTTTTAATTTTGATTTTTAATTGAATACCATTTTCTTCGAAAGCTTTACCTTCTCCATCTGTATCTAATCTAAAAGCCATTCCTGTTGGAGATGTTATTCTAATATACTTTTCATTTTTATCTGTATCAATAAGCCATGAAGTTTCTCTACCATCACTACCAGCAGAGAATATATCATAAGACGCAGGGATTGAATATTTTGATTTAAATCTTTCTTTTTTATATGTATTAAATGTTTTATTAGCATCAATTGTAGGAATTTCCCAATTATTATTTATTATATTTTTTGTTTTTGTTAAATATTTTTCAATATTTTTTTCTACTTTGTAACCAACATTTCCTTTTTCTTTAATATTATATGTTTTAGTTTTTCCCTCATATAAGTACATTATAACTCTTCCGCTTATACCAACATCACCTTGCATTATCAAGATAGCATCGTTTTTATTGTTTTCCGATATTCTCCATAAATAACCCGAATAATTAATATATTCACCTACTAATCTATCCTTAATTGGAGTATTTGCTTTACCTCTTTTATAATCATTAATAATGTACGGATTTGATGCTGTTCCATTGCCTGTAGATACATACAATCCTTCTTTTATATTTATTACTGGCATGATACCTGCATAATCATCATTTTCAATTGTTTGATAATCAAAATCAAATGCGTCATAAATATATGCTTGTTTTTTCTTATTTGTTGATTTTGTTAAAGTAAATACCGAAGTGTCACGTATTCCTATAGCTGAAAAATTTTTATTAAATTCATCTACATTTAGAAGTCCCACTTTAGCTTTAACTTGTTCATCACATTTATCACTAATGTTGTTAACATCACCTGTTTTCTTAACACACCATGTTTTTTCTACTATATAATCTTTTGATTCAATATGATCATAGAAATAATCATTTAGCCATTTATAAACATTAGAATTTTTATATTTGGTTTCATTTCCATATATAAGGTTTGCTATTGGAGATGAAGCAATTATTTTTATAGTACCATCTTTATTAAGACCTACAATTTTCCAAAGCATTCCAGAAAATTGTAAATAATTATTTTCTACACTTTCTGAATAATAATTTAATCCATTAGTATCTTGTTTTATAATACCTTCAAGTTTTCTAACTACTTTTACTGTTCTTGTTTCTACTGTTTTATTTAGTAAACTATCTGTTACACTATATTTAACTTTATAAGTTCCTACCTTTGTTGTATCAATATCAGTACCTTCTATAGTAACTTTTGATGTTTCTATATTTCCATCTACATTATCTTTAACTGATTTAACACCCTCATCTTTATATGTAGCATTAACATCAATAGTAACTTCTTTTTTACCATTTAATGTAATTGTTGGTCCTACATGATCAACTTTATTTTCATATTTACCACATTTTAAATAAGTATAATATTTATCTATACCATTTTCTTTTCTTACTTTAACCCAAGATTCATCTAAATTACATCCTGTCTTTGTTTTAGGAACATATAAGTTTTCGGCTTTTATAAAGTCCTTTTCATATAAAGTTCTTAAAGTAACTTTTGTAACTTGGCTTTCACTAGTTGGTAGATTAGTTGCATACATAGCATAATACTTTTTACCAGCATCTTCTACTTTTGCTACTTCCTTGTTAAATATAACAATTTTAGAGAAATATAAACTCCATGCTAAATAGACTACAAATAAAATAATTGCAACTATAAATGCAATATCTAATTTTTTTTTGTTTTTTTCATAAAATTCTTTCATATTATTATCCTTTCTTAGCACAACCTTACCCATACTACTAT
>CAYRAF010000040.1:1522-8488 GCA_964422195.1 uncultured Muribaculaceae bacterium | reverse complement strand
TATCTATATAATTCATCTACTTTTCTATTTGTCATATATGTTCACTTTTGATTTCAGTAATTTTAAGTTCAAAGACTACATAGCACTTATATTTAATATTATAAAGAAGTAAGTCTATATAATTATATCTATCTCCTAATTTAATTTTATACTCATTGCCAACATAAGTAAAACCTATTCCCAATTGATCTAAAAAATTATCTAGGTTATTTAATATAGATTGTTTTAATGCATATTCAGTAATTTCTTTTTTTAATTGATTTGAATTAATAATTATAGGATTTGGAACTAAATCATTCACCTTTAATCTATCAAAATCATTTAATTTATTTTTTACATCAACACTTAATTTATCAAAATTGTTGTTACTAATTTTTTCTTGTAATTGTCTTTTATTTAAATTATTACTTATAGTAATATTAATATAATAGATGATTTCTTCAGTACTTTTACATGATAAAAGCTGTATATAATGACTCCAACTTAATTTTGACACCAATGGTGTCAATTTTTCATTACTAAATACTTCATAAAATTTTCTCATTCTATATAAAGTTCTCTCATTATATTTTTTACCAACTTCTATCATTAGTTTTTCAGAATAGTGTTTAATTATATTTTTACCATACTCTTTACCAGCTTCATTTAATAATTTACCATTCTTAAAGTATGTTATAACTCTATTTTTGTTTTTTGAAAAATCTTTTGATTTATCATATATTTCACATCTTATTAAGTTTTCTTTTATTTCGTCATAATAATTCATAATCTCTCCTTTCATAAAAAATAGATAGAAATTCTATCTATTATTGATCTCATATATATTATAAGTTTAATATTTTAAAGATTCCTTATTTTTATTGAAACTTTCTCAAAAAAATACACCAAAATAAAACAGATAAGAATTAATTCTTCTTATCTGTTTTTTGTTTTACTTTTACATCAGATTTGATATTTTCATTTATAACTTCAAAGCCATCAGTATCAATTTCTATATCTTCAGAAACAGTTTTTCCATGACATTCTTCCACCATTTCTATATGCTCCTTTGTACATATAAAAGTATTATTTTCTTTATTATAAGAAATATTGGAATAATTAAAAGGAATAACAAGATTACCATCTTTATTATCAATAACTGCAAATAGTCTATTAGATCCAAGAGGATCATCATTATGTAAAGATATAATCGTTCTTGTATAATCTTTGTTAAAACTTTCCAATCTAAAATTTCCATTACAAATATATCTTACTTCTCCGGTTGAAAAATTAATATCTGTTAGCCTTCGTTGCTTTTGTCCATCTTCATATAGAATTATATAATCACAAATAAAGTGTTTATGGAACGAATAAGGTTTATCATATGGATAGGCATCAAAATGCTTAAATGTATGCCCTTCCAGAACCATCTTAAATGTTTCATATTTTTCTTTATCATATTCATTATCAAACTCTTTACATAGTTTCAATTTAACATGATCATTATGAAAATTTTGTATACTAAATACACGATTACTATAATTTACTGTTGATACTATATCATCAAGATTACATTCAAACATAAATTTATTATTGTCATCATATATTTGCTTTTTACAAGATTTATTTTGTACTTCATAAAAATATAATACATCATGATGTTTAACATTTAAAACATTTTCTACAACTAACTTATAATCTGGAGTATATATACTTTTCTCTCCATTATTAGATTCCATAATCATAGCTATCTTTTCATTATTTGTATAAGCAACAAAATCAATGTCCTTTACAATAGGAGATTTTATTAGATCAGAACGTCTACCATTTACATACTTAAAACTAATATATTGTTTACCTCCGTTTTTCAAAGTTGCAATCCATGCATTAGAACCAAAACTTAAATCTTCAATTTTCATCACGGAAGCATAATTTCCTGTTAGAGTATGAAAACTAGTATTGTATTCACCTGTTTCATAGGTTGTTAAAATATCACAACCATGAAATCTATGTCCTAAAAATATTCTATCAGAAACTTTTTCTATTGAATCATAAAACTTGCCATTTCCTAAAGCAACTACACTATGATATCTTTCTTCTCTGTTATGCACACTATCACGAAAATATCCAGCAGTTTTATTCCAATTCACATATAACATTTTTACTTTATTATCTTTATAAAGCTTTATAAAATCTTCTCCTAATACTTCATCCATAACTTCATATTTTATACTATCATATTCACAAGGTATTTTTATTTCTTTTCTAAAATCAGCTCTTCCTACCCAACCATAATTATATAGCATATTCCAGTATACTGAATAACATATACATCCTTTTTGTATTTTACCATCCACTTTTTTTGTCAACTCAATAATATTATTATCTAAAAAACAAATATTGTTATATTCACATGGTAGAAAATCTTCTAATATAAATTTATCTTTCGGTCCATTCCAAGCAAATTGCTTTATTCCAAAAACAACATCGCCATTTACTCTTTTTGAATACCATAATAGATCTTTATTTTCTACATATTTTGCACCATCAGAAGGCAAATTATCTTTTAGAGGAAAACACCGCTTTTCTATAGATAAATATTCCGGATCAAAAGTACCATACTTTTCATCATTATAAAAGCCAAATAAATCATCGCCATTTTTTTGGTGTTTTATCAATCTTATTGTTCCATCTTCTTCTTTTCTAATTTCACTAGCTTTACCAAATCTATAAACACTTCTAATCTTTTCTTTACCCGTTAAATTTAAGGCAATTATTCCAACTTTTCCGTTTTTCCTAGCAATAAAATTCCAGTTATCAATATGATTAATGATTTCATAACCACTACTTTGATCTAAAGCTTTTTTAATAGATGGTTTTTTCCATTCTTTCATGTACATATCCCAAGTACCATCATATCTTTTACAGTAGTATAGACCTTCATATTTTTCTATTTTCTCATATTCAAAACTAATAACTTCTTTTCTATTCTCATCAATTGCACCATAAAAAATATGATCTTCTATTCTTTTTGCTTTAATTTCTACCATACAAACCCTCCTAATTAATTATTTATTATAAAAGGTTTTTAGTAAATATGCAACAAAAAATACAAGAATTACTATATTAATCCTTGTATTTCTTATATTCTTTAATAACTGGCTGTATCTGTTTATTTTCTAAGGCTTTATCTATGGTAGGTAAAAGTAAATCATAATGAGCAATTAAAGAATTTGGCTTATTCTTATAATCATCTTGACCAAATGGTACAAAATAAATATCTTTTTTATTATATAATTTCATTATATTTTCTCCATTTAAACTTAAGCCATCATTTGTAGATACAGCGATTACTACTGGAGATTGATTACGTAACGTAGCTTTTACTGCCAAGTTTACAGGATTATCTGTAATACCATTTGCAAGTTTAGCTAAAAAGTCACCTGTTGCAGGTACAACAACCATAACATCCATTTTATTTTTAGGCCCAAACGTTTCAGCTTCTACAATTGTAGACATTACCTTCTTACCAGTTATTTTTTCTACTTTTTCTATAAAATCTTTACTTTTACCAAAACGAGTATCATATTTTACAATATTTTCACTAACTACTGGATATATATCATATCCCGCTTCTTTTAATTCTGTTAAATTAAATAATATTTTATCTAATGTACAAAAAGAAGAAGTGATAGCAAATCCTACTTTCATATATTCTTTCCTTTCTGATCTCTTATTATTTTTTTAGCAAGTATTTTCCCTGCTTCTTCTGGAGCATACTTGGAAGGAATAGATGAATATAAATGATAATTAAAATAGTTTTTAGATATATCTTTATCCATACCATATGGAGATGATGCTATATCTAAAACATGCGCAGATGTACATTTAAGTAATTCTTCATCTATAATATTTTTAGGTACTGTATTAATAATATAATCACTGCTTTTAAAATAAATTTTCATAGCTTGTTTATTAGTAGTTAAAAAGAACTTTCTTGGAAAGTAATCAGCTAAATATTCATCATTTGTACCTATATTAATATTATAATCAGATAAAATATAAGAAAGTTTACTTCCTAAATTACCAAAGCCTAATATCGTGATATTATCCCTTTTTTTCTCATTTACTCTCTCTAAAACACCTTCTATTGTTAATACATCATTACCTCGTTTTACTTCTTTATCTTGAAGAAATGAAACAAGATCTTTATTTTCAAATAAATGATGCATCATATCTGTAATTAACCCAGTATAAAAAACACAGTCTTTTTTAGAAGTATCAAATAATTCTTTATCTAATTTTATCATTCCATCTAAACTATTTATTTCAAAATTATCATTAATACCAAGTATTGGTAAAATAACAATATCATATTTATATAAATTAATATCTTCTATTTTTTTCTTTACTATATTTTCATTTAATTTCTTATTTTCATAACCAACACAATCAATAGGATAATCTAAATTATTCATTAATGATATATATCTTTTATCTCCTCCAAGTACTAATATTTTCATAAATACCTCCTCTACTATATATTATTAAGAAAGTATTTTTTAGTGATAAAGAAAAACAGACTTTTTTTAGTCTGTTTTATTGCAAACATTAGTTTACTTATTGTATAATATATAGGAACATTTAATAGTTGGGTGATTGCCTTCATCTTTTTAAGAATGGAGGTGATACGATGAGTAAAAAAGATTTTATAATCTTCTTTCTCCTCTTTATCATAACTTTGCTTATCTTATTACTATTTGTAATTTGTTTGTAAAGAAAATCACCTAACTCAGCCATGAATTAGGTGAAACCAAAATTATTGGCAACACTCAACATGCGATATTGAATGTTCCCTTTTTTATTTTATGCAAGTTTCCTTGACAAATACATTATAACATATAGATTTATATTTTGCAATTTTTTCATATTAATTATTGTACATAAAACAATTGTTTGATATAATTATACTGGATACGTTTGAAATATATCAGATGTTTTCCCTTCAATTAAGAAGGGAGGTGTTATTGTGACTAAAAGAGAAAAATCTCTATTTTTCATTATACTCCTACTATTTATCACAATATTTATACTTATATATAATTTATACCTTAAATAGATAAAAACATCTGATTTCAACTTAGTTGATTTCAGATGAATCCAATCAAGGGATTACGTCTGATTCCAGCAATCAAACGTATCCTTTTTTATTTTATGCAAGTTTCCTTGACATATTCATTATAACATAAAGTTACCTTTATTTCAATAGTATTACCCTATTTCGATTTTTCAAATACATTTTTATTCTTATATGTATTTAATTTATTAACTAAATGATTTCTAATTACCTTACTACCTACTACTATCTCGGCAGATATATTGTCTAAATTATTCTTCACTTCATCATATGAAACTGGTTTTATTCCCTCTAAAGCAACCATTTCTCTTTTTTCATCATGTTCTTTATATTTAGCAATTCCCCATTCATGATCAAAAGTAGAAAAAGGATAAAAGTAATCTTTATTATCTGGAATAACTAATCTATCATTTTCTAAGTCATTAATAAATAAATCAAGTTTATTTATAAACTCTTCTACCACATTTGGATAATGCTTTACTATATAATCAATATTTTTAAAGATATTCTTTTTAGCACCTAAGTAAGGCCAAAAACCATCTAATCCTATTTCTTCTGTATCTATTGTTTTTAAGAAACTGTCAAGTTGAAATCTATGAATTAATGGATAATCAGGTGCAGAAAAATATAAAGAAAATTCATGATCAATTGGTTTTGCTACTTTCTTAAAACAATTGTTTTCATAGACAAAAGATACATTTTCATAATGATAATTACTATCTGCTCTTAAAATAGAATATAATATTTGTCTTGCAAGTTCTTCTCCTACTTCTTTATTATTAGATACAAAATCAGATTCTAAAATAAGTGTATAATCATAAAAAACTCCACAATAATTAATATATTTATCAATATCAACTTTTTCATCCTTATTTTCTCTATAAAACTCTAATAAATTAACTAACTTTTCATCTTTCTTAACAATAGATGGTACTAATGTACCTTGATCTCTATAATTTTCTACTTCGTCTTCATAACCTTTACATATAGCAAGATTATATATAGGAGTATCTTCATCAAAATAATTATGTATTACATTAGACCAAAATACTTCAGCATAACCATATAAAGGTGTAGAAAATGGTTTTGTTTTTGATAAAGGCTTAAAAATATACTTTCTTTCATTTATATAATAATATGGAAAAAACTTTGTACTTTTAACCTCACCTGAAGATACTGTATTTAAATTACCATTTCTATCTTTATAATTTAAATATATATTTTTAAAATCCATAAATATCCCTTCTTTGTCATGATATTATAACACAAACAAAAAAAGAAGTCTATCTTCTTTCTACATCAAGACAAACTTCTATTCCATTTAAATTATAACTTTCCGTTAATCCTTCTTTACTAGTAAATTCTAAAGCTAATGTTTCTTTCTTAATCATTTCAACAAAGTCTTTAATAGAATCTTCAAATTCAGAATTTGGACTATAATATAAATTAATTCTATCTGTTATTTCAAAATCTTTTGCTTTACGCATATTTTGGACTTTAGAAATTAACTCTCTTGCGATACCTTCATGAATTAAATCATCAGTTAAAGTTGTATTTAAAATAATAAAGTTATTATTTAACATAGTTGCATTAAATCCTTCTTTAGAAGATATTCTAATATCACATAATTCAGATGTTACTTCATGAGTTTCTCCAGCTACTTCAACATTAATAGTTTCATTATTTTGTAACTTAGTTACTTCTTCATTTGAAAGATTGGCTAAAGCACTAACAAATAATTTCATATTAGAACCAAATATTTTACCAGCTACTTTAAAGTTAGGTTTAACCTCATAATTCATATATTTAGATAAATCATTTTCAAATTCTACATCTTTAACATTTAATTC
>CAYRAF010000040.1:0-1512 GCA_964422195.1 uncultured Muribaculaceae bacterium | reverse complement strand
AAGACTTAAAGATGGATCAAGAATAAATGCTGTAATACCACCATTATCACTTAAAATTTCTTTTTTCTTACCATCAATTATAGCTTCACTTATTGGTTGTCTAACCTTTATCTTAGCCTCTTCTCTAGCATTTCTACCAAGTGAAATAATATCTCTTACTAAATCCATTCTCTCTTCTATTTTTTCATCTACTAAAGATAAATCTGCTTTAGGGAAATCTTCTAAATGAACTGATTCTTTTTCAGTTAATGCTGTATATATTTCTTCTGCAGTATATGAAGCAATTGGAGCAATTATTTTAGATAATCCAAGTAATACTTCATAAGTAGTTTGATATACACCTTTTTTAGAAATATCTGCCTCACTCTTCCAAAATCTTCTTCTGTTTCTTCTAATATACCAGTTAGATAAATCATCATTTACAAAATCTGTAATTGTCCTTACTACCTTAGTTAAATCATATTCTTCATAATAACTTATTACTTTATCTAATAACTTATTATATTTAGAAAGTAACCATTTATCTATTTCTTCTAAATCTTTATAATCTATCGTATATTCTCTTGGATCCATATTATCAGTATTAGCATATAATTCAAAGAATGAATAAGTATTTCTTAAGGTATTAAAGAATTTAGAATTAACTTCTTTTACTCCTTCTTCATCAAACTTAAGTGGTGTCCATACAGGAGATGCATACATCATATACCATCTAATTGTATCTGCACCATATTTTTGCATAATTTCAACTGGATCAATTATATTTCCTGTTGATTTAGACATCTTCTTACCATGAGCATCTAACATCATATCATTAACAACTACATTTTTAAAACTAGATTCTCCTGATATTAATGTAGAAATAACTAATAATACATAGAACCATCCTCTTGTTTGATCAACTCCTTCAGCAATGAAGTCTGCAGGAAATTGATTTTCAAATAATTCTTTGTTTTCAAAAGGATAATGATATTGAGCATAAGGCATAGATCCTGAATCAAACCATACATCCATTACATCTTTTACTCTATTCATTGTATGTCCACATTCACACTTAATATGTAAATCATCCACATATGGTCTATGAAGTTCAATGGAACGTACATCAATATCTTCTATAACTCTATCTTGTAATTCATCAAGTGAACCAATTACTTCAAACTTACCACAATCTTCACATGTCCAAATAGGAAGTGGGCATCCCCAATATCTATTTCTTGATATTCCCCAATCAATCATATTTTCAAGCCAGTTATCAAAACGTTTAGTACCAACATAATCAGGATACCAATTAATCTTTTTATTAGCATCAATTATTTCTTGTTTATGTTTTGTAACTTCTACGTACCAAGCTGGTTTTGGATACTGAATTAATGTACTCTTACATCTCCAACAATGTGGATAATCATGTGTAAGTTTAATTTTCTTAAATAATTTATATTGTTCCTTTAAATAATTAATAATTTCTACTTCTAATTCTTTATCTGTAACTAATCTAACTTCCCATGTACC
>CAYRAF010000039.1:0-8962 GCA_964422195.1 uncultured Muribaculaceae bacterium | reverse complement strand
TTAGTTGAAATAACTCTACGTTGGGAATAAAGATGTAAATATGTTCATAATAATAAAATTCAAGATTTATTTGTATTTGTACAAGGTGGAGAGTTTAAAGATTTACGTAAATATAGTGCAGAAGAAACTGTTAAGATGAACTTTGATGGTTACTCTATTGGAGGAACTTCTGTTGGTGAAGATAAAAAGACAATGTATGAAATGATAGATAATTCTATTCCTTATCTACCAGATGACAAAGTAAGATACTTAATGGGAGTAGGAGATCCTATTGATATAATAGAAGGAGTAATACGTGGTGTAGATATCTTTGATTGTGTCCTTCCAACAAGACTAGCAAGACATGGTAATGTATTTACTAAAGATGGTAAAGTAAATATGAAAAATGCTAAATTTAAAGAAGACTTTAGACCTGTAGAAGAAGGTTGTGATTGTTACTGTTGTAAAAATTATACTAGGGCTTATATTAGACATTTATTTTCTGTAGAAGAAACACTAGGTCAAAGATTACTTTCTATTCATAATATCAGATTCTTAATTAGACTAACTGAAGAGTTAAGAGAAGCTATAAAAGAAGATAAGATATTAGAATATAGAGAAGAGTTTTTAAATAGATATAACAAGAAGGTGAAAAAAGATGAAAATTAAAAACTTATTAGTAGAAGATGGTTTTATTGAAGAATTACTTAGAGATTTAAATAAACAAGAAGATAGTTATGTTTTAATTGATTATGATATATGTAAAGAACTACATACTAAAACAGGAATATATAGATTGTTCTTAATGGATTATGCTAGTACATCATTATATTTTGAAAATTTTCCAAACATGTCACCAGATGAAAGAGAAAAAAATGCTTGTATTACTTATTGTATAACAAAAGCAAGGAATAACAAAAATAAAGCACACTTTTTAAAACAGACTATTTATGAAGAATTATTTGATGCAGAATCATCAAGTTTACCGCTTTTAATGCGTATAGATATGGAATTTAATTTAATGCGTATAGATATGGAATTTAAAATAAAAACAGAAGCTTTAGAAGAAGAATCAGGTAAAGTAATAATGCCAGAAGATAACGTTTTATTATGGAAAGGTCAAGTATTTAGAAGAAATGACTTAGTTATAAAACTACCAAAAGAGTATAAAAAAGAAAGAAAAGAAAGACCTGGATATAAAGTATTAAAGAAAAAAGATTATAAAAGGAATAGAAAAGCTAATATCTTAGGTTGTATGAGTGGAAGAAATTATGGAAGTAATAAATTATCAGACTAAATTAGATGAGTTGTTAGAAAGTATTAAAGGCAGTAAAAAAACTATTTTGCTACATAGTTGTTGTGCTCCTTGTTCATCACATGTTATTTCATATTTAACAGATTATTTTGATATAACAATTCTTTATTACAATCCTAATATAGAACCATACGAAGAATACTTAAAAAGAAAAGAAGAAGAAATTCGTTTTATAAAAGAGTTTCCTCATAAAAATAAAATAGAAATATTAGATTGTGATTATGATAATGATTTATATCATGAAAAAGTAAAAGGATTAGAAAATGAGCCAGAAAGAGGTTCTAGATGTGGTGTGTGTTTTAATTTACGACTTGAAAAAACTGCTGAAATAGCCAAGAAAAAAGGTTTTGATTATTTTGGTACAACACTTACAGTAAGTCCTTATAAGAATTCTAATTTATTAAATGAGATAGGTAAAAGTTTAGAAGAAAAATATGATGTTAAGTTTTTATATTCTGATTTCAAGAAGAAAGATGGTTATAAACATAGTATAGAACTTGCTAAAAAATATAATTTATATAGACAAGATTATTGTGGGTGTATTTATTCAAAAAGAGTATAATAACTCTTTTTTATTTGTATAAATACCAAAAATATGATATAATATGCGCTGATGTGGAGATATAAGATTATTTAGAGGCGATATTATGAAAAAAAGACATTTTGGAAAATTAAAACTTTTCTTTTTAGATAATTATATTTTATGTAATCAATTATTTTCTGATTTATACTATATTCCTAAAAAAAAGGAAGTAATAAAAGTATTTAAAAAGAATTATAAATATAAAGCTTTTGAAGATAATTCTACTTTATCCGAGGATGTAAGACAAACATTGTTAGAGCATCATGTTATACTTCCAAAAGAAAAAGTTTATATCAAAAAAGAATTAAGAGGATATATTACAGATTACGTTGAAGGATATACGCCTTGGGAATTTAAAAATAAGGATATAAATATAAGAGGAATTGAAGAAGAAGATATAAAAAGAGCGTGTAATATTGCTAGAGAAGATGTAAGAGCTATTTCTAATTTAAAAGTTTATATGCGTGATTTACATAGTGGTAATATGGTTTATGATGTTAAAAGAAAAGTATTTTGTTTTATAGATACAGATTTATGGAGTATTATGCAAGATAGCTACGAAGAAGAAAATATGAATTGTTTAGAGATGGCTTTATGTGAGACTTCTATGGTATCCAAAATTAAAAAACAAAAAAAGAGATAAAAGGGGATTTACATATGTTTAATTTAAAAAGAACAGAAACAATATTAATGACGAAGGAAGAATTAGGTAAGTTTACTGAGTTATATGGAATAAATGGTAGTAAAAGTAATTGTTTTTCAGAACTATATGTAAATTATGAGAGACTTGAAGTATTAAAATTATATAAAGATAAAGAAGTATTTAATGATGAAGGACAAAATGCTCTTAGTTTTGCTAATAATTCATTTTTAAAACGTAATAACGTAGTTGCTCCAACTATTGCAGTAAGAACTTATGATGATAGAGTTGGATATCTTATGGAATTAGTTAATGGATATTCATTAGTAGATATAAATGAACATAATAGAATATCTGATATTTCTTAT
The DNA here is from genome assembly GCA_964422195.1 of uncultured Muribaculaceae bacterium. GTDB lineage: Bacteria > Bacillota_I > Bacilli_A > RF39 > UBA660 > CALVUP01. Next base: position 6,077 of record CAYRAF010000039.1, on the reverse strand, counting down.
AATTCGTTTAAAAAAGCTTATTTTAAAGCATTAAAAAATATTAAAAGAATATCTAAAAAGGGTATAGTTATGGATGACTTATCTGATAGAAATATCATGTATGATCCTAAATCTAAAAGATTTAAATTTATAGATTTAGATATGTGGTATTATGGAGAGTATTCAAATGATTGGACTTTATATGAAAACATATCACAATTTCATAGTAGTTTTAAATATCCTAAAGAGTATAGAAAACAGTTTTCTAAAAAAATAACTAAAGTAATTAATAGAATAAGTATCTAAATTGACATTCTATAATAAAAATAGTATAATGTAGTCATTAAAGGAAGTGATAATATGACAAATATAAAATCACATCATCATCACTTTAACTTAGGTGCTTAAAAGATAAATTAAGCATCTATTAATGATGCTTGTACTTTTAGCTATATAAGTATAAGCTTATATAGCTTTTTATATTAAAGGAGGAATAAATATGGAAAAAGTAAATCCAAAAACATTATCAGGTTTTATGGAATTATTACCAGAAGAACAAATTTTATTTAATAAATTAAAAGATATTATTAGAGATACTTATGAAAAATATGGCTTTTTACCTCTTGATACTCCAGTAATAGAGTATTCTAATGTTTTACTTGCTAAAGCTGGAGGAGAAACAGAAAAACAAATATATAGATTTAATAAAGGAGATAATGATTTATCATTAAGATTTGATCTTACTGTACCTTTAGCAAAATATGTAGCTAAAAACTATAATGATTTGATATTTCCATTTAAAAGATATCAAATTGGTAAAGTATTTAGAGGGGAAAGAAGTCAGAAAGGTAGATTTAGAGAGTTTTATCAATGTGATATAGACATTATTGGTGATGAAAAACTAGACTTATTTAATGATGCAATAGTACCAGCTGCTATTAATGAAGTATTTACTAAAATGAATATTGGTAAATTTACTATTAGGATTAATAATAGAAAAATACTTAATGGCTTTTTTGAAAGTTTAGGACTTCTAGATAATGCCTCAGATATCTTAAGAGATATAGATAAAATTGATAAAATAGGAGTGTCATCATTAAAAGAAATATTACTTGATAAAATATCTGAAGATAAAGTAAATCAAATATTAGATTTTATTAGTATTAAAGGTAATAATGATGAAGTTATAAAATCTTTAAGAAATTTAAATATTAATAATGAAGTATTTATAGAAGGGGTAAATGAACTGGAGATAGTAGTTAAGTATATGTCTATGTTAGAAGTTCCTAAAGATAACTATATGATTGATTTAACAATAGCTAGAGGATTAGATTATTATACAGGTACTGTCTATGAAACTATTCTAGATGATTATAAATCAATAGGTAGTATTTCATCAGGTGGTAGATATGATTCATTAGCGGAATATTATACTGATAAAAAATTACCTGGTGTAGGAATGAGTATAGGTTTAACAAGATTATTTGATCAACTATTAGATGCAAATATTATAAAAGTTGAACAAAAAACTGATTTAGATGTTTTAATATTACCTATGAGTGATAATATAGAATATATATTAAATACTATGAAGAAACTAAGAAATGATAATATTAAAGTAGATGTTTGCGATTTATCTAAAAATACAAAACAAAAATTTAAGTATGCTAATAGAATAAATGTAAAATATGTTGTTATAATAGGTGATGATGAAATAAAAACTAATACAATAACACTAAAAAACATGGAAACAGGAGAACAAAAAAATATTAGTGTTGCAGAAGTGAAAAAAAGCTTAATATAAGCTTTTTTCTTTACAAAATTAAGAGTTTATGTTATAATATATGAACGTTTAAAGGGGTGATATTATGGTTATGGATTATTCAGTTACAAAGAAAGACAATGATAGTGTAGTTGTGGTAGCACATAATAATAATGAATTTGATGAGATTATTTGTGATGATAAAGATGATATTGATATGCAAATAATTAAAAGAAATCAAGCAGAATATATAGATGATAAAAATAAAGCTTTAAAGAAAAATATAAAAGTATATGAACAAGACAAGAAAATAGCTTTAATAGGGTATGGTCTTATTAGTGCTTTTATATTAGGATGTACTATATTTTATTTAAGACGTATACCAAGAATAGCTCCATCATTGATGATAAGTGGTATAACTTTAGAAACAGTAGCAGCGGCAGTATCTTTTTATAGAATCAACTATGTATCAAAAATACAAAAAAAATTAAAAAATATTGTAAAATTATTTGATAAAAATAAAAATAAAATATTAAAAGAAGAAGATGCTTATATTAAACATACTTCTATTAAATCTTTAAAAATAGTTGATAATGATAAAATATATAGAGTATGTGATAATGCATACAATGATTGTTGGTATAAATTAAATAAAAATGTACTGATAAAAGCAGAAGCTAAGTTCAAGAGAAATGATAATGTAAATAGATTATGTAAAAAATATGATAGAGTATATGAAGCAGTAAATACTAATCCAAATACAACTAATTATATTAGTAAACGTGTAAAATCATTAGTTAAAAGTAGATAATACTCTTGAATTTAAAAAATATTATGTTATAATAGTGGTAACAACGGAGTGGGAATAATCCCACTCTTTAATTTGATGGAGGTAATATGAAAGAAAAAATAGTTTCATTAGTTGGAGATAAACTTGATAATTTAAAGCTATTTATTGATGATGTTTATGAAGAAAAAAAAGGTAGTATTAAAACTTTATATATAGTTTTAGATACGCATGAAAAAAAACTTATTGATTTAGATACTGTAGTAAAAGCTACTGATATTTTAAATAAAATAGTTGATGATAATAATTTAGCTAAAGATATTGATGTGCTTGATATTTATGCTAAAGAAAAAGGAGAGGTTTAAAATGAATGGAAAAGACTTTATAAAGGCAGTAGATAATATTGTAGAAGAAAAAGGTATTGATAGAGAAGTAGTTTTTGAAGCTATGGAACTTGCTTTAGCAGCAGCTTATAAGAAGAATTTTGATGGAGATCAAAATGTTAAAGTAGAGATAAATAGAGATAATGGAATTATTAAGGTTTTCTCATATAAAGAAATTGTTGAAGAAGTAGAAGATGATATTTTTGAAATATCATTAGAAGATGCTAAAAAGATAGATTCTACTAAAGAAATAGGAGATACTATTGATACTGAAGTAACTCCAAAAGATTTTGGTAGAGTAGCTGCTTCAACCGCTAAACAAGTAATAGTTCAAAAGATAAGGGAAGCTGAAAGAAACTCTATAATGGATGAATTTGGTGATAAACAAGATGAATTATTAGTTGGTACAGTAGCACTTGAAGATACTGACAATTATTTTATTGACTTAGGAAGAACTAATGGTATTTTACCTAAAAAAGACTTAATTCCTGGTGAAACTATTGAGATGGGATCAAGTATTAAAGTATACGTTACTAAAGTCGATAATAACGGAAAAGGTTTATTAATATTACTTTCTAGAAGACATTATGGATTCTTAAAGAGATTATTTGAACTAGAAATACCAGAACTTTCAGATGGAACTGTTATGGTTTATTCAGTTGCTAGAGATGCTGGTAATAGAAGTAAAATAGCTGTTTTCTCTGAAAATGATAGAATAGATCCTATAGGAGCATGTATTGGAGAAAAAGGAAGTAGAATAGCTAATATTTTAAAAGAATTAGGAAATGAAAAAGTAGATGTAGTAAGATACGATAAAGATCCTGAAGTATTTATTGCCAATGCATTATCTCCTGCAAAAGATTTGACAGTAATGGTTACTGATCCTAAGAAACAAGAAGCTATTGTAGTAGCTAGTGGAGATAACTTTTCACTTGCAATTGGTAAAGGTGGTTTAAATGCTAGACTAGCTAGTCGTTTAACTCGTTATAAAATTGATATAAAAACTAAAGAACAAGCAGAAGAATTAGGAATAGTAATTAGAAGTGAGTAGGTGATTATATGAAAGTTAAAAAAATCCCACTTAGAAGTTGTGTTATTACAAAAGAAAGATTACCAAAAGGAGAATTACTTAGAATAGTAAGAGATAAAGATGGTAATGTAGAAGTTGATTTAACTGGAAAGTTAAATGGAAGAGGAGCATATATTAAAAAAGACTTAAATGTTTTAGAAAAAGCTAAAAAAACAAAAGCTTTAGAAAGACATTTAGAAGTAGAAATAAGTGATGAAATATATGAAAAAATAAAAAATATAATAGAAGGATAGGTGATAATATGATGAGCGTACTTGAATATGCTATGGATGTTTCAAAAAGTAAGGAAGAAATATTTGCTTTATGTGAAAAATTAGGTATTGAAGTAGAAAATGAAGATTCTATGCTTAGTGATGATGATATTACTTTACTTGATAATGAAATTCAAGATAATGAAGATTATATATTAAGTGAAGAAGAACAAGAAGCACAAGATGAGGATGAACTTATTGAAACCGTTGATAGAATAGTAGAAGAAAGTGCTATAGATATTGATAAAACTATCACAAAAAAACAAAAAATGAAAAAACAACCAGTAAGTAAGAAAAACGAAGAATTTTTGCGTCAAAAGAAAGAAATGTATAAGCATCGTGAAAAATTACAAAGTAATACAGAAAATACTAGTGTTGTTATTTATAAAGATGGAATGACTGTTAGAGATTTATCAGAATCTATGAGGGTTAATCCTGCTGAGCTTATAAAAAAGTTAATTGCCTTAGGAGTTATGGCTAATTTAAATTTTTCTCTTGATTTTGATACATGTGAAATATTAGTTTCAGATTATAATAAAATATTAAAGAGAGAAGAAAGTACAGATATAAATGATTTTGAAAATTATGAAATGTTAGATGATGAAAAAGATCTAGAACCAAGACCTCCAGTTGTTACTATTATGGGGCATGTAGATCATGGTAAAACATCTTTACTTGATGCGATTCGTGATGCTAATGTAGTTGAAGGTGAAGCTGGTGGAATAACACAAGCTATAGGTGCTTACCAAACTAGATGCAACGGAGAATTAATCACATTTATTGATACTCCAGGTCATGAAGCATTTACTGAGATGCGTGCTAGAGGAGCATCAGTTACTGATATTGTAATTATTATAGTAGCGGCTGATGATGGAGTTATGCCACAAACTAAGGAAGCAATTGATCATGCTAAAGCTGCTGGTGTACCTATTATTGTTGCTTTAAATAAAATGGATAAACCAGATGCAAATCCAGATAAAGTTTTAACAGAACTTGCTGAATATGGTCTTACTCCAGAAGAATGGGGTGGAGATATTATTGTTAATAAAATATCTGCTAAAACTCATGAAGGAATAAATGAATTATTAGAATCTATCCTATTAATTGCTTCTATGCAAGAATTAAAAGCAAATCCTAATAGATATGCATCAGGTGCAGTAATAGAAGCTAGAATGGATAAACATAAGGGCTGTATTGCTAGTATCTTAATTCAAAATGGTACTCTTAGACTTGGAGATCCTATAGTACTTGGAACTTCATATGGCAAAGTAAGAACTATGAAAGATGATAAAGGTAATGATGTAGCAATTGCCCCACCATCAACACCAGTTGAAATCACAGGATTAAATGATTTACCAACTGCTGGAGATAAATTTATGGCTTTTGCTACTGAAAAAGAAGCTCGAAATATATCTGAAGAAAGAAAACAAAGAGCTAGAGAACAAGATACTAATAGAAGTGGTATGAGCTTAGATGATTTATTTTCTCAAATAAAAGATGGTAAAAAAGAAATAAATGTAGTATTAAAAACAGATGTTAAAGGATCAGAAGAAGCAGTTAAAAACTCCTTAAAGAAAATAGATGTAGAAGGAGTTAAAGTTAATGTTATTAGAAGTAGTGTTGGAGCTATTACTGAAAGTGATGTTATTTTAGCAAATGCCTCAGATGCAATAATTATTGGATTTAATGTAAGACCTAATAATAAAACATCAGATCTTGCTAAAGAATATGGAGTAGATATTAGACTTCATGATATTATTTATAAAGTTGCCCCGCCCAGGGCCCCTGCCCCATGTGCGGACGCCGGTAAGCCCGGATACGACGA
>CAYRAF010000038.1:0-9718 GCA_964422195.1 uncultured Muribaculaceae bacterium | reverse complement strand
TTCATAACTAACTCTCCATTTTATTTTATACTTTAATTATAATAGTTACCCCCCCCATGTCAATATTTTGACAAATAAAAAAGTCTACTTGACGTAAACCTTAAGATATAGATTTTAAACTTTCTAATTGTTTTAGAAAAGCTTTACTCTTCAAATATATACCTGTGTATTTATCATAATACATTTCTATAAACTCGTTTATTTCTTTTTTAACTTCATCTTTGATATCTAATTTACTTATCTTATCAATATCAACATAATAATACATTCTAAGTAATTTTATAACTTTATCACTATAAATTTTATCAAATTCTGTTAAACAATTTTCACAAATATATCCTCCACTGTCAACGCTAATAGTAACTATATTATCAGTATTACCACATAAACTACAGCCATCAATTGAAGGCATAACTCCAAGTACTTCTAATAATTTTATTTCTAAAATATTAGTTATTACTAAAGGATCAAGTCCTTCTTCAATCTTTAAAATACAACTTTTTAGTAAATCAAAGTTATTAACTTTACTTTCTTTTTCTACCTGAATAGATAAATCAACTATATAAGAGACATAGCTTATTTTTTTTATATCGCTTTTAATATTCTTTAAGCTATGTATTAAATCAACTGCGATTAAAGTAGATAACTTATCTTCTTTATAATATATGTGAAAATAGCCATAAGTAAGTTTTGTACTAACAGAACGTAAATTACTTTTAATTTTTCTACATCCTTTAGAAAGAACACCTATAATACCATATTCTTTTGTATATATATTTAGTATTTTAGATGATTCACTATAATTAGTTTCACTTACTACTATCCCTTCTACTTTTTCTATTGTCATCTATATCACTCTCTTCTGTTATTTTCTTATATAAAAGAAAATATTTAATATCTCCTGTTTCTTTAAATAAATTCCAAACTAAATCTTTCATTTTATCACCTAAATATATATTGGTGATATATCTAAGTTTTTATTCAAAATCTTTAAATCCAAGTTCTACTAAATACTTTTCTCTTTCTCTCCAATTGTTAATTGTTTTAACATATGTTTCCAAATAAACTTTTTTTCCTAAAAATGCTTCCATATCAATTCTTGCTTTTGAGGCAATATTTTTAAGCATTGATCCACCTTTTCCAATAATAATCTTTTTCAAGGAGTCCCTTTCTACTATAATAACCGCAGATATATTAATAATATTTTTTTTCTCTTCAAAAGATTCAACATAACATGTTACCGCATGAGGAACTTCTTCATCAGTAAATCTCAATACCTTTTCACGTAATAACTCAGCAACCATGAATTCTTTAGATACAAAAGTAACTTGATTACTATTATAATATGCTTCACTATCATTTAGATATGGCATTATACACTTTTTTAAAGCAGAAACATTATCTCCTTTTAAAGCAGATAAAGGAACTATTTCTTTAAAATCATATAAATCTTTAACTTCATCAATAATCCCCAGTATTTTTTCTTTAGGAATTCTATCTACTTTATTTAATACTAATATAACATCTTTTTTAGTCTCTTTTAAATTATTTAAGATGTACATATCACCTTTACCTATACCTGCTTCTACATCAACTAAAAATAATACTAAATCTACTTCTTCTGTCATTACATAAGCTTTTTTATTTAACATATTACCAAGTTTGTTTTTAGGCTTATGTATACCTGGAGTATCTATAAATATTATTTGACAATCATCATCAGTATATATACCTTGAATTATATTTCTAGTTGTTTGTGCTTTTGATGAGGTTATAGCAACTTTTCTTTGCAATATCTGATTCAATAATGTAGACTTCCCTACATTAGGTCTACCTACTAAACTAACAAAGCCACATTTCATTTTTTAACCTCACTTTCTGTAATTCCTTTTAATTTATTATAAGACTGTATTGAGCAAGAATATCCGGATTTTGAATACACTATTAAATTAACTTGATTATTATCTGTTACATCCATATGTAATTTACTATATGATAAATTTGTCATATATCTATTACAAAACTTTATTTCTTCAGAATCAACTGATATTTTATCTTTATTATAAATTTTTTCTACTATAGTATCTAAATAAGTTATAAATTTTATAGTTTCATCTTTACTTGAATATTTAGTCATTTCATTAACTAACGATTCTAAATCAGCATTATAATAGCATTTTTTCATAAAATCAAAGCCTAATACTTGACTTATACCAGCAGCATATTGAGTTACTATATCATATACTTTAAAACCAAATTCCCTATATAATTCAGGATTATCAAAAGCTCCTAGTTGCATCATTGCTAAATAATCTGTAAATCCTTCATTTAAGCCTGTTCCAAAGCCAGAATTCTCTTTAACTATTTTAAAACCACCAGCAATAGTTTCATTATCTAAAACTCTAAAACTTGCAAAATGATTTAACTCATGCATAACACCAAGTAAATTACTTTTCCTACTCACAACTAAATCAATATAATAATCAATAATGTTTCCCTCTTCATCTAAAACACTATTTAACTGATTTTCTGTACTATTAAAAATAAAACTACTAAAATATTTATAATTCCATAAAGTTTTGTATAATTCAGTTTTATTAATATCTTTTTCTTTTAATAAAATAGATAAGCATTGATAAAAATAATTAAAATTATTATTATGCATATTACTAATAATAGACTTAAAATCATAGTCTTCTAATCCTGCTAACTTTGTTTTACCACCTAACTTAAGTTTACTTAATACTATATCTTTAGTTATCGTACTATCAACTATAAAAGTTTGAATTAAGTCTTTAATACTTCTTTTTTCCATAACATCACCTAAAATAAACTAATAATCTTTGGTAAATATATAATAATACCTACAATAACTGATACAATTGCCATAACTAATACTGCTCCAGCTGATGTATCCTTAGCGATTTTAGCAAGTTCTTTTTTATCCTTGGTAACCAAATCGACAACTGCCTCTACCGCAGTATTAATAAGTTCTAATGAAAGAACTAATCCTATAACTATACAAACAATACACCACTCAATCATATTAAGTTTTAATATTAAACCTAATATAATTGCAATAAACCCTATAATTAACTCTATTACAAAACTTTGCTCATTTTTTATTGTATATATAATTCCTGAAAAACAAAACTTAAAGGCTCTAATTTGTTTTTTAATACCAAACTTTTTACTCTTTTGTAATTCCAAGTTCATTTAAAGCCTCCTCTTGTTTTTTAAACATAACTTCTTCATCTTTTTTATTCATATGATCATATCCAAGCAAGTGATAAAGACCATGTACTGTTAAAAAACAAATCTCCCTTTTAAAACTATGTCCATACTCTTTTGCTTGTTCATATGCTTTATCAATAGATATATATATATCACCAAGAATTCTATAACCAGAAGCATTTATAATACTTTCTTCATCTTCTAATGCAAAAGAAATAACATCTGTTTCTCTATCTATGTTTCGATACTCTTTATTAATTTCATGAATTTTTTCATTATTTACTAAAATTACATTTACTATTGGCTTGTCCACTTTTTCTTTTTCTAATACATATCTAATAACTTTTTTTAGTAAATCTATATATTCAATATTTTCATCATACTCATTAAATACTTCTATTTCCATACCTATTCTCCTATATTAAAAATAAATAACAAAATAATCCTACTAATAATAAAACCATTAAAATATTTAAAAACCAATTTTTTCTAAACACTTTAGGCAATAAATCAGCAATTTTATCTAATATCTTATAGATTAAATATCCTATAATACCCCCAATTATATTAAGAAAAATATCATCTATATCAAAACTTCTACCAATAATCATTTGTGTAAATTCTATAGCTAAAGATGCTAAAAAAGTTAAACAAAATGGTAAATAAAACTTATTTGGTTTTAAATAAATACTAGTAAGTAATCCAAAAGGAATAAACATTAATATATTACCAAAAACATTTTTATAAAATAATCTACTACCTATATCATATCTAGTAATCTCCTTAAAAGGAATAAAATTATTATGAGAAAAATCACTGACATCCTGAAATGTTACTATTTTGAATAAACATAATATATAAATCATAAAGATTAACATTAATAATTCTTTATATAAAATAAATTCTTTATGATTTTTAACTAAATAAGTTATACGTATTGATACCATTATTATTACAGATATAAATAACATAGGCCATGTTGTTTGCATTACTCCCTGAATTGTATTATGTAGTGGATCAATCACGGTTTCACCTCTTCCTCTAATTTTTTATTTATTTCGTCTTTTGTTTCCTTTATTTCTTGATAACCTGTTATATTTTCATAAACTTTATAAAATACTTCTATATCTATTGTACTATTATTTATAGTATTTTTCAAAACCTTTTTAGAAATAATATACTCTTCTTCTTTTAATTTTTTGTTTATTTTATTATCAGCTTTTTTAATTGCTATTTTTGTAGCATTTTCTTTATTTAAATTATATTTTTTAATACGTACTTTTTTTCTATTAACTAATCCAAAAGATATAGGAAATACATTATTAGAAACCATAAATAATTCACTATCATCATAATCTTTATAATTATTAAAAAAAGCAATATTACTATTTAAAAACTTAAATCTTAATACATGTCTGTTTTTATTTGTATGATACACCTCTTTATATTTAAGAGGTAAACTAACATTAACAGTATACCAAACTTCTGCATATATTTTAGCATCTGCACTTACTATTTCTTTAACAACATCTTTATTCTTAATTAAACCACTTACTACTACATCTCCTTTATTAACATAATCATTAATTTTTTTTACAACCTCTCCACTTTTAGCATCTATCTTTAAAATAATTCCTTGTTTTTTTGCAACTACATTCCTATTAACTTTTTTTTCTATTTCTTTTGCTTTTTTTCTCTCCTCAACATTTACTGTATATTTAACTCCATCCCTTTTTAATTCAATCCATTCAATTTTATCTCTGTTATTATTAATTATTTTTTTAGCAATTTTTTCTTGCTTATTATATGATTTAACCAAATGAAATTTAGAAACCTTATAATTATTTAATTCTTCATAAACTAATCTTTTTATTTTCTCATCATTATTTATAACATCAACCTCAAAAATAATATTAGAAAGTATATAAATAATAAGAATTGAAAATAAAACAGTAAGATAAAAAAATTGATACTTATTTAATAAAAAAACTATATTACTAATCCCAAATCTTTTGATTATTTTATATTTATAACTTGTTTTTAATTTTAATAATTTTTGATAATTATCATGATCAATATCAATATAAACATCATTATTTATATAAGAAATATTAATAATATGAATATTCATCTTTATAATTCTTTTTAAAAATATTTTAGGGCTTTTACCAATTATCTTTATTCTATAATAACTATATTTCATTAAATATAACCTCTTTTATAAATCCCTTTATTAATATCTCTTTATCCAATAATTTTTTTATAAAAAGATTATTCCCTTTAATTGTAACTAACTTAGAAATTAACCTAATGGTAATGCATTCTTCCTCCAAAACTATTATTTCTTCATAATTATTAATATTTATATAATTGTTGAAAATAGTAATTTTAAAATTTGTATCATTAATATAATTTTTTATTTTATTTAGCATATTATTCACCTAAAAAATTATATGAAAAAAAGACTATTTCTAGTCTTATAAATTAGCAAGTCTTTCTCTAATTTTAGTACTTATATCCTTCATATCTGCTTTTCCTTTAACAAGAGGAGTTATTTCTTTCATAATAATTCCCATCTCTTTAGCAGATGTTGGATTAACTTTATTAAATACATCATCAATTATTTTGTTTACTTCTTCTTCACTTAATTGTTCGGGTAAATAATCTTGTAATATTTTTATCTCTTTTTTTGTAGGTTCCGCTAAATCATTACGACCAGCTTTTTCAAATTCACTTACTGAATCTTTTCTTAATTTTATTTGTTTATTTACTGCATCTATTAACATATCTTCTGTTATTTCATCCCTTTGATTCTTTTTTTCTAGTTGAATAGCGCCTTTAACCATTCTAAGAGTTGTAAGTCTTTCTTTATCTTTTTCCTTCATAGCTTTAATCATATCATTATTAAATTTTTCTAATAAGCTCATCAAATCACCCTTTCTATTAAAAAATTCCATACAAAGTACAGAATTATCTATCTCTATTACGATTTCTTTTTCTACAATTTCTAGTGTTTTCTTTCTTTTCTAATCTATCTCTAACACCTTTTTTCATGTAGCCTTCTTGTCTATCGCGAATTTTTCTGGTTGAACCATCTTTAGCGTTTTTTTGTTTTAATACTCTTAAAGCTGCATCTACATTACCATTTTTTACTACTGCTGTTGTACCCAAGATAATCCCTCCCTTCGCTTTTTCTTATGAAAATTGTACCACTAAAAACCTTATTTTTCAACAATTTTCCCTCACATTTGTTTATTTTACTCCAATTTTTACTAAAATTCAATATAATTTTTATTTTTTTTATAAAAAAAAGAATAGTTAACTATCCCTTTTTTAATTCAATTCACGTTTATAAATATCATATAATTCTTTAAATCTTTGAAAATGAACTATTTCTCTTTGTCTTAACCACAATAGAGGTCCAATTATTGTATCATCGTCTCCTGCTAAATCAATTAAGTTTTCATAAACTGCTCGTGCTTTCTCTTCTGCAGCCATATCTTCAGATAAATCCGCAAGTGGATCACCAGTAGTTGCAAAATATGCTACTGTAAATGGTACTCCATTAGAATCTGTTGGATATAAGGCATTTTTATGTTCAGCATAATGAGGGTCCAAGCCTGCTGCTTTAATTTCTTCAACAGTCGCATCTTTTAATAACTGATATATCATTGTGGATATCATCTCTACATGAGCAAGTTCTTCAGTACCAATGTCTGTAAGTAAAGCTTTACCTCTATCATCAGGCATTGTATATCTTTGATTTAGGTAACGAAGAGCTGCTGCTAGTTCACCATTAGAACCACCATATTGAGTAACTAATATTTTAGCCATTTTAATATTTTTATTTTTAATATTAATTGGATATTGCAATTTCTTTTGATAACTAAACATTATTATCTACCTCCCATGGAAAACTAGATACCCAATTAAATCTATTACTATCATTCATACCAATTACATTAAGTGGCCCATATTTACTTTCATAAGAATTTACTAAATTATTATACTCTTCTCTATACATATTAAATTTTTTTAACATTTCTCGATCATTAGGAAAATTATCTAAGTATAGATTAAGATCATGCATTGCAAACCCCACTTCATTTATTTCTAATAACTTACTTTCTCTTTCATTTTTACCTGATAACCTCCTAGGTTGATAGTTCTTATACGTATCATATAATTCTTTAAACATATTACCATTTATATATCCTTCATATGAATTGTATAATTTTGAATCATCCTTAATATTATTATTATTCATATTTGTATTTATATTACCCTGATTCATATTCATAAATTCATCTAACATATACATTCCATTCATATCATTTTGAAAATTAAAGTTAGGATACATAAACTCATTAAAATTATTCATAATTCCTCCTTCCATATAATCTATGTATTTTACCTATATATGTTTGGGTATTTACCTATAAGCAAAAAATAATTAATAACATATACTATACTAGTAAAGGAGTTTTAATATGTTTCAAGGAAATACCTATCCAAGAGGACTTGGAAATAGAATAAAAAGAATAAACTGGTCTTCACTTTTAAATAATACTCAAAAAACATTAAATATTATTAATCAAGCTATACCAATCGTTTATCAAGTAAAACCTATTATTGGTAATGCTAAAACAATGTTCAAAATTATAAGTGCTGTTAAAAGTGATGATAACCATACTAAAATAAATAATAATTCAAAAATTAATAATGAAAATAATAATACTTATAATTATACTAATAAACCTGTATTTTATATTTAAAAAGAAGACAATTCTTTTTTTTATGTATGTATATAACAAATACTTACATATTAATAATGGTGATATTATGAATAAAAGTATATGGATAGAAAAAGAAGTTTGTTTTGATGAAATAAAGAATAATATAAATACAGATATTTTAATAATTGGTGGTGGTATTAGTGGTACTAATGTTCTTTATTTTTTGAAAGATACAAGTAAAAAAATAGTGCTTGTAAATAATACAAATAATAATACAACTTGTTATTCCACTGCTAAAATTACGTATTTACAACAAGATACTTATACAAAAATAAAAAACATCTATAATGATGAAATAGCTTTTAAATATTATCAAAGTCAAAAAGATGCAATTAAGTTAATTACAGAAATTATAAATAAAGAAAACATTGATTGTGATTTAGAAAAAGTTAATTCTACTATATTTACTAACAACAAAGAAGAAAAATTAAAAAAAGAAAAAAAGTTCTTAAAAAATCATAATATAAAATTCGAAGAGAAAAACGATTTGACTATTTCTATACCATGTTATAGAAATATTGAAGTAAATGATACATATATGTTTAATCCTTATAAATATATAACCAAACTAAAGGAAAAACTAAATAAGAATACTAATATTAGTATTTATGATCATTCTATAGTAACTTCCATAAAAAAAGATAAAGATAAATACAAAGTTATTTGTAATAATAAACTAATTACTTGTAATACTATTATTATGGCTTGTCATTATCCATTTAAAATAGAGGCTACTTTTCCCTTTAGAACATATTTAGAAAAAAGTATTGTTTCTGCTTTTGATTATAAACTTAATAAAAATATATCTATGATTAATATAGATAAAGATGTAATATCCTGTAGAAGTTATAAAGATAAACTTATTTTTTTAACTAATTCTCATAATATTAATTCTAAAGAAGATATTGAAAAAGAGGTAAAAAAGCATTTAAAAAAACAGAAAGAGATGTTTGATATACCACCAGAATATACTTGGATTAATCATGATATTATGACAAATGATTCTCTTCCTATCGCAGGTAGAATAAAAGACACTAATATTTATATATTAACTGGTTATAATACATGGGGAATGACTAACTCTACTATTTGTGCAAAATTAGTAAGTGATTTAATAGAAGAAAAAGAAAATAAGTATCAAGAATTATTCAATCCCAATAGAAATACCAATATAAAAAGAATAGTTAATGATATAGCTTATAGTCTTAGTAGTGGTTCTACTCTTCTATATAATAAACTGTCACATAATAAAGATTTTTATAGAAATGATATAAAAATAGTAAAAGAAGATGGTATTATATATGGTATATATATAGATGAAGAAAAACATGAACATAAAGTTTATAATTTATGTCCACACATGAAATGCAACTTAATTTTTAATTATTTTGATAAAACCTGGGATTGTCCTTGTCATGGTTCTAGGTTTGATATAGATGGTAATGTTATTAAAGGGCCAAGTAATTTAAGTATTAAAATTGATAATGATTAATATTTTAAACTAAAGTATATTCCCTAGCAATTATTCTATTATCAGAACAATATTCTACAATATATCTGTTGTGCTTTTTGCAAATAATTATTCCTACAGTTTTGTTTTCTTCTATTGTTTTTATATTCTTATCAATATAATTCATATAAACTTGTATTTGTACTATATGTTCTTTCTTTAACTCTGTCACTTTTAA
>CAYRAF010000037.1:0-10030 GCA_964422195.1 uncultured Muribaculaceae bacterium | reverse complement strand
AGCAAAAGATTTAGGACCTAATAAAGAACAAGCCATTACAATTACTTCTAATACTAACTTATCAGATGAAGAAATTGATAAAATGATGAAAGAAGCGGAAGCAAATAAAGAAGAAGACAAGAAGAAAAAAGAAGAAGCAGATTTAAAAAATGAAGCTGAACAATTAGTATTCCAAACTGAAAAATCTATTAAAGATTTAGGTGATAAAGTAGATGAGTCTGAAAAGAAGGAAACTGAAGAATTAATTAAAGAAGTAAAAGATGCATTAGAAAAAAATGATATAGATACAATTAAAGAAAAGAAAGATAAATTACAAGAAAAAGCAATGGCTATGGCTACTAAAGTATATGAACAAGTACAAAAAGAGCAAGCTGCTGCTCAAACAGAAAATACTGAAGATACAAATGATAAAAAAGATGATAATGTAACTGATGCAGAATTTGAAGAAAAGTAAGATAAGTTCTAGGAAACTAGAACTTTATCTTTATGAGGTGATAAAGTGAATAAACGTGATTATTATGAAGTTTTAGGTGTAGATAAGAATGCCTCTCAAGATGAAATAAAAAGATCATTTAGAAAATTAGCTAAAAAATATCATCCTGATGTTTCTAAAGAAGCAAATGCAGAAGAAAAATTTAAGGAAGCACAAGAAGCATATGCAGTTTTATCAGATGAGAAAAGACGTAAGCAATATGATCAATTTGGTCATGCTGCCTTTGATCAAAATGGTGGAACTGGAGGATTCTCAGGATATGATTTTAGTGGATTTGATTTTTCTGATATTTTTGATAACTTATTTGGTTCATCTTTTGGTTTTGGCTCATCATTTGGTGGTGGAAGAAGATCATCAATTAGAGGATCAGATAGGTTAATGCGCATAAAATTATCTTTTGAAGAAGCAGTATTTGGGTGTAAAGAAAATATTAATTTAGATGTTACCGATAAATGTAGTGAATGTAATGGAAAAGGTGGAAAAGGGGAAGAAACATGTGATAATTGCCATGGTAGTGGTACTATTACTTCTCAACAAAATACATTATTTGGTTCATTTCTCTCTAAAACCACATGTCCTAAATGTAATGGAAAAGGTGTAAGCTATAAACATACATGTTCTAAATGCCATGGTAAAGGACAAGTAACAAAGAATAAAACAATAACTGTAACTATTCCAAGTGGGGTAGATAGTGGTGATAGATTAAGAGTCCCAGGTAAAGGGGAAGCAGGAACAAATGGTGGAGAAAATGGTGATTTATACCTAGAATTTGTTGTAGAAGATCATAAATACTTTATAAGAAATAACGATGATATATACCTAGAAGTTCCAATTACAATTACAGAAGCTGTTTTAGGTTGTAAAAAAGAAATACCTACATTAGATGGTAATATTAAATTAACTATTCCTTTAGGAACTAATGATAATGATAAACATCGTATTAAAGGTAGAGGAATACACAATGAGCATTCAAGACATACTGGTGATATGTATGCTGTTATGAAAGTTATTATACCTAAAAAATTATCTAGAGAGCAAAAACAATTATTTGAAAAATTAGAAAAAACAAATCTTAGAAATATTGAAATAGAAAAATTTGATCAGTTTACAGAGAAGAACAATTAGTTCTTTTTTTTTGATTAATAAAATGATATTATATTATTAGGATGTGATGATATGGCTAAGTTATTTTTCAGATATGGAGCTATGAATAGTGGTAAAACTGCATTACTCTTACAAGCAGCTCATAATTATGAAGAACAAGATATGAAAGTAATAATTATGAAACCAAATATTGATACCAAAGGTGAAAAGAAAATAGTCTCAAGAATAGGATTATCACGCGAAGTAGAAGAATTGCTTGATGAGAAAACCAATATTTATAAATTAGTAGAACAAAAATATAGACATATCAATTGTATTTTTATAGATGAAGCCCAATTTTTAAAAAGACAACAAGTAGATGAATTATTAAAAATAGTTATTGACTTTAATATACCTGTAATTTGTTATGGACTTAGATCTGATTTTTTAACTAATGGTTTTGAAGGTTCTATCAGATTATTAGAAATTGCTCATAAGATAGAGGAAATGAAAACTATTTGCAAATGTGGTAAAAAAGCTATGTTTAATTTAAGAAAAATAGATGGTAAAGTTGTATTTGATGGTAATAAAATAGAAATAGATAATCAAAAGAATGTTAGTTATGAAGCAGTATGTCCAAATTGTTAT
The DNA here is from genome assembly GCA_964422195.1 of uncultured Muribaculaceae bacterium. Taxonomy (GTDB): domain Bacteria; phylum Bacillota_I; class Bacilli_A; order RF39; family UBA660; genus CALVUP01. The sequence goes on along the minus strand of CAYRAF010000037.1, from coordinate 7,806 downwards.
TATAAATATAAAAATAGTTGCAAAACTCCTGAAAAAAGCATATAATAAAAATACACTGCAAAGGAGGAGGAACAATAGATGTCAAAACTTGCTATAAATTTTCATTTAGTTGATAAAGACTTAGTATTAATTTCTAAAAAATTTTTTAATAGTAAGACAGTAGTATGCCTTTCTAAAAGAAGTAATTATTCAACGACAAAACCTAAAAGATTAAGAAAAGTAAATGAAAGGCGTGATTAATATATGAAGTTTTGTTTTGAAAATATAAAGAAAATATTTACGAGTAGACCTATTGTAGATGAAACTTTTATAAAAAAGATAGATAAACCTTTACCAACTATGAGAGTACAAGATTTAAAAAGACATGAAATTAAAAATGTAAAGAATACTAATACAAAAGGGAAGGTTAAAAAATTTAAATATAAATCTACAAGAAGACAAGATTAAAAAAGATTAGCATTTGCTAATCTTTTAATTTTTCAATATTATCATAAACCTTTTTAATATTTGCTTCATAACCTAAACTATTAGGTTTATAATATTTTTTATTTTTTAAATTATCTGGTAAATATTGTTGCTTAACATAATGCCCTTCATAATTATGAGGATATTTATATTCAGGATTATGATTAACTATATGTTTAGGTACTCTAAATGATTTGCCCATTTCAATATCTTCTAATGCTTTATCAATAGCTATAACTGCTGAATTACTTTTAGGAGATAAAGCCATTTCAATTACAATATTAGAAAGTATAATTCTAGCTTCAGGCATACCAACTCTTTCACTTAACCTAATAGCAGCATCTACTTTAGGTCCAATAGATGGATTAGCTAATGATATATCTTCATATGCAATAACACTCATTCTTCTAAAAATACTATCTAAATCTCCGGCTTCTAAAAGTCTAGCTAAATAATGAATAGAAGCATCTACATCACTACCACGAATTGATTTTTGAAAAGCAGATAATACTTCATAATATCCATCTTCATTCTTATCATGAAAGAAATTAGTAGTATTATTAATACTTTTAAGCTTTTCTAAATTGATATTCTTATTGAATGAATAATAAGAAACTTCTAATAGATTATAAGCATATCTTAAATCACTACCAGAAACATCAGCAATATAATTAATTGAATCTTTATCTATAGTAATATCTTTTAAATATTCACTTTTACAAGCATATTCTATGCCTTTAATAATATCTTTTTTATCAAGTGGTTTAAGTTCAAATAATTGACATCTACTTCTAATAGCGGGATTTATAGAATGATATGGATTAGATGTAGTCATACCTATTAAAGTAATTAACCCAGATTCTATGTTAGGTAATAATAAATCTTGTTTATCTTTGTTTAAGCGATGTATTTCATCCATTATTAAGACTATTCCATCATACATTTTAGCTTCTTCTACAATTATATCAAAATCTTTTTTATTATTAGATGTAGCATTTAACATTCTATATCTAATATTTAAATCATTTACTAAAGCATTCGCAATAGATGTTTTACCTATACCAGGTGGACCATATAAAATCATTGAAAATAATTTTTTATTTTTAACTAAATTACTTAATACTTTATTTTTACCTATTAAATGTGTTTGACCAATTACTTCTTTTAATGAATTAGGCCTTAGTTTAACCGCTAGAGGTTTATCCATAAATATCACCTGATAATATTTTATCATAAATTTGCAAATGTTTAAATGATATGTTATACTAATACCTACTTTGGGAGTGATATACATGATTAGAAATATTAATATAGAAGATAGAGTTATAATGTTATCAAATGATTATGTTACTAATAAAGAAGCATTAAATATTATGGTATGTCAAAAAAGAAAACTTAGAAAAGATGGAATTAATTCCAAAATATTTACTCATGAACCAATGACCGCACTAGCATTAGTAGCTAAAAGAAAAGATAGTATAAGAAAGGTTTATAAAAGTATTAAATCTATAAAAAAAGATAATAGAAGACTTATAAAAGAAATTAAAAAACTTCAAAAACAAATGTACTAAGGACTTATACAAGTTCTTTTATTTGTGATATAATAATAACAGGTGAATTATATGAAAGATAATATATTAGATTATATAGATTATATTTCTTATGAAAAAGGATTATCTAATAATACTAAAGAATCATATAAAAGCGATTTGATGGCATATTTAGCGTTTTTAAATAAAGAAGGTATAAATACTTGGGATAAAGTAAAAAAAAGCGATATAAAGGCTTATTTAGCTTATATAAGCAATGATGAAGTAACTAGTATAGCAAGAAAGCTAACTACAATTAAAAATTTTAATAAATATTTAGTTAAAGAAAAAATTATTAATAGCGATGAAGCAGAAAATATAGAAAGACCAAAACTAAAAAAAAGATTACCTAAAGTGATGTCTATAGAAGAAGTAGCATTACTTCTAGATATACAAACAAACACCGAATTTGACTATCGAAATAAAGCTATGTTAGAATTAATGTATGCAAGTGGAATAAGAGTTAGTGAATTAGTTAACTTAACACTACATTCAATTGATATGGAAAATTGTGTTGTTAGATTAATAGGTAAAGGAAACAAAGAAAGAATTGTTCCTATAGGAGAATATACTATTAATTATCTAAAAGAATATTTAAATGTAAGGGATAAACTACTTAAAAAGAATAATACTGAAGCCTTATTTTTAAATAATCATGGTAATGCTATTACTAGACAAGGATTTTTTAAAGTTTTAAAGAAACTTTTAAAAGAAAAAGGTTTAAATGAGAATATATCTCCACATACATTAAGACATTCATTCGCAACACATTTACTTAATTATGGAGCTGATCTTAGAAGTATTCAAGTAATGCTTGGTCATAGTGATATAGCTACTACTAAAATATATACTCACATATCAAAAGAAAAATTAATGAATGAATATCATGAGTATCATCCTCGTGATCATAAATAGGAAGTGAAAAAATGAAGTTTAAAAGAATATTTTTAATAGTATTGGACTCACTTGGAGTAGGGGAAGCAGAGGATGCTTCTAAATATAATGATGTAGGTTCTAATACATTAGGACATATTAGAGATAATTATGATTTATTTATACCAAATCTAAAAAAATTAGGCTTTTTAAATACTATTAATATGGATGAAGCTGAAACAGAAGCTTATTATACTATAGCTAAACCTAATAATGTTGGTAAGGATACTTTAAATGGTCATTATGAAATGGTTGGTATAAAAAATAATACTATTTTTAAATCATTTTCAGAAGAGGGGATACCTAATGATTTAATAAATGCAATAGAGCAAATGACAAGAAGAAAAGTAATCGGTAATAAAGCAACTAATAGTAATGAAATAATTAATGAGCTTGGAGAAGAGCAAATGGAAAAAGGTGCTTTTATAGTATATACGTCATTTGATTCTAATTTACAAATCGCAGCTCACGAAGATATAATTCCTATTAATGTATTATATAAAGTATGTGAAGCTGTAAGAAAAATAACTAACATAAAGGATGAATGGAAAGTTAGTAGGGTAATAGCGCGTCCTTTTACTGGTACACCAGGAAAATTTAAAAGAACTAAGGATAGAAAAGATTTCGCAGTAAAACCACCTAAAAGATCAATACTAGATGACTTAAAAGATAATAAATATAATGTTATATCAATTGGTAAAATAGATGAAATATTTGATGGAGAGGGGATTACTAAGAAAATAAAAGCAACTACTAATCAAGAAGTAGTTAATAAATTAACAGATATCATGGATAAAAACTTTAATGGTTTATGCTTCGTAAATTTAAATGAATTTGATTATCAAGGTCATTTAAGAGATGTTGAAACAGAAGCTAAGTTAATAGAAGATTTAGATGTAGAAATGCCATTAATATTAAATAAGTTAAATATGGATGATTTACTTATTATTACTGCTGATCATGGTAATGATCCTATATTTAATGGTTTTTCTCATACCAGAGAAAATGTACCTGTAATTATCTATTCTAGAAATTTTAAAGAGCCAAAAAAATTAGACCCCCTATCAACATTAGCTGATATAGGAGCATCAATAGCTGAAAACTTTGAATTACCTGCCCCAGAGATAGGTGAAAGTTTCTTAGATAAATTAAAATAGATTCTAAATAGAATCTTTTTTTATACCCTACTTTCTTAATCAATAGTAGGGGAGTATATCCAAATTAAGAAATATAATTATAGGTGATTTTATTATAAGAAAGTCTATAGAATAATATAAATAGGTTACTATATAACCAATAGTTATAAATTTTATAATTACTTAAAAATAAATAATAATAATATTAATAAGTTTAAAAAATAATTAACTATAATTATAAATACTAAAATTAATAGAAGTTAACATAATATCAATTATAGGAAGTTGCTAATTTTGATAAAAAAGCCATTAACTATACGTCTTAAATATTAATGGCTTTTTAAATAAATTTATATATACTTTAATTTATAAATACAATTATATATTATTCTATATTATATTCCCTTTTATCTAATAATACTGTATTTATATAATTATATATATATTATTATTTCATTCATTTTATATGACTACTTATACCCTATTTATATAAGATAGGGGACTTAGCATAAAAAAAAGAGGAAAACCTCTTTAAATACTAAATGGTAATGTATATGGATCTATATTAATTTGAGTTATATCAGAAGTATTATTAGAATTATCAGTAGCTCTAACATATAAAGTTGCTGCTACAGATGTATATTCCCAATTTCTATAACTATATGTAGTATTTAATGATATTTGAATATTATTACCATTTAATCTAGTCCAAGTACTACCATCAGTACTATATTCAATAATTACATCACCACTATCTGTATAATCATCATTTATATTACTAACTGCATATGTAAATTGCATTTTTCTATTACCAATATTTCCAGTTAATGTTGGACTACCTGAACTATTTACATTAAATGTTGGGGCAGTAGTATCTTCCACTATTTTAATTGTAATAGTTTTAGTTCCTATATTACCTGCTGTATCTTCAACATTCATAGTAAAAGGATACTCCCCTACTGTAGCTTTTGAAATATCTGCTGTTAATGGATTACCATTTTCATCAGCTAAAGTAGCAGTTAAATTACTATCTTGATCACTATAACTAAATAAACTAGTTATATCATTTATAGATACCACTCCGTTAGCATCCAATAAATATTCATATGAATCTTCTACAGATGTTACTTCTGGATCAGTAGTATCTTCTACTGTAACAGTTCTTGTTTCAGTATATGTTTTATTATTATATTCAAGTGTATATGTATATATATATTCACCTTTTTCACTAGATGAAACATCACCAGTGTAAACTTGACCATCCTTAGTAATAGTAGTATTTGTAGAACCACTTATATCACTACCATCAGTACTTAGAGTTGCTTCAACTCCTGCATCATTATAATTAGTAGGATTAGATGTATTATACTCAATAGGTACAGGATTTTGTCCTTTTAATGAAAAATATACATCCGGCACTTTAATTTTAACTGTTCTAGTAACTGTTTTAGTTTCTCCCCTACTATTAGTTACAACATATTTAATTGTATATGTAGCTCCTGCATTATTAGTATCAATAGTATCTACTACTTGATCATTTAGATATACAGTTTTAACTACTGATTGAGACAAATCTCCTTCTTTTGTATCAAAAGCATTTACCCAATCATCACTAAATGCTCCTTTATATTCAATTTCAACTGTAGAATTACCATTTAATTCTAAAGTAAGTACTGGTACTTCTTCTTCAGTCTTAGCAACTGCCTTTGTTACCTTAGCAGTATTATTATTTGATGTTGATGCAACATATAATGTTTCATTCTCATCCTCATCTTCATTATCATCAATGATAACATCCTCAATAGGAGTGCCATCATCTTTCTTTTTATTACTATCAACTTTCTTATTACTACATGCTCTAATTCCAATAAACAATAGCAATAATATAACTAATATAGAAATAAAAAGAATTATCCCCCTTTTATTTTCATTTTCATTATTTGTAGCCATAACAAACCTCCTTATTATCTATATGTCTTACATAATAAGCATATATCGGTTTTTGGTAATATGCAAGTAATTTTACATTTTTTTACAAAAAAAGAGTTTTTCTAAACTCTTAAACTTTCCTAGATTGAATCTCTGCAATTTTTTCTAAAACTTCTTTTGCATTTTGTTCATTAATCTCTGTATATCCTAATTCTTTTAATGCTTGAACTTTAGCAGTATTTAATTCTTGAGTTCTACTTAACTTATCTTCTTTCTTATGTTCAATATCTCTAACAAATCGTTTATGTGATTCTGCAATTTTACTTTTTGAAGCTCCACCATTTGAATATAATGTAAAAGCAGAGAATAATATTCCTTCGAATAGATATTGTTTATCTTCATCAAAAACAAATTCTAAAGGATCAGTAAATCCTAAGGATTTTGAAATATATGCCAAAATAAACTTTAATTCTTTAGTTGTATCAAGTGATTGAATATAATGATATAGATATCTACATGCATTATATGTAGAATCTGTTTTATCATCTTGTAATCTTTCTTTTAATAAGTAGAATAAGTTAGATAAAATATCTTGTTCTTTTTTATTCATTCCTTTTAAATCTGCAATTACATCTCTACCAGAAGAATCCTTTACTCCATCATTAAGCTTTCTTTCTACTTTTAATATATAATCTCCATCTACTACTACATCTTTTAATTCTTCTTCACTTTTTACATCCAAAAGACCCATTAATCTGATTGTTTTTTCTCTAGGCCAATCTTTTAGTGAATCTAAAGATAAATAATTGTAAAGCATTTGTCTTGATACACCTAAGTATTTAGCTAACCTAACTTTTGAAATTCCAAGTTCATTTAATAGTCTATTTAATTCTTCCATATTATACCCTCCATAATAATTGTAGCATTAAAAATAATTTATGACAATATTTTTGTAAAATTTTGTCTATAAAAGATACCATAATTTTTTGTTATCTTTATAAACCTCTTTAATTATACCTCCACCAAGACATTTATCATCTAAATATATAACACATGCTTGTCCAGGAGTTACACTTTTTACATGATCATATTTTACTAATATTTCTCCATTATCAAGGTATTCTAATTCCACATCATTATCTTTTTGTCTATATCTAAATTTTGCTGTACACTTAGTTGGTCTTTCATCAGAATTAAAATTTACAGTATCTATTAAACAACTATCAGAATATAAATACTCATTATCTTCCCCTAAAGCAATATATAAGATATTCTTATTTAAATCTTTTCCTACTACAAACATCTTATCCTTAGTACCACCTACATCTAGTCCCCTTCTTTGTCCGATTGTATAATACATTAATCCAATATGTTTTCCTACTACCTCATTAGTTTCTATATTAACTATATTTCCCGGTTGATTAGGTAAGTAATTAGTTAAGAATTGTTTAAAGTTTCGTTCACCTATAAAGCATATTCCAGTTGAATCCTTTTTCTTTGCAGTAATTAAATCATATTTTAAAGCAATCTCTCTAACTTCACTTTTTTCCATATTACCTATAGGGAATAATACATTTTGTAATTGATCATTAGATAATTGTGATAAAAAGTAAGTTTGATCTTTATTTTGATCCTTTGCTCTATATAAATTACCATCTTTTACATTAGCATAATGACCAGTTGCTATATAATCCGCTCCTAATCTTTTAGCTTCTTTTATAAAATAATCACTTTTTATAGAGTTATTACACATA
>CAYRAF010000036.1:0-11004 GCA_964422195.1 uncultured Muribaculaceae bacterium | reverse complement strand
TGTTTTTAACTAGTTTTATATATTATAACTTAACAAGACCAACAAAATTAAATAAGATATATGCCCATATCATAAATAAAGGAGCACCAGCTAATAAATACTTTGATGATGAAATATTTTATAACGCAGTAGTGGATGCTTATAATGAAGAAAATAAAACTAATTTACCTTATACAACAAATCTTACTGATAATCAGCTAAGTACACTAACAAGTTTATACTGTGATGGTGATACAAATGGTCGAATAATTAGTATATCTGGTGTAGAAAAGTTAACATCGTTGTCAACGTTAACTTTATATGATAATAAAATTACTGATATTAATTTAAGTCAAAATAGTCTTTTAAAACTGTTACGTATATCTGAATACAAATTAACTAATTTAGATTTAAGCAAAAATGATAATTTAGAAGAATTGCAGTTTTCTAATGGGAATATTAAAAGCTTAGATTTAAGTAATCATACAGCACTAAAAAAAGTATTATTAGGTTGCAAAAACTTGGAAATTGTAAATCTACATAATGATACATCATTAGAATATCTTGTTGGAATCGAACAAACAAAGCAAAAGTTGTCGAACATAGATATAGAGGGTTGCACATCTTTACTTACACTATCATTACCTAATGCCAATATTAATTCAATAGATTTAAGTACAAATGTAAACTTACAACAATTATGTTTAGGCCGAAACATTCTAGAAAATATTACTTTAACAAACAATCACAATTTGGAATTAGTAGATATATCATACAATAATTTAAAAAATATAGATTTAACTTATAACGCTAATTTAAAAATACTTTCATTAGGGCATAATTATTTAAAAAATTTAAATATAAATAATAATACCTTATTAGAAGAACTATACATTGATAGGACTGTATATTCCTACAGTATACCCGGTGGTGTAAGTACAACTAATCAAGGATATTATGATGAAGATGATAATAATGATATATCAAGCATTGATTTAAGTCATAATATAATGCTAAAAGTGTTTAACGTGCCAAATAATAGTCTAAAAAACATAGATTTAAGTCCTTGTAACTCATTGACGGAGTTTACATTATATAATAATGAATTAAGCTATATTAAGTTACCTGATAATTATGATTTGAATAATGTGGGCAATATGAAAGGTCAAAATACAAAGCAATTACGCATAGATTATGGTAATAATAAACTTATTGAACCAATTAATGATTATAATTTATATGTTGGTCACTATATTCTTATACCTCAATCCGTACCAACAGAAGATTTCATTAACAATTTAGGTTTATCAAATCTTACTGTGAAGGTATATGATTCAGAAACAGAAAAAAATAGCGGTAATATAGAATATGGTGACACAGTAAAAATATATGATGGTGGCATAGAATTACAAGATTTATCAATTTATATATTTAGTAACAACACCTTTGATGATTGGAATTTATATAGAGCCGTAATAGATGCTTACAATGATGAAAATAATACAAACTTGGATTATACAAGTGATTTGACGGATGAGCAATTAGCAACAATAAGTGTTCTTAGAGATAATGCTACAAATGTATTGCCACCATATAAAATAAGAAGCACTAGAGGTATAGAAAAGTTATTGAATTTAAAAAATTTAAGTTTAATTGGTGACAAGATAAGTAAAATAGATTTAAGCCACAATTCTGCTTTAACAGATATTGAGCTAGAAGGAAATTCAATTGCTACAATAGATTTAACACACAACACAGAACTTCAATCATTGAATCTTTCTAAGAATAATATAGAAGAAATTGACTTATCAAATAATAAATCATTAATAAATTTGGATTTATCTGAAAATAATTTAGAATCAATAGACTTAACACACAACACAGAACTTCAGTCATTGAATCTTTCTAAGAATAATATAGAAGAAATTGACTTAACACACAACACTCCTCGTTTAGGTAGTCTGGATTTATCTCAAAATAAACTTAGTAGTATTGATTTGGGTCACGCTAATTGGATAATAAAACTTTATTTGTGGGGAAATAATTTAGAAAGTATAGACTTGACTAATATAGGATATATTTTGCAGCTTTCTCTTTCTGACAATGAGTTAACTAGTATAGATTTGAGTCATACTCATATAGCAGGCTGGGCAAATCTATCAAACAATAATTTAAGTAATATTAAGTTGATGAAAGGCGATGGCCCAGAAGAATTATATTTACGTAACAATAATTTAAATGCAATAGATTTAAGTCAGTATACAAATATAGAAAAATTGGGTATAGATGGAAATCCAATTACGGAAAACATCTATCTATCGGTAGACGAAGAATTTGATGGTTATGTAATTATGCCAAATGAAACAGAAGAGTTTAATACAGAATATAAAATAGAAAATAGTGATATAGCAAAATATGAGAATAATAAACTTAAAGCTTTATCTATTGGAAATACAAAATATAATTTAACTATAGATAATGCTGGACCAAATCATAATGAATTTGAATTAGACGGTAATATAATAGTATATGATTTAGCAAGTGAAGTGTATGATTTGAGTAAAGATTATATATATAGTGTAAACAACTCATTTGATATAAGTAAGATTGATGCGATTAATTGTAGTATAAAAGAAGAAAATAATAAATTAATTGTTTATAGTGGTGAAGATATAATAAGGACTTATGATATAATTAATATTAATTTAGAAAGTAGTAAATATGATTTATCTAAAGATTATATATATTTAGGTACTAATGAATTTGATTCTAGTAAAATTGAAAGTACTAACATAACATATGAAGAAAAAAATAATAATTTATATTTAAAATATAATGATGAAGTAATAAAAATATATAAATTAATAAAGGTGTCAAGTATAGATTATGATTTAAACAAAGGATATGCTTTAGTAATAAATAATAAGTTAGATAGTTCTAAAATAAGTGTAACCAATGGTAGTTTAGAATTAAATAATAATAAAATAAATATAAAATATAATGAAGAAGTAATTGATACTTTTGATATAGCTAGTATATCAAGTGATAAATATAATTTAACGAGTAATTATTTGTATTTATTAAATGAAGAAGTAGATTTGAATAAAATAACTACAATTAATTGTAACGTTAAAGTAGAAGATGATAAGTTGATTGTATATAAAGATGAAAATATATTAAAATCATTAGATATAGTAGGTATTAATTATTCAAGTAGTGATTATGATTTATCAAAAAAATATATATATTTAGGAACAGATAACTTTGATTCAAGCAAAATAGAAAGTTCAAATATAACATTTGAAGTAAAAGATAATATTTTAAATTTAAAACATGAAAATGATATATTAAAACAATATAAACTAATAAAGATTTCTAGTACTAAGTACAACTTGAATAAAGAATATATTTATGTAGGAAATAATACTTTAAACACTAATGATATAACTATTACAAATGGAACATTAGAAGTTAGTAATAATAAACTTAATATAAAATACCAAGATGAATTATTAGATAGTTATAAAATAGCTAAAGTATCAAGTGAGATATATGATCTAGGTAAAGATAATATAAGATTAGGAAAGAATGAAGAATTTAATATTGAAAATGTATCAACAATAAATTGTGAAAAAGAATATAGTGATGATAAATTATATATAAAATATGGAGAAGATATATTAAAAACATATACAGTATCAAATAGGGCACCAGGAGATATCACAGGAGATGATGAAATAGATTTAAGAGATGTAATAAAACTATTTAGACATTATAGGAAAAAAGCAATAATAGAAGATGAAGAGACATTAGCAATGTGTGATATCACAGGAGATAGTGAAATAGACTTAAGAGATGTAATAAAACTATTTAGATATTATAGAGGAAAAATCCCAACATTGGATTAATCCTCTTTTTTTTGAAACTTTTTATTCTTTTCGCATACATTAGATTGAGGAGGAATAATTATGTCTAGTTTTAAAGAAATAGTAACAAAAGCGGTTTTAGGAAAGGGAAGAAAAGTATTTACTACTAATCATAATTTAACTACAGAGCATAAACCAACTACAATCTTAGGCTGTTGGGTTATTAATCATAACTTCAGTGGGGTTAAAAATAATGATAAGATTAATATAGAAGGTAGTTATGATGTAAATATTTGGTATTCATATGATAATGATAGTAAAACAGAAGTTGCTAAACAAACAAATAACTATTTAGAAACGGTTAATGTAAGAAAAAAAGAAAATGGAGATGTAACTAATGAAGACGTTATTATAAGATCTTTATCACAACCTAGTTGTACAAAAGTTGATATAAATGATGGAGTAATTAATTATACTATTGAAAAAGAGCTTGGAATAGAACTTATTGGAGATACAAAGGTTAGAATAAGTATAGATGATGAAGAAGATGAATGGGATGATATTATAGATGAAGAGGAAATTGAAAATGCTGAAAAAGAAATAGATAATACTGTAGATGAAGAAATTATTAGTGATGATATAGAAAAACAATAGTGTTAATAAAAAAATGTTGACAGATGTAGATGATTAAGTTATAATACTAATGTATTTAGAAATGGAGGGAAGAAAAATGGCAGTTAAATTAAGATTAACAAGAATGGGAGCAAAGAAAAGACCAATGTATAGAATTGTTGCTAGCGATTCTAGAAGAAAAAGAGATGGAGAATATTTAGAATTAATCGGAACTTATAATCCATTAACAAATCCAGCTGAAGTAAAGATAAATGAAGAAGTAGCTTTAAAATGGTTAAATAATGGTGCTATTCCATCAGATACTGTTAGAAACTTATTATCAAAAAATGGTACTATGAAAAAGTTTGCTGATTCAAAATCTAAAAAAGGTGAGTAATTATGGATTTAGTAGAATTAACAAAAGAAATAATACTTGCTTTAGTTGAAAATAAAGAATCTGTTTCAGTAAAAGAATTTGAAACAGATGAAGAAAATGTTATTTTGATTCAAGCAATGGTTGATGAAGATGACATGGGAAGAGTTATTGGTAAAGATGGTAAAATTGCTAATGCTATTCGTACTTTAGTACAAGCAAGTAGTTATCTAAAAGAAAATAAAAAAGTTAGAATTAATATAGAAAGCTACTAATAAGACAAAAGTTTACAACCATGTAAGCTTTTTTTATTGACTTTATTACTTGATAAATGTTACGTTTTAATTAAAGATAGGAGTGATATAATGGCAAATAGTAAAGAATTGTTAGAAGCATGGAATAATTATAAAAATAAAGAAAATGAATTAGCTATGACTATTGATTCTGAATATGATGGTAGTGATATTAATAAGTTTTATCAAGGTCATATTGCTTTTTTTGGAGATTTTGCTGAATTAGAAGAAAGCTCTTTTACATCTGATGATGTTGATGTTGTAGAAATAGAAGATGATAAAAATATGATTACTATATATGATCAAGTAGGTAAAAAGGTTATAGACGAATTGACTAATACCAAAGAAAAAGCTATATTAGATCGTATGCATACAAAATATGGAGCATTAAATCTTAATGAAATAGAAGCTAAAAGCAAATAGCTTCTTTTTATTTGTCATATACTGTTGAATAATTATAAATATTTTGATATAATTTTATATAGTTGGAGTGATAATATGGAAGATAAAAAAGATATAGAAATACTTAGTTTAGATGAAGAAGTAATAGAAAAACCCAAAACTAGAGCTTCAAGATATGAAAACTTATTAGAAAACGAAGATAAGAAAAAAGAAAAACCTATCAAAGAAAAAAAAGCATCTAAAAAAGAAAGACGCGAGGAAGAAAAAAAATTAGAAAAAATTTTAGATGATGATATAGAAGAAAATGATATAGAGGATGATAAAGAAGAAGATATGGGTAAAAGAAGAAAAAAAAGAAAATTAAAAAAAGGAATTGGACAAACAATATTTTGTTTAATAAGCTTATTGTTTATGCTAGGATGTTTTGTATTTTATGGTTCAAGAGCAATAAAATATTATAAAGAATATCATCCAAAAACAAGTGATGGGAAAGAATTACTTGCTAGATCTATTATGAAAAACTCTAAAATTGTAATAGAAGGTGATGGATTATACCGTGAATCGGGTAATCATGTTTTTAAAGGAAAAGAAGTTAATAACTATATTAGATATTCTAATTTAACATGGAGAATAATAAAGATTTCTAGTGATAATACTTTAGAAATAGTACTTGATAATCCTATTAATATAATGCCATATGATACAACTAACAGTAAATTTTCTAAATCAGATGTAAGTAAGTATTTAAATAAAGAATTTAAACAGTACTTAGATACTAAAAAATTAGCTAAAGCAATAGTATGTGAAGATAAGATATCAGATTTAACAAAACTATCATGTAAAGAATCAAATTCTAATAATTATGTTAAATTACCTGATATTAGTGATTTATTGAATAGTATTAATAATGATTCAACGTACTTATCTGATGAAGATGACTCTATTTGGTTATATAATACTAAAGATAATAAGAATGTCTGGTCTGCATCAGGACATAACTTAGTTGCTAGTAGTACTAAAGAATTTTATCAAGTTAAACCAGTTGTTGTATTGAAAAATACTAATGTATTATTAGGTGGAAAAGGAACTATAGATAATCCATATAAAATCGAAAAAGAAAGTAAAAAGATTAAATTTGGATCTTATGTACAACTTGGAGAGGATAAATGGGTAGTATATGGTAATAATAAAGATACTTTAAAACTTACACTTGCAGATCTTGATACTTCAGTTAAAGCTAGAGTATTCTCAAACAATAAAAACTCATATGATCCTAATGATAATGGTTCAATAGCTAGTTATTTAAATAATATATATTATAAAGATATGAGTTATAAAGATAAATTAGTTAAGAATAAATGGGAAATAGGAAAATATAAAACAAGCTATGAAGATACGGCAAGTGAAACAGTAGAAGCATATATTGGATTACTTTCAGCTTCTGATTTAAAACTTGGTATGTTTAGTGATTATTACTATACATTAACTCCAGCAGAAGATACTATGGTATATATTTATGGCCATTCATTACTTGAGTCTTATGTTTATTCATATGAATATTATAGACCAGCAATAGTAATCAAAGATAATCTAAAAATTAAGAGTGGTAGTGGAACTATAAAAGATCCATTCATTTTGGAGGTGTAGTATGGCAAGAAGAAAGAAAAAAAGCAAAAAACAAAGAAGAATTAGGAAAACTACTATACTATTTATAATACTAGATATATTAATGGCAGGTTGTTTCTTTGTGTTCTATGGTCCTTTTCATGAATTTAGAAATATGTTTATATCAACTGCTTTAACTACAAAAACTCATGGTTGGTTAGCACACACTTTTTACAGTGATGAAACTATTGAAAAAGTTAAAGCTTTAAATGCTTATGTATATTTAACAGATGAAGTTAATTTAGATGAAATAGTTATAGATACATCAGAAAAAGATCATTATAAGAATAAGTATGATGAGATGGTATTAAAAAGAGAAAAAGGCAATAATGATTATAAATCATTTGATGTAAAAGTAGGTAATTATGAAGGGCATATGGTAGCAATATATAATCCTGCAAAAGTTAAGTTAATAACATCAAAATCATTTAATACTGGTACAGGTGCTGAAACAGTATTATCTATGTGTAAAAGACATGGAGGATTAGTATGTATTAATGGTGGTAGATTTCAAGATACTACAGGTTGGGGTAGCGATATTCCAAAAGGATATTTAATTAAAGATAGTAAGATAATTTGGTCTGATCATGATGGAAAAGCACCAATTATTGGTTTTAATAAAGATAACAAATTAGTTTTATCTAATATGACAGGACAACAAGCATTAAATATGGGAATACGTGATGCCTTAGAGTTTGGACCTTTCTTAATAGTAAATGGAAAGAAAATATCAACTCAAAGTGGTGCTGGTGGATATGATAGAGCAGCTCGTGTAGCAATTGCTCAAAGAAAAGATGGAGTAGTATTATTCTTAGTTACAGAAGGTGTTCATACTAATGGACCAACACTAATAGAAATGGCTGACACATTATCATTATATGGTGCATATAATGCTGCTAATTTAGATGGAGGTACTTCTTCACAATTAGTTGTTAAAAACAAACTTATTAATAAACCAAAAACAGTATATGGTACTGTTGTTGAAGGTGGAAGATACGTTGTATCAGGATTTGGTTTATTAAAATAGTAAAGAAAAGTAAAAAAAGATGAGTATTTGCTGCTCATCTTTTATTTATGTGTTATAATTGACTAGAGATACTTAATATAGTATTATATAAAGAAATTTAGGAGGGACTTATGAAATTATACAATACTTTAACTAAAAAAATAGAAGAAGTTAAACCGTATGAAGAAGGGGTTATAAGAATGTATACTTGTGGTCCTACTGTTTATCATTATGCTCATATAGGTAATTTAAGAACATATATTTCAGAAGATATATTAGAAAAAGGCCTTTTATATATTGGATATGATGTAGAAAGGGTTATGAATATTACTGATGTTGGTCATATGACAAGTGATGGTGATACTGGAGATGATAAAATGGCTGTAGCTATGGAGCGTGAACATAAGTCAGCTCATGATATAGCGCAGTTTTATACAGAAGCTTTTCAAAAGGATTGTGAAAAGTTAAATGTTAGGTGGCCAGATGTAGTAAGTAAAGCCACAGATAATATTGATATGTATATCAAGATGATAGAGAAATTACTTCAAGATGGATATGCTTATCTTGCAGATGGTAATGTATACTTTGATACAACAAAAATACCTAATTATTATGAGCTTTCTGGAAGAAATAGCGATGATTTATTGGTTGCTGTTCGTGAAGATGTAGAAGAAGATTCTGCTAAAAAGAATCCATTTGACTTTGGTCTTTGGTTTACTAATTCTAAATTTGATTCCCAAGAATTAAAATGGGATTCTCCATGGGGAGTAGGTTATCCTGGATGGCATATTGAATGTAGTGGTATTGCTATTAAATATTTAGGAGAATACTTAGATATTCATTGTGGAGCAGAAGATGCAGTATTTCCACATCATACTAATGAAATTGCTCAGAGTGAGGCGTATCTTGGGCATAAATGGTGCAGTACTTGGGTTCATTTAGGATTTTTGAATGATAAAACAGGTAAAATGAGTAAATCAAAAGGAGAATTTTTAACAGTATCATTACTTGAAGAAAAAGGATATGACCCACTAGCATATCGTTTTATGTGTTTAAACTCTAATTATAGAAAACAATTAGTATTTTCATATGAAGCGCTAGATCAAGCAGCAAGTACTTATAATAAATTAAAGAATAAAATAAAATCACTTGATAATACTCCGGATTTACATGAGAGTAAAATAGATTATTATCAAGATAAGTTTAAAAAAGCAATTGAAGATGATTTAAATACACCAATGATGATTACTATTCTTTATGATATGTTAAAAGATAATGAACTTTCTGATTTTACAAGATTATATTTAACAGAAGACTTTGATAAAGTATTAGGACTTAACCTAATTGAAGAAGAAAAAGAATTAGATATAGATGAAGATTATATAAATAAAAAAATAGAAGAAAGAAATGCAGCTAAGCAAAATAAAGATTTTGCATTAGCAGACTCTATTCGAGATGAATTATTAAATAAAAATATAAAATTAATAGATACAAGGGAAGGAACAAAATTTGAAATAACAAAATAGGTGAGAAATAATGACAGATAAAGATAACATAGATAAATGTACTTTTATTGCAATTCAAGATATTGGTACATACAATTTAACAATAATTAAAGGCCCAAAAACATATTTTAGAACTATGGCATTTAATGTGGATTGGTCTGAAAATAAATTACAAAGAAAAATAGATGAAAATTTTGATAGTATGTTAAGAAAGATAGAAAGAAGTGAAAAACAAGAAGAAATAAAACAAAAAGTACTATCTGTATTTAAAAGAAAATAATATAGAAGGTGATATAGATGAATGGAAATGAAAAGATAACAAGTAGAGATGTAGATTTTGCTAAATGGTATACAGATGTAGTAAGAGCAGCTCATCTTGCTGATTATACATCAGTAAAAGGATGTATTGCTATTGAACCAAATGGATATGCAATATGGGAAAAAATTCAAAGTATAATGGATAAGAAGTTTAAAGAACTTGGACATGTTAATGTACAAATGCCACTTTTAGTACCAGAAAGTCTTTTCAATCAAGAAAAAGAACTAATTGAAGGATTTGCTCCAGAATTAATTTGGGTTACTGAAGTTGGAGATAAGAAATTTGATGAAAGATTGGCTATTCGTTCTACATCAGAAACTCTATTTTGTGATTATTATAAAAAACATCTTAAATCATACAAAGATTTACCTAAACTTTATAATCAATGGTGTAATGTTTTTAGATATGAAAAAGAAACAAGACCATTCTTAAGAAGTAGAGAGTTTTTATGGCAAGAAGGACATACTGTTCATGCAACTGAAGAAGAAGCTATAAAAGAAACTGAACAAATGATGGAAGTATATAGATGGTTTAATCATGAAATACTTGCTATTCCATCAATCACTGGTAAAAAAACAAATAAAGAAAAGTTTGCTGGAGCAGAATTTACTTTAACTAATGAAGACTTAATGTATAATGGTATATGCTTGCAAGATGGAACTTCTCATTACTTTGGACAAAAGTTTTCTAAAGCTTATGATGTTAAATTTACTAATAAAGATAATAAAGAAGATTATGCATATTATACTACTTGGGGAAAAACAACAAGAGCAATCGCAGCAATAATTATGGTACATGCTGATGATTATGGATTAGTTCTACCTCCAAGAATCGCACCTCGTCAAGTTGTAATTATTCCAATTGGAAAAGATGATAGTATAATAGATAAAGCTAATGACATGAATAAAGAATTAAGTAATGCTGGAATACATAGTTATGTAGATTTATCTGAAAAATCACCAGGATGTATATTCGCAGAAGAAG
>CAYRAF010000035.1:0-12495 GCA_964422195.1 uncultured Muribaculaceae bacterium | reverse complement strand
ATGATCAAAATGCAGTTAAAGTTGATTTAGAAGATGATGGTAGAGTAATTATTTATCATACCGATAAAGAAGTAATCGATAAAACAGCTGAAATGATTAAAGATATAACTAGGGAAGTAGAAGAAGGAAAAACATATTCTGCTAAAGTTATTAAAATAGAAGATTTTGGATGCTTTGTTCAATTATGGCCTGGATGTGAAGGATTAGTACATATTTCTAAACTTGCTAAAGAAAGAGTTAATAAAGTTAGTGATGTAGTTTCAGTAGGAGATGAAATCTTAGTAAAATACATTGGACTTGATAAAAAAGGAAAACTAAACTTCTCAAGAAAAGATGCTATGAAATAGTATCTTTTTTTTGTATATTAAAACAAACACTGTATATAAA
Organism: uncultured Muribaculaceae bacterium; assembly: GCA_964422195.1. GTDB lineage: Bacteria > Bacillota_I > Bacilli_A > RF39 > UBA660 > CALVUP01. Next base: position 12,108 of record CAYRAF010000035.1, on the reverse strand, counting down.
ATGTATTGACATAGTATATACAAAATGTTAATATGTTTATATAGGAGATGATAATATGGCTAGTAATACCGTTAATATGAGTTTTAGAGTAGATAGGAATTTAAAAAAACAAGCCGATGAATTATTTAAAAGTTTAGGATTAAATACTAGCGTTGCTTTAAATATGTTTTTAACACAAAGTGTTAGAACACAAGCTGTTCCTTTTGAAATAACAATGGAGAACAACAAACCTAGTAGAGAATTAAAAAGAGCATTAAAAGAGGCAAGAGACATTGAAAAACACCCTGAAAAATATAAAAGTTATAAGAATATTGATGAGTTAAAGAAGGCGTTAGATGAGTAAACTTGCAACTATTGAGAAATATGAAGTGATTTTTTCAACTAAATTCAAAAGGCAATATAAGAAAATTAAGCGCCAAAATAAAGATTTAGATGAATTATTTAATGTTATTGATATCTTAAGTAAGAAAGAAAAACTTCCTACTAAATATAAAGATCATTTGTTAATAAATGATAAATATTATAAAGATTGTAGGGAATGCCATATTTCACCTGATTGGTTGTTGATTTATCAATATCAGGATGAAAGATTGGTATTATTGCTTATCGCAACAGGTAGTCATAGTGATTTATTTAGATAGATAAAGTAAAAAAGCTTTATCTTTTTTTGTCATTAAACATATAATTTGCTATAATAAAATAGAAAGAAGGTTTTTATATGAAATATTTTTGTATTGGTATAAAAGGTAGTGGTATGGCAACACTTGCACAGATACTTTATGATTTAGGAAATGAAGTATCTGGATATGATGATGTTAAAGATTACAAGTTTACCCAAGAAGGATTAGATAAACGTGGTATTAAGATTTATTATGATCAAAATCATGAAATTGATAAAGATACTATTGTAACTTATTCTGTAGCTTTTTCAAAAGATCATCCTGAAATGATTAAAGTAAAAGAAGAGGGACTTACAGTTCAAAGTTATCATGAAGTGATGGGTAATTTAACTAAAGAATTTGAAACTACTAGTGTTTGTGGTACTCATGGAAAAACAACTACATCATTATTAATTAGTCATGTACTTAAAAATACAATTGGATGTAACTATTTTGTAGGTGATGGTCAAGGTTATGCATCAAAAGACAATAAATTATTTATAGTAGAATCAGATGAGTTTAATAGACACTTCCTATCATATTACCCAACTAATACACTACTTACTAATATAGAACTTGATCATACAGAAATATATAAAGATATAGAAGATCTTATAAATACATTTAATACATTTGTTAATAAAACAACAAGATTACTTGTTATGTGTGGTGATGATGAAAACATACGTAAATTAAGTATTAAAGAAGGTATTGAAACTATTTATTATGGATTTAATGATAATAATGATATAGTTGCTAAAAATGTAGAGTTAACTAGTGAAGGAAGTAGTTTTGATGTTTATATAAATAAAGAATTATATTCTCATTTTGATCTTCCTCTATATGGCAATCATATGATACTTAATGCTTTAGGTTCTATTGCTATACTAAGAAGTTATAATTTAAGCGTTGAAGATATTTCTAAATACTTAAAAACTTTTGAAGGAGCAAAAAGAAGATTTAAAGTAGATACTTTTGGTGATAGAGTAACTATAGATGATTATGCTCATCATCCAACAGAAATTGCAGTTACTATAGATTCTGCTCGTCAAAAATATCCAGACAAAAAAGTAATTGCTATCTTTCTTCCTAATACATATTCAAGAACTAAAGATTTAATGGATGATTTTGCTGATGCCTTGAAAAAAGCTGATAAAGCATATATTATGGATATTCATTGTGATAGAGAAAACCCAAATGATTATCCTGGTGTTACTTCTGATACTTTAATAGAAATGGTTGATAATGCCGAAAAAATAAGTGTTGATACAGTAGATAAACTATTAAATTATAATAATGCTGTATACTGTTTTATGAGTTGTACTAATATTTATGATATTTTAAATAAATTTAAAGAAATTTTGGGAGAAAATAATGAATAATAAGAATGAGACTGTTTATAAAGTAGAAGAAAAGAGTGAACTTCTTTCTTTTCTTTTTGAAAAAATTGAAAATAAATCTAAGAATAATATAAAAACTTATTTAAGTAATGGACAAGTACTTGTAAACAATAAAATAATGACTAAACATGATTATATAGTATTTCCAAATGATAATGTGTCAGTTAGATTAAATTATATTAAGTATGATAATAATATTGATATAGTTTATGAAGATAATGACTTTGTAGTAGTAGATAAACCTAGTAATTTACTTACTATTAGTGATAATAAAGGTCATGTAAATCTATATAGTTTAGTTAGTAATTATGTTAAAAGAAAGAATAAAAATAATAAAATATTTATAGTACATAGATTAGATAAAGATACATCAGGTCTTGTATTGTTTGCTAAAAATAAAGAAGTAAAAGAATATTTACAAAAATATTGGAATGATAAAGTAGATAGATTTTACTTTGCTTTAGTGCATAATAGTCCTAAAGATGATGTTGGTATTTTAATATCTTACTTAAAAGAAGATAATAATCATTATGTATATTCATCTAGCGATGGTGAATATGCATCTACTTATTATGAAGTGATAAATAAAAAGAAAAGTACTACTTTACTTGGATTAAAACTAAATACAGGAAAGAAAAATCAAATAAGAGTACAACTGAAAGATATTAATTGTCCAATAGTTGGTGATAAAAAGTATGGTATAAAAGATAATAATAAAGAAATGTGTTTATATGCTTATAAAATTAGTTTTATATATAAAGGTAAAAAATATAAGTTTGAGACAAAAGAATGCAAGTTCTATAATTAGAACTTGCTTATTTATTTAAATAATCCCTTATCTCTTTTAAATCGAAGTTAGGTATAAAACTTTCACTTTGAGTATCATCTTCTTGAATATAAGCATTAGTTATCCCAATATCTAGAGCATAATTAATTACTTCATCATATTCTTTTTTAGTTATCTTTCTATTTAATTCTTTTATTTCTTTAACATTATCTAGGGGAGTATATTGATTCATGATGCTTATAATTATATTATCTTTGTAAGTATCATATAAATATTTAAGTATTTTTTTAGAATCTTCTACTAATCCAGGTAATATTAGATGTCTAACAATTATACCTTTTATTAATACATTGTTTTTATATATTGGCTTTCCTACTTGCTTATACATTTCACTTATTGCTTTTTTACATATATTAAAATAATTAGGAGCTTTAGAATATTTAATTGCATATTTGTCATCATAATATTTCATATCTGTTAGATATATATCAATAAGTCCTTCTAATTCTTTTAAAGTATGTGCATTATCATAACCACTGGTATTATAAACAATAGGAATATTTAGTCCTTTATCTTTTGCTTTTATAATAGCTTCTTTTATTTGTAAACTAAAGTGAGTAGGGGTTACTAAATTTATATTAGTAGCTTTTTCTTTTTGTAGTTTTAAAAATACATTCTTAAGTTCATCAATAGTTATTTCAATACCTTTAGCATTTTTAGATAATTCATAATTCTGGCAATATACGCAATTTAAGTTACATCCAGAAAAGAATACTGTACCACTACCATTTTTTCCAGTTAATATTGGCTCTTCCCACAAATGTTTATATGCTTTAGCTATTTTAATTTTATCATTAGTTTTACAATATCCTAATTCTTTATATCTATTCTTTTTACATTTTATTGGACATATTTCACATTTTTCTAAGCTCATCTGATTTCACCTAGTAATATGATAATAAATTATTTATAATAACGCAAATAAATTTGTTAAATTATTGACCAAAAATAAGTAAAATGATAAACTTATGATAGGAGAATATGTATGGATAATGTAAGATATAACAAAATAGCTAAAATAATTGGAATAGTAATAGGAATAGCATTAGTCCTATCTATTTCGTATGCAGTATATAAAAGGACAACAAGAGGACAAAATGCAACAACAATAGAGGCAGGAAGATTAGATCTTAGAATAGATAATGAGATAGATGAAATAACAATGAGTAATGCTGCACCAATGACAGATAAAAAGGGAATGAAAACAACACCATATCAATTTGATGTAGTAAATGATGGAACAATATCTGCCATATATGATTTATATATAAAAATAGATGAAAATACTACTATACCATTAAACAAAGTAAAATATTATTTAATTAGAGAAGAAGGAAATGGAAGAACCAAGGTTGTAACAACATCTCCATTAACACTAGAAAATACTACTAATAATTTAAATATTGTAGAGGAAAGAATATCAATAGATTCAAAAACATCAAATCATTATAAATTATATCTATGGATAGATGAAAGTGCAACTCAAGAAGAAGTAGAAGGAAAGAATTTTTTTGCAAAAGTAACACTAAAAGGAAGTCAATATCAAAAAGTAGATGTAAGAAAAGTAGATGTTTCAGAAAAAAGTGATAGAACTGTATATGCATATTATGATGATAATAATGATGTAGTAATAAAAGGTAATGGTCGAATTAGAGCAAACGTAATAGACTATTTAAAGGCTTTTGATAGTGATGAGGTTATATCTAATTATAATGATGTGTTAGATTTTACAGGATATGATTATAGAACTAATGATTTATCTCCTGATTTTACTGATGATCTACATACAGCTATTATGACAAAAATACTTGATGATATGGGATATCATGATGTTTATGAAAATGTAAATAATATGGATGATTTAATTAATTATATTAATAAAAAAGGATTAAATAATGATTCTAATTTTTTAAATGAATATAATGAAAGAATGAATATCGAATTACAAAGAATAGAAAAATTTGGCAGCACTATTGATGATGTAGTAGATTTAGTAGCATATATCAAAGCATTAAAGGAAATGGGATATACTGATACTGAGTCTATAACTGATAGAAATAGTCTAAGAGATTATCTAATCAATAAAAGTATTTATAATATTGATGATAATGTCTGTATAGATAATAGTTTATGTAATAAATTTTTAAGTGCTTTTGAAGATACACGTAATAAAGGATATGCTAGAAATACTTATATTCCAAAATCAATAACTTTGGAAGAAGGAATACTAAATATTCCTGAAGGTTTATATACAAGTAATACTAATATAACAAGTGTAAATATACCTAGTACAGTAATTAGTATCGATGATAGGGCATTTTATGATTGTTCTAATTTAGCTAGTATCAATTTCCCAGCAGGGTTAAAAAACATCGGAGTATCAGCATTTGAAAATTGTGGGTCTTTAAATGCTGCACTTATGCCTAATACAGTTACTAATGTTGGTAATTCTGCCTTTAAAAATTGTGTAAATTTAGATAATATAAATATCTCTAGTTCTTTAAATACTCTATCAGACTATGTATTTTCTAATTGTATAAATTTAAAAAATGTTAGTATTCCTGATAGTATTTTAGATATAAGAGAATATGCATTTGAAAGATGTACATCATTAAATAATGTGGTAATACCTAAATATTTAAAAACTGTTGGAAATGGGGCTTTTTATTATTGTCAAAGTTTAGAAAATATTTCATTACCATCAACAGTAAATTCATTGGGATATTCTGCATTTAGTTGGTGTACAAATTTAGAAAGTATACATTTATCTGATTCTATAACTGAGTTGAATGCTACATTTAATCATTGCACTAATTTATCTAATATTAATATTCCAAAATCATTAGTACGTGTTGGTGATTCTACTTTTAGTGGATGCTCAAGTATTACAGAGATTGATTTACCTGTAACTACTACTGAATTAGGTAATTGGGCATTTGAAAATTGTTCATCATTAAAAAATATTACACTTAGTGCGTCTATTAATTTTGATAACTGTAAAAATGCTTTTGATAATTGTAGTTTAGAAGAAATTGAACTTATTGGTAATGGAAAATTAGATGGGCTATATTACAATTATCCATGGTATAGTAATGCTGATACTGTTAAAAAGGTTATATTAAGTGATGATGTTACTAAAATTGGTGATAGAGTATTTTCCTCTTGTTCAAATATGGAAACTATTATACTAGGAGAAAATCTTAATTATATTGGTGATTGGGCATTTGAAGACTGCAGCAGTCTAAAAAATATAGTTTTACCTAATTCACTTTCATACGTTGGGGATAAGGCGTTTCACAACTGTAGTAGTATTGAAGAAGTATCTATTGGTAGTGATCTTACTAAGATAAGGTATGGAACATTTATGAACTGTAGTAGTTTGAAAAAGGTGACTTTATCTGATTCTATTGTTTCAATTGAATCAGATGCATTTGAAAAATGTGAAGCTTTAGAAGGAATATATTATTTAGGTGATTTAGAAGATTGGTGTAATATTTCTTTTGTCAACATTTCTAGTAATCCTGTTTATTATGGGCATAAGTTATATATACAAGATCAACTATTAACAGACTTGACTATTCCAGATAGTATTACTAATATTAAAAGGTATTCATTTGTTAATTGTAAGTATATAGAATCAATAAATATACCTGGTAATGTAGTATCTATTGGTGGAATGGCGTTTAGTGGATGTAGTGGAATTAGCGAAATCTATATACCAACAAGTGTAGAAACAATTGAAGATGGTGCTTTTAGTGGATGTTCTGATTTAAAAAAAGTTACTCTTTCTGGTACATATGATTTAAATGCAATGCTTGGTGGTAATAACTATGCTTTAAATACTGTTTTTGATATAGGAATAATGGAAGAGCTTACGCTTATTGGTAATGGGGAAATTAATGATTATACTTATTCTGACCGTCCGTTATTTAGGCAAAGAGGACTTAAAAAAATTACTATTGACGGTGAAATAACTAAAATTGGAGATTATGCTTTATCTGACTTAAGTGCAACTACCGTTGTGATTGGTGATAATGTAAAAACTATTGGTAATTATGCTTTTTATGATAGTTCTATAGAAAATGTAGTTTTTGGCTCAGGATTAAGAACTATTGGACAATATGCATTTTCAAATTGTAGTAAAATAAAAAGTTTAAATTTACCTACTGGATTAGTAAGTATCGGTCAATATGCCTTTAATAGATGTGGGAGATTAGAGGGTATTATATTACCAGATACTCTTACTACTATTGAAAATAGTGCATTCTATCAATGTGCCTTAAAAGATGAAATTGTAATACCAAATAGTGTTTCATATGTAGGAGAAGATGTATTTAGGTTATGTTGGTATTTAGAAAACATAAAGATAGATAATACAAGTAGTTATGTTACAGAACATTGGAATCCTAATTGGAATAATTATTATAGTGAAAATATCGAATATTTAAGGAATTAAAAAAAACATGTTCATTTGAACATGTTTTTAAAAGTTTCTATATAAACCAATTGCTTTACCAAGTATTGTGCAATTATTTAGTATGATAGGTGACATAGTATCATTTTCGGGTTGTAGTCTGATATGATCTTTTTCTTTATAAAAAGTTTTTAAGGTGACTTCATTTTCATCAGTCATAGCTACAACTATATCCCCGTTATTCGCAGATTTTACTCTTTCTAAGATAACTATATCATTATCAAATATTCCTTTATTTATCATACTTTCACCTTGTACTTTTAAAGTGAATATATCTTTACCTTTAGGAATTAAGTTAGTAGGTAGATCAAAAAATTCATCTGGCATTTCAATAGCTTCTATAGGATTTCCTGCGGTTACTTTTCCAAGTAGTGGTACTGATACTACTTTTTCATTTTCATCATATTCATTTGGTACTAATAATTCAATTGTTCTATTAGCTTTATCTGATTTTTTAATATAACCTTTCTCTGCTAGTTTATTGATATGAAATTGAATAGTAGCTGGTGAAGATAATCCAACTTTTTTACCTATTTCTCTAACAGTAGGTGGATAACCTTTTTCTGCTAAAGATCTTTTAATACCATCTAATATTCTTTCTTGACTTCTAGTTAGTTTTTCCATATCATCATCTCCTTATATATATTGTAAATTACATTTATAATTTTGTCAAACAAATGTTTTGATAAAAAGACTTTTGTTAAGCTGTTTTTTTTGATATAATTAAGTTGGTGATAATCATGAAAAAAGTAATTCTAATAGATGGTAATAATATTTTATTTAGAAGTTTTTATGCGACTAGTTATAGTGGTGTCATAATGAAAAATTCTAAAGGATTTCCAACAAATGCTTTATATGGACTTATTAATATGTTGAATAAGATTATTAATGATGAGAAGCCTACGCATATTATGGTTGCTTTAGATAAAGGAAAAACTTTTAGGCATGATAAGTATGATTCTTATAAAGCAGGACGTAAAGCAATGCCAGAGGAATTAAAATTACAGTTTCCTGTTGCTAAAGAATTAATTAATGCTATGGGTATAAAGTATTTTGAAATAGATAATTATGAAGCAGATGATATAATAGGTACTTTTGCAAAAGAAGTTGATTTAGATCCTAATTTTATAGGTACAATTATTTCTAGTGATAAAGATTTATTACAATTAATATCAGATGATGTTGATGTTAGAGTTTTAAAAAGTAATGATTATGAACATATGAATAAAGAAAGTTTTATGGAAAAATATAAGGTAGAACCTATTCATATGATTGATTTAAAGGCTTTAATGGGAGATTCATCTGATAATATTCCTGGCGTTAAAGGGATAGGTGAAAAAACTGCTATTAGTTTACTTGAAAAATATAATACTATAGATAATCTGTATGCTCATATAGATGAGATTAAAGGAAAAACTAAAGAAAAATTAGAAAACGATAAAGATAATTGTTATATGAGCTTAGATCTTGCTACTATATATAGAGATGTTCCTATAGATACTGATTTAGAAAAACTAGAATATACAGGATATGATTATGATAAGTATATAGAATTACTTGAAGAATTAGAGTTTCATTCCATTTTAAAAAAAATTGATATGAATAAAGTTAATATTAAAGAAGGAGCTTCGACTGAAGAAAAGGTAGAAAAAGAATTAGTAATTATAAATAATCTTGATAGTATAAAACTTGATAAAGAATATGCTATTTATTTAGAAGTACTTGGATATAATTATCATAAGGCAGAACCTCTGGGTGTTAGTATCTATAATGAAGATGTTAATTATTATATTCCTTTTGATATATTACTTAATAATAAAGACTTTTTTAATACGGATATCAAAAAATCTACATATGATAAGAAAAAACTTTTATATGTATTTAATAAATATGATATTAATATTAAAAATTTAGATTTTGATACGATGGTAGCAGCATATCTTTTGAATTATGATTCATCTCCAGATATAGCTATGTTTGCTAAAAGTATGGGTATTAATTTATATAAATATGATAGTATCTATGGAAGTAAGATTACTTTAAAAAAGCCTGATATAGATATTATATCTAAAGAAGCAAGTAAAAAAGCTAAAATAGTATTTGATACTAAGAGTAAATTACTTCTTGAGATAGATACTGAAGATTGTAATTATTTGTTTAATGAGATAGAAATGCCTTTGATAGATGTTTTATATAAAATGGAAAAAGAAGGAATAAAAGTTGACCAAAAGTATTTAGAACAGATGGGTATAGAAATAGACAATAAAATGAAATCATTAGAAGAAGGTATTTATGAAGATGCAGGTATAGAATTTAATATTATGTCTCCTAAGCAATTAGGACCAATTCTTTTTGAAAAACTAGGAATTAGATATCCTAAAAGAAAAAAAGAAGAACAAAATTATTTAACTAATAAAGAGATATTAGACAAAGTAAAAAATGAACATCCTATTGTAGAAAAAATATTAGAATATCGTACCTTATCAAAATTAAAAGCTAATTATGTTGTAGGATTAATTAGTGAGATAGAAGATGGAAGAATTCATACTATTTTTAATCAAACTTTAACACGTACAGGAAGATTATCATCTGAATCTCCTAATTTACAAAATATTCCTATTCGTGAAGAATTAGGAAAATTAATTAGAAAAGCATTTGTACCAGATGATAATAGCTTATTACTTTCAAGTGATTATTCACAAATAGAGCTTCGTATGTTTGCACATTTATCTAATGCAGATAATTTAAAAGAAGCGTTTGTCTTGGATAAAGATATTCATACTAAAACAGCTTCAGACATATTTGGCGTTAGTGAAGAGAATGTTGATAAGAATATGAGAAGAACTGCTAAGGCTGTTAATTTTGGTATATTATATGGTATCAGTAGTTTCGGTTTATCAGAAGATTTACATATTGATTTTAAAACTGCTCAAAACTTTATAGATAATTATTTAAAAACATATCCTGGAATTAAAGATTATATGGAAAAATTAAAGAAAGATGCTAAAGAGTTGGGTTATGTAAAGACTATAATGAATCGAAAAAGAAATATTGAAGAATTAAAATCAAGTAATTATATGGTAAGAAGTATGGGAGAAAGAATGGCACTTAATACACCTGTTCAAGGAAGTGCCGCAGATATACTTAAAAAAGCCATGATAGAAATTTATCAAGAACTAGAAAAAAGAAAATTAAAAAGCAAAATGTTATTACAAGTACACGATGAATTAATATTTAATGTAAAAAAAGATGAATTAGAAGAAGTCAAAAGTATTGTTAGAGATACTATGCAAAACACATATAAATTATCTGTTCCTTTAAAAGTAGATATAGAAATAGGTGAAAATTGGTATGAAGCAAAGTAGGTGAGATAATGCCAGAAAAACCAGAAGTAATGACGGTAGCTAAAACTTTAGATAAAATTATTGTAGGTAAAAGAATTAAAAGCGTAGATGTTTTGTGGGATAATATTATTGTTGGGGAAATAAAAGAGTTTAAGAAAAAAATAAAGAATCAGAAAGTAGAAAAGATTACAACAAGAGGAAAATTTATTGTTATCTTTTTAACTTCATATGCTTTACTCATTCACTTAAGGATGGAAGGTAAATTCTTTTTTCGAAAAAAGGGTGATGAAATTAATAAGCATGAGCATGTAATTTTTAGATTTGATGATAATAGTGAAATGAGATATCATGATGTTCGTAAGTTTGGTAAAATACAATTAGTTGATAAACTTAAATTGTATGATATTGCACCTTTAAATAAACTAGGTTATGATTATTATGATAAAGATTTAACAGAATCTTATTTAAAAGAAGCTTATAAAAAAATAAATAAACCAATTAAAAGCGTTTTACTTGATCAAAGTATAATTGCGGGTATAGGTAATATATATGCTGATGAAATCTTATTTAGGAGTAAATTAAATCCTTATTTAGAAGCAAAAAGATTATCGATAAAAGATTGTACTAATATTGTAAAATACACTAAAGAAATATTAGATGCCGCAGAGAAAAAAGGAGGTACTACTATAAAGAGTTTTACCTCATCAGAAGGAGTCCATGGACTTTTTCAAAATGAACTTTCAGTTCATGGTCAAAAAGTTTGTCCTATATGTAATAATACTTTAATAAAAGAGTTTATTGGTGGTAGAGGTACATATTACTGTAAAAAATGTCAAAAAAAGAAAAACTAAATTTACAAATAAATAAATATGTGTTTTAATTATAGTAAGAGAGGTAGATGTTATGAAATATATAAAAAGAAAGTTTAATCAAATGATTAGAAATACTATTATTACTTCATTATTTTTAATGATTATAGGAGTACTTTTAATTGCTAAGCCAGAAGAAATATTAACAATGATATCTATAGTATTAGGTGTTGGTATAATGATAGTGGGTATCTTTGGATTTTTAAATTATGCTAATGATTTAAAAGAAGGACGTACTATGAGTATGGATATTATTTATGGAATAATATGTGTTATTGTAGGAGCACTTTTAATTATTAATACTAAAATATTTGCATCTATACTTCCTATTGTTTTAGGTATATGGATGGTTATAAATAGTATTATAAAAGCTCAATATACTTTATTATTAAAAGATGAAGGAAATAGTAATTGGAAGATAACATTAATATTTTCAGTATTAACACTAGCATGTGGTATTTTATTTATATTTAATCCATTTAAAACTGCATCTATGTTTATGCAAATATTTGGAG
>CAYRAF010000034.1:0-12687 GCA_964422195.1 uncultured Muribaculaceae bacterium | reverse complement strand
TTGAACTTGAAAGTACAAATAATTATTAAGGGGTGTGGTTAGATGAAGAGATTAACACTAGCCAGAGTATTTGCAAAACTAACAACATTAGTTTCTGCGGATATTATAAATTTATTATTATTATTGATATTCTTTTTACTAGCACTTTATTTAATGTTTTCTAGAAGAATAAATAAAAAGGAACAAAGAGTAATAAGAATAGTATATTTCATTATATTAATGTGTTTAATTATTAATTATGCATCTTCATTTATAAGTTTTTTAGATTATTTAATTAATAGAATATTTATAACAGTGTATTTTCCTAATTTAGCTACTTATGTTATTATGGTTTTAGTAGCAACAGGAATATTCTTAGTTTCTTTATTTTCTAAAAAAATGCTTATAAGTGTACGTAATGTTAATATTGGTGTATATATGCTAATAGTATATTTATTATTTCTACTTGGACAAGTAGTTATAAATAAGAAGATAAATGTTTACTCAGATTTAGCAATATATCAAAATGAAGAAATGATGGTATTGATAGAAACAACAATGATTATTTTTGCTTTATGGGTACTTGGACTTGGTATATATAAAATAGTTAAGTCGATACGAGGAAGAAAAGTAATAGAAAAAACACAAGAAGAATTTAAGGAAGTAAGTAATAAAGTTAATGATGAAATATTAATAGATGGATTTACTAAGGAAGAATATAGGCTTTTAAGTAAGTACTTAAAGGAAATTAAGGCTAAACAAGAAAAGACACAGTAATGTGTCTTTTAATTTTTTTAAATTATGCTATAATAATAATAGGTGGTGATAATATGAAAGCTTTAATCACAGGTGCATCTTCTGGAATAGGTTATGAAATGGCAAAGTACATGTCATCATTAGGTTATGATTTGATACTAGTTGCTAGAAATGTAGAAAAACTTGAATACTTAAAAGATACTTTATCAACTAAAGTAAGGATTATTGCAATTGATTTAGCAGATGAAAAGAAAATAAAAGAATTATTTATCGCAACACGTGGTGAAGAAATAGATGTTTTAATTAATAATGCTGGGTTTGGAGTTTTTGGTGCATTTGCTACGACAGAGTTATCTAAAGAAATTAATATGATAGATGTTAATGTTAAAGCTGTACATATTTTAACCAAATTATATGTTAAAGAGATGAAACAAAGAAACAAAGGATATATTTTAAATGTTGCTAGTTCCGCAGCATTTCAACCTGGTCCATTAATGGCTACATATTATGCAACTAAAGCTTATGTACTTAGATTATCAGAAGCTATAAATGAAGAGCTTAGAAAGAGTAAATCAAATGTGCAAGTTAGTTGCTTGTGTCCAGGCCCAGTAGATACTAATTTTAATAATGTCGCAGGTGTAAAATTTGCAGTTAAACCACTTACAAGTGAATATGTTGCAAGATATGCTATTGATCAAATGTTTAAAAGAAAGATGGTTATTGTCCCAGGAACTAAATTTAAACTGGCTAGATTTTTTGGTAAGTTTTTATCTGATAGAAGAATAATGAAAACAGTTTATAAAATTCAAATGAAAAAAGATAAATAAGTAGGTAATACCTACTTTTTATTTGACAAAGTATATATAAAATTCTATACTTATATTAGAGTAGAATAAGGATAGTGGTAGTATGAAATATAAGGAAATAAACAAATGTAAAAAAAATAATCTTATAACAATAAATTTTGAATTACCACTAGATAATGATAAATATCAAGATTTTTTACATACTATCAAAAAGTTAAGATTTATCTGTAGAAAAAAGAATAATATCAAGATAACTATTAATAATAAAAATATTGATATTAAAAAAGAAAAAGATGAAAGAATAATAAATCTATATCATCTAGAAAAAGCATTAAATATAAAAAATAAAAAGGAAAGATATGAATATATATATGATGTTGTTTGTGATTATTTGGATAGTAATTTTTATGGTAAAAATCTATGTGAATTTAAAAATAATAAATGTTTGGGTGATAGAAATAAGAAATTTGAAAAATCTTGTGGATGTTGTAATGGTAGAGATAGAGGAACTTGTAAGTATTTAGTTGGTGGTAGATGTAGTATTAAATGTATGGCATGTAAACTATTTACTTGCCCATCACTTAAGAAAAAAGGAATAAAGTTTAGAGTTAGAGATATACCTTTACTTAAGTATTTCTTTAGTTTAAGACAGAAAGAAGTATTAGCATATACAATATTTACACCAAAAGATGAGGTAATAGAAAAATTAATAAAATATAGGTGGTAATATGGATAAAGTATTAAAACAGACAACTATAAAATCTTTAATAGATAATATTGTTATTAATAACAAATTTCTAAAAATTGAAGATATAGAGGCTTTAAAGAAAAAATTTATTTCTAGTGATAAAAAGCTAAAAGATATTGAGAATCAAATAAATTATGAAGTTTCTAAGCTAGAAAAAAAATATAATAAGAGTTTAAAACAGGAAAAAGCAAAGTCTAAAGCAGAAATTAAAGATAATAAAAAATCTGTTGATGAAGATATAGTTGAATATACTATGTATACTTATCAAAAGGAGGGAGTATCTTCTTCTAAAAAAGTTAAGATTGAAAAAATGCACTTAGGTGATGATGATTATACAAAACCTGTTCATGTTACCGTAAATGATAGTATAAAAGGATATTTAAAGCTTAATAGTAGTAATCTTGTTGATAGTGTTGATTTAGCTTTAAGTGTGATGGGAAAATATTTAGGAGTTAATGTCACTGGTATATATAAAGTTGAAGATAATAAAAAGAATACTGGTATATTAAGTATTGATATATTTAATGATAAAATTAAAGATAATAAAACTATTGGGGCAATTATTAACAAGAATTATGCAAAATCACTTACAAATGATTATTATTCTGGTTGGGTTAAAGAATTAATATCTCTTCCTGAATCTGATAAAGATCATGTAATTGAAGATGAAATGTCACTAAAAACACTTATAGATTTAGGATATAATATTGTTTTTGAAGAATATGATATGACTGAAGAGGAAAAATCTAAATTTAAAAAAGACTATTTGAACATGATAATATTTGATTTTATAACAAATCAAATGGATCGTAATAGTGAAAATGTGGGTATTATTGTTGATAAAAAAGATAAAGTTTCTTTAGCGCCTCTTTATGATAATGGTTGTGTTATTGATGAAGAGCATTTAAATAAAAATTCTACTAGGTTTTTAATGAAAATAGTTAATAGAGAAAAATTAATTAAAGTATTAATAAAATATTATATGGATGAAGTAAAAGATTTTGTTTATAAATTTATTAATAATAAAGAAGTTAATAATAATATTATGAATATTATTAATACATATTTAACTGAGAAAGATTCTGTTTGGTATAGTGGCATTGTTGATTTGAATATCAAAAATTTAAAAAATATAGTAAAAGATGTAATGGATAGTACTTCAACTGTGAATAATAGCTCTGCAGGATATGCTACTATTTTACAACAAAGTATGATAGTAGTAATCTGTTGTATAATATTAGGATTTATTATAGGTGCTATTTTTGCTATTTATAGTTAAGTGTATTATTTTTGTAAAATTATGTTAATTATCTTGAATGAGTTTATAAATAGTGTTATATTTAAATTGGTGGTAGTAATGCGTAATTGTTGTTCAAAAAAAATTAATAATGTATTAATAGTTACTACAAATTAGTACTAGTACTTTTGGTGTACTAGTTTTTATTTTGGGAGGTTTGTTATGGAAAAGAAATTAGCAGATCCTAATTTACGTTTAATAGTGTCTTCATCAGCACTAGAATTAGGAGATAAAATTGATGAACACTTGCTTGATATGTTTCATCTAAATAAAGAAGAATATACTTTTAAATTACCAATAATTGAAAGATTTTTTGAAGATGGTCATATGAAAGTTGAACTTCATGATACTGTTAGGGGAATGGATGTCTATACTTTAACAGATGTTTGTAATTATTCTATTGAATATCAAATGAGGGGATTTACTAATCATATGAGTCCAAATGATTGGTTTACTCAAATGGAAGATATAATAGGCGCTTGTAATAATCAACCAAAAAGAATAAATACAATCATGCCTCTTTTATATGGAGGACGTCAACATAGAAGAAATTTAAGGGAAAATTTATTTTGTGGAAAGAAGCTTGGAATACTAGATGATTTTTATCATGTAAGCAATATTATTACAGATGATGCTCATGATAAAGGAGTAGAACATGCTTTAAGAAATGCTGAGTTTATTAATTTATTTAGTTCAGATGATCTTTTAACTGCTTTTATAGAAAGTACACCCGAAGATCAATTAAAAAAATTTGTTATAGTAGCTCCTGATAATGGAGCAGTTAATAGGAGAAATATATATCTTAATTCTCTTAATTCTGAATATGTATATATGCAAGCTGGAAGTTTTGTTAAACAAAGAGATTATAATGTGGTTGAGGGTGGAAAAAATCCTATAATTGGTCATGAATATTGTGGTAGTGATAATTTAGATGGCTGTACAGCGATTATAACAGATGATATGATTTCTAGCGGTGGAAGTATGTTTACGTGTATGGATGAGCTTATTAAAAGAGGAGTTAAAAACATATATGTTATGGTTACTTTTGCTTTATTTACACAAGGTATTGAAGAGTTTAGAAAATATTATGAGCAAGGTTTATTTTCTAGAGTGTTTACAACAAATTTAACCTATATTCCAGAAGAATATAAAAATGAGCCATGGTTGACTGTATGCAATTGTTCGGAAATTTTTGCTGATTTAATCTATAAAATTCATAATGATGAACCTATATCTCCAATACTAAGGAAAGATGGAGAATGCATAAAACTACTTGAAAAGAAAATTCTAAAGCCTGGAGACGTAAAATAATGTTGTCAATATTTGTCTAATTATTGTAAAACTATTGATTTAATATGTAAAACAATATATCCTTAAAATAGGGAGAGTGATTAGAGTGATATATCCTTCAATAGACAAACTATTAAATATAGTAGATTCTAAATATAGACTTGTTCATATAGCTGCGAGGAGAAGTAAAGAAATGTTTCATGAACATAACTATCAAATAGATGAAGCTGATTATGTATCAAGTAAAAATATTGGAAGAGCATTAGAAGAAATAGTGGAAAAGAAGATTATATTAAAAAGTAATGAAGATTAAGAATACTTAATCTTTTTTATTTGTGGAAATATAATTATGAATGTTATAATATATATAGACATGGTGGTGATTATGTGAAAATAAAATCTTTTAAAAAATATAAAAATGGTCAATACAAGATTATTTTAGAAAATAAAGAAACAATGTTACATGAGGATTTAATATTAAAGCATAATTTGTTAATTACTAAAAGTATAACGGAAAAACAACTAATGAAATTAGAAAATGAAAATATTAAGTATTTAATATATGATGTAGCACTAAAATATTTAAAAACAAGATTAAGATCTAGATATGAAGTTTTTACATATTTAAAGAAGCAAAATTATGATGATGATATTATAAATGATGTTATTAAATTATTAGAAAAACAAGGATATATTAATGATAATATATATACTGAAGCTTATATTAATGATAAAATTAATTTTTCAAATTATGGCCCATATAAAATAAAAACTGAATTATTAAAAAATAAAATAGATAAAACTACAATTGATAAATATATAGAAAAGTTTAACGAAGAATTAGAACTTTCTAGAATAGAAAAACTTATTAATAAAGCTATAAAAACTAATAAGAATAAGAGCAAAAATAATTTAAAACAAAAAGTGTCTATTGAGTTAAATAATTTAGGCTATACTAAAACATATATAAATCAATTACTATATCTACTAGATAGTATTGATGATAGTAGTATCAAGCAAAAAGAATACGATAAATTATATTCAAAATTATCAAAAAAATATAGTGGGTATGAATTAGAACAAAAAGTTAAGCAAAAAATGTATCAAAAAGGATTTTATTAGTAGTAAATTAAACAAAGAAAAAAACGAATGATATTTCTTCATTCGTTTTTAATATGTAATACAAGAACCTAGTATAATAGCAAGTAAAATATATAGTACTATGATAAATACATATCCATTAGATTTTTTATTACAAGGTTCACATACGTTATTATTAGGACAAGACACTATTTACACCTCCTTATATTTAAATCCAAGCTCCAAGTATGATAACTAATAATATAAATAAAACTAATACAATAGAGTATGATGATGTATAATTATTCATAAATAATTCCTCCTTTTTTTACTATTCACATTATTTTATGGTAAATATTAAAAAAGTGTGAGTGTTAATATATAAATTTATTAAAAATATTGTATTTTATGTGGAAATTTGATATCATAATAAATGTTACAAGGAGGTTTAAAATGAAAAGTATTAAGAAGATAATGTTAGTAATGATTGCTTTAGTACTAATAATAGGGGTTAGTGGATGTGGAAAAGTAGCAAAGTTAAAAAATGGAGAAGAAGCAGTTGTTAAATTTGATAAAAAAAATGTTTCTGCAGATGAACTTTATGAAGAATTAAAGGATAACATGAATATCAAGACTTTAGTTAATTTAATTGATAAAAAGTTATTTGGTGATAAATATCAATTAACTTCGTCTGAAGAAAATAAAATTAAGGATGAGGTAAAGAATAGTGGTCAAATGTATATGTATTATGGATATACTAGTACTGATGATATGGAAGCATCTCTTATAATGGATAAAAGAAGAGAAAAAGCTGTTAAAGATTATTTAGAAAGTAAAGTAACAGATAAGGAAATAGAAAAGTATTATAAAAATAACGTTTATGGTGATGTAAAAGCTAGTCATATTTTAATCGCAGTAGATTCTACTGATGATATGACTGATAAAGAAAAAGCATCTTTAAAGAAAGATGCTAAAAAAGAAGCTAATGAAGTTATTACTAAGTTAAAAAATGGTGAAGATTTTGAAAAATTAGCTAAGGAATATTCTGATGATGAAAGTATTGATTTAGGATGGTTTAATGATGGAGATATGGAAGATTCATTCTTTAAAGCGACACTTGCATTAGAAAAGAATAAATATACAACAACTCCAGTAGAAACTTCATATGGATACCATATAATTTTAAAAACAGGGGAAAAGAAAAAAGCATCTTTAAAAGAACTTAAAGGTACTATAGTTGAAAAAATAGTTGAAAAGAATCTAGAGAATGATGTAGTATTACAATTCAATGCTATTATGGATATGAGAGAAGAAGCTGGTATGAAGTTTCAAGATAATGAAATGAAAAAGAAGTATAAAACATATATGAGTAACTTAATGGCTCAAGCTAGAGAAAATGCTGCAAATGAAAAAGAAAGTAATTAATACTTTCTTTTATTTTGTTAATTTTTTAAATATTTCTTCTATTTCTAATAGGTTATCTTTATTACAACTATGCACTATATTATCATCTTTATATCTTGGTGTTAAGTGTAAATGATAATGTTTTATTTCTTGACCTAAACCATTATTTTGAACTAATGTTAATCCTTCACAATTAAGCTTTTCAGTTAATAGTTTATACATATCTTTAGCGATTTTAAATATATGTAGATATGTATCTTCATCAATATCATTTATATTTTCAAAGTGTTTTTTAGGAACAACTAAAGCATCTCCATTAGTTGTTGGATTAATATCAAGAAATACTTTAACTATATCATCTTCATATATTGTATATGAAGGTACTTCTCCATTAATAATTTTACAAAATAAACAATCCATTTAATCATCTCCTATATTTATATTATACTAAAATATTAAAACTTTACAATAATTAAAAAATATGTTATAATATCAAGCAATTTAGAGGGGATATTATGGGAGAAAATAGAAAGAAACCTTATACAGATTTAGAAAAAGAACAAGTATTAAGTTTATATAATGAAGGAATAACTAGGCCTTCAAAGATTTGTTGTGTTTTAAAACATAAAGTATCTGCAGATTTAATTACAGAAATACTTAATGATAAGAAAAAGGATGATTATCTTAAAGAACAAATAGATGGTGTATCAAAAGAACATATCCTTTATTTATATGAAAATTTAGAAAGGAATGTATTAGAAATTTTATATTTTTATCCTAATCTTACTTTTGGACAAGTTAAGGATACAATAGAAGGATATTATAATATGTTGTCTATTAAAAAACCTAGGGGTATTTCATTTCCTAGAAAGGCTATACAATTAAGTTTAAAAACTAAAAGTATTGAAGAAGTTAGTGAAGAGTATGGTTATTCAGTAGATACTATTTATAAAAAGTTTGCAGAAATAGTTGAAAAAAAGAAAGTATCAAAAGAGGATCTATTAGATTTACAAATGATTCTTGTTAATAAAGGATTAGAGGAATATCATAATCAAGATATCTCTAGAAATGAATTTAGGATGAAATATTATAATCTTAATCCTGATAAGGTTGAAGGAGCAGTTAAAGAATATATGAAAAGAAGAAAGGAAGAGTTTAAATAACTTTTTCTTTTATATATTTGTTAAATATTAAAAAAAATGATATTATATTTGTGGTGATTGTATGTTATTAAGTATTAGTAATTTATCTATAGATGTTAATGATAAAGAAATATTAAAAGATTTTAATTTAGATATTAAAGAGGGTGAAATACATGCTATTATGGGACCTAATGGTACTGGTAAGTCTACTTTATCTAAAGTGATTATGGGAAATAAAAACTATAATATAAAATCTGGTGATATTTTATTTGAAAATAAATCTATTTTGTCTATGAAAACAGATGAGATTGCCAGGTTAGGTATCTTTTTAAGTATGCAAAACCCAATTAGTATTGAAGGTGTTAAAAATAGTGAGTTTTTAAAAACTGCTTTATCAAGTAAAACTGGTGAGAATGTTAGAATATATGATTTTATGAAAATTATAGATAAAAATATAAAAGATTTAGATATTAAGGAAGAAATGATTCATAGATCAATTAATGTAGGCGCATCAGGTGGAGAAAGAAAGAAAAATGAAATACTACAAATGAAAATACTAAAACCAAAATTAATAATTTTAGATGAGTTAGATTCAGGCCTTGATATCGATAGTTTGAAAAAAGTTTGTAAAAATATTAATGAATATAAAAAAGAAAATAAAGATTCATCTATATTAATAATTACTCATTATCCTAGGATTTTAGAATATATAAAGCCTGATTATGTTCATATCATGATGAATGGAAATATTAAAAAAACAGGAGATTTATCATTTGCCTTAAAAGTAGAAAAAGATGGTTATAAATGGTTAAATGATATAGATGAAAAAAAATAATATGAATAAGATAATAACGAATATAGATAAAGAATTAAATATAGATGATGATTTATATATAGAATACAGTAATAGTAATAAAGAAATAGTTATTAATATTAAAGATAATAGTAATGTAGTTATTAATATAATAAAGGAAAATACTAAAGATAAAGTAATATATAATATAGGTAAAAATGCAAGTTTAATAGTTAATAAACTTGTTATTGATAATTCTGATACTATAGATATTAATTTAAAAGAAAATAGTAGTGTTACATACAATTATAGTTCAATTAATTATAAGGATAATGAATATAAAATAAATGTTTATCACAATGATAGAAATACTAATAGTAGGATTGTTAATCATGGTGTTAATGTTGATAATAATAATTTAGACTTTATTGTTAATGGTATTATATACAAAGATAGTATTAATTGTATATGTAATCAGGATAATAAAATTATTTCTATGAAAGATAATCATGCAAATATTAAGCCTAATTTAATAATTGATAATAATGAGATAGAGGCTAATCATTCTGCATATATTGGTACTTTTAAAGAAGATGAAATGTTTTATTTAATGAGTAGGGGTATTAATAAGAAGAATTGCTATAAGTTATTGCTAAAAGCATTCTTGCTTAATAATATGCAGATAGAAAGTGAGAAATTTGTAAATATAATAGATACATTAGGAGGTGAATAATTTGAATAGGGATGACTTTAAAATATTAAGTAGTAATATCATATATTTTGACAATGCTGCAACTAGTTTAAAACCTAAATGCGTAGTAGATAGTATAGCTGATTATTATAATAATTATTCTTCTAATATTCATAGAGGTGATTATGCTATAGCTTTAAAAGCAGAGAAAGAATATAATAATGCTAGATTAAAAGTTAAAGAATTAATAGGGGCTAGTAGAAGTAGCGAAATAGTTTTTACTAAAGGAACAACTAATTCTTTAAACATGATAGTTTATGGATTTATGAAGGATTATTTAAAGGAAAATGATGAAGTATTAATTAGTAAAAGTGAGCATGCTTCAAATATATTACCATGGTTTGATTTAGCAAAAGAGAAAAAGTTTAAAGTTAAATATATACCACTTAATGAAGATTATAGTATAGATATTGATGAGTTAAAAAAATGTATAAATAAAAATACTAAAGTTATTTCTCTAGCACATATAACAAATGCTATAGGGGATGTTAGAGATATTGATGCAATAGGTAGAATATGTAAAGATAATAATATTATTTTTGTAGTAGATGCTGCTCAAAGTATTGGTCATAAAAAATTAAATGTAGAAAATATAGACTTTTTAGCAGCATCAGCTCATAAAATGTTAGGACCTACTGGAATAGGAATACTATATGGAAAATATGAATTATTAGATAAATTAAAACCTATGGAATTAGGTGGGGGAATGAATGCTAGATTTGATAGTAAGTTTAATATTGAATTAAAAGAATTGCCTGAAAGATTAGAAGCTGGTACTCCAAATATTGCTGGTGCTATAGGATTATCTAGAGCAATAGATTATTTAAATGAGATTGGTTTAGAGAATATAGAGAAGTATGAGAAAGAATTAAAGGAATATTTAATTAATGGTCTTTTAAAAATTGATAATGTTGAAGTATATAATAAGAATGCTGATAGTGGTATAGTATTATTTAATTTAAAAGATGTTTTTCCACAAGATACATCAGTGTATTTAAATCATTATAATATTTGTATACGCGCAGGTAATCACTGTGATAAGATTTTAAAAGATGAACTAAATATAAATAATACTTGTAGAATAAGCTTATATTTTTATAATACAAAAGAAGAAATTGATAAACTTTTAGATGTACTTTCTAATAGTGAAAACATATTTAGGATAGTGATATAATGGATAGAGAATTAAAAAGAGAGATTATTTTAGATAATTATCAAAATCCTAGTAATAGAGGTTTAACCAATAAAGACAATTATTATAAAGTTAATAGTAATAATGAGTCATGTATTGATAATTTAGATATTGAGGTATTAATTGAAAACGATGTTATAAAGGATATTAATTTTGATGGAGAAGCGTGTGCTATATCGACTTCAGCTACTTCTATTATGATCAATACTTTTATAGGAAAGTCTATAGAAGAGGCAAAGAGTATTATAGAAAACTATGAGAATATGATTGATGAGAAGGAATATAATAGTGATATATTAGAAGAACTGAATGTATATGATGATATATATAAACAAGCTAATAGAAAAAAATGTGCATTGCTGCCAATAGAGGGGTTAAAGAAGATTATTAATAATTATATTGGAGGTAAAAATGAAAAATAAGCAACCTGTTTATACGGCAATATTAAAAATGTATGATGGACAATCAAACAATAAATATGTATTTACATATCTTACTAATGTGGCGGTTACTGTTAAGGATAAAACAGCTATAAATCTATTTACAGGAGAAGAATATGATATAGATCAGAGCTCGTTTATTCCTGGTAGTGTGTTTTGTACTGTTACAAGTCCTTTTTATAATATTAAAAAAGAAATGGTCGCATATGAAATATTGAATTCAAATATTTTTTATAAGGATATACTAGCTATATACAAATCTATACCTGTTGATCAAAGAACTGATGAGATGAGGCAAAGAGTATTAGATAGTAGTCAAAATATAGATATATATAATACAATTATAAATGAACAAGGAAAAATAGTTAAAGAATATGCAAAAAGAAAATAAATGGTGATATAAATGGAAATAGTAGGAATCGATAAAAATAAAATTAAGCAAATATCAGATTATAAAGAAGAAGATGCTTGGGTAAGAGACTTTAGATTATCTAGTTATGATAATTTTAAGAAGATTCCTATGCCTAGTTTTGGCCCTAATCCGAAAATAGACTTTGATAAAATTATTTACTATAAGGGTAATGATAAAAAAGTTCATAAAGATTGGTTAGAAGTTAATAAAGATATTAAGGAAGAATTAGATAGTTTAGGGGTAATAGAAAGTGAGCAACATTTAGATGGTATAGGAGTTCAATATGAAAGTGAAGTAATATATCATAACATGTTAAAAGAAATAGAAGAAAAGAATGTTATTTTTACTTCCATTGAAGATGCTATGAAGAAATATCCAGAATTGGTAAAAAAATACTTTTCTAAAATAGTTTCTAATGATGAGAATAAATTTGCAGCTTTAAACTCTGCTGTTTTTAGTGGAGGAAGTTTTATCTATATTCCTAAAAATACTAAATTAGATAGACCACTACAAAGTTATTTTAGAATTAATTCTAAATCTATGGGACAATTTGAAAGAACATTAATAATAGTTGATGATGATAGTGAACTTCACTAT
>CAYRAF010000033.1:0-13115 GCA_964422195.1 uncultured Muribaculaceae bacterium | reverse complement strand
CAGCAGGTGCAGCATCTCCAGCAGCATCTCCAGCAGCAGGTGCAGCAGCAACAGCTACAGCTGATGGATCAACACCAAATTCCTCCTTCATAGCATCTACTAATTCTTTAATTTCTAATAAGTTCATTTCCTTTAAAGCACTAATGAATTCATCTTTTGTAATTTTAGCCATTTTATTTTCCTCCTTATATTTTATTAATTATTTTTCTTCTTCTTTTCCGTTAGCATATAAATCTAAACAAATAGATAAATCTCTAACAAGACCAATCATACCACCAGCAAGTTGAGTAAGTAATCCTTCTCTTGATGGAATAGATGATAATTTATTTAACATTTCTTTATCTGCAACTTCGTTATCAACAACTCCAACTTTTAAAATTACTTCTGGGTGGTCTTTTGCAAATTTGCTTAATACTTTTATAGGCATTACTTGATCTGTACCAAAAGCTAATGCAGATGGACCAGTTAAATTATCGCCTAAATCAATATTTAAATCTTTGAACGCAATTGCCATTAAAGTATTTTTATATACTTTATAATCAGCTCCATTTTCTTTAAGTTCACGTCTTAAAGCTTTACAAGCTTCATCAGTTAAACCACGGTAGTCAAATAATACTATAGTTGCATTATCTTCAACCTTAGATTTAATCTCTTCTACTACTTGTTTCTTTTGTTCTAAGATTTTAGCACTTGCCATTTTTGCACCTCCTTTAATTATTTTGAAGTGTTGCCATAAAAAAGTTTCTATAGGAACCCATAGAAACTAAAAACTTTCAAATTATAGTTCCTCGGTAGGATTTACTTTTTTACCTACTGTCTATGGCACCAACAAATTACAATTATTATAAACTACTCTATCTTATTTGTCAAATGAGTTTGTATCAACTTTGATTCCAGGACCCATTGTAGTAGTTATTGATATGTTTTTAATATATTCACCTTTAGCAGCAGTTGGTTTAGCTTTAACTATAGTAGCTACAAATGCTTTTAGGTTTTCTAATAAATCTTCTTCACTGAATGATACTTTACCAATAATACCATGAACATTACCATAACTATCTGTTCTATATTCAACACGACCAGATTTTACATCGCTTACAGCTTTTACTACATCAGTTGTAACTGTCCCAGTTTTAGGATTTGGCATTAATCCTTTTGGTCCAAGAACTCTACCTAATTTACCTAAAAGTGGCATCATATCTGGAGTTGCAATCATTACATCAAATTCAAACCAATTTTCTTTTTCTATTTTTTCTAAGATATCAGTGTCACCAACAAAATCAGCTCCAGCTTCTTTTGCTTTTGTAGCGTTTTCTCCTCTAGCAACAACTAAAACTCTTTTTGTTTTACCTGTTCCTTTAGGAAGAACCATAGCTCCTCTTAATTGTTGATCTGCTTTCTTAGTATCTAAGTTTAAATTCATTGCAACTTCAACAGAAGCATCAAATTTACTTACAGAAGTTTCTTTTACTAACTTAATAGCTTCTTCCTTAGTATAAGCTTTATTCTTTTCGATTTTTGAACAAGCTTCTACATATTTCTTAGATCTCTTTTTCATTTTATTTCCTCCTTTGTGGTTTTACTTGCGGATTTTATTCCTCCCACATAGATTAACTATATGAAATAACTAAATTATTCGCCTTCTACGACGATTCCCATGTTTTTAGCTGTTCCTTCAACAACTTTCATTGCAGCCTCTATATCATATGCGTTTAAATCTGGTAATTTAATTTCTGCAATTTCTTTAATTTGTGATTTAGTTAAAGTAGCAACTGTTTCATTTGCACCTTTAGCTGATCCCTTATTAATTTTAGCATATTTCTTTAAAAGGAATGCTGTAGGTGGAGTTTTAATTATAAAATCAAATGATCTATCATCATAAATAGAAATTTCTACTGGTAAGATATCTCCCATTTTATCACGAGTAGCATCATTATATTTAGTACAAAACTCTTGTAAATTTATACCAGCAGGTCCTAAAACTGTTCCAACTGGTGGAGCAGGTGTAGCTTTTCCAGCTGGAATTTGTAATTTAATCTTATTTATAACTTCCTTTGCCACGAAAAACACCTCCTATAAAATTTTAGTTTTTTCGTTAGTGGTTCAAATAGCTATGTGATCCGCTAAACACACATATACTTCCCACTTCCAAATCTATATAATTAAATATAGCCATTAAATAATAACACCTTTTTATTCAATTTGCAAGTATTTTATGCTTTTTCTATTTGACTAAGCTCTGCTTCAACTGAAGTTTCTTGACCAAATAAATCTATTACTATTGTTAGTGTTTGTGTTTCTTGATCTAAAGTTTCTATAGTACCAAACATACCAGCAAATGGACCATCTACTATTTTTACCTTAGCACCAACTTCTAGATCATTATCCATTTCTAATCTACTCATACCCATATTACGAAGTACATTATCAACTTCATATGGTTGAAGTGGAGTTGGTTTTGCTCCCTTACCACTTGATCCAATAAATCCAGTAACTCCTGGAGTATTACGTACTACATACCAAGCTTCATCAGTCATAACCATTTCAACAAGAATATATCCAGGAAATAATTTTTTCTTTTTTTCTTTCTTTACACCATTTTTTTCTTCGACAACAGTTTCTTCAGGAATAATAATTCTACAAATATAATCTTTCATATCCATAGATTCAGCTTTCATTTCAAGCTTTTCCTTTACATTTGCTTCGTGTCCAGAATAAGTGTTAACTACATACCATTGTTTTTCCATATTACATCACCTGTTTTAACCAAGACATAATTGCATCTACTCCAAAAAATAATACTCCAAAGAATATTACAAATACAATTGTCGCAATTGAAAGCTTTATCATTTCCTTCTTAGTAGGAAACTTAACTTGTTTCATTTCTCTGATCGTTGATTTAATAAATCTTTCTTTTTTTGGTTTATCCTTCTTATTCTTTTTTTCTTTTTTACTAACTTTTTTTTCTTTATTTTTTTTGTTTTCTTCGACAACTACTTTTTCTTTTTTTAATTCTTCCTTCTTAGTAGTATCTTTCTTGTTTTTTACTACCTTTTTTTCTTTTGTTGCCATAACTTCACCCACCTAACTTAATCATATGTTTTTTATCAAAATAAAAACACTTCCGTGTCACCTATAAAATAACACAAAAGCGTTTAATTTGTCAATAATTATTTATAAACTTTTACTTATTCTATATAAATCTTTTTTTCTTATACTATCTTCATCTACATAAAGTCTAATATGGTTATTATAAAAATAGCTTACTAACCTTTTTATATCTTTCTTATTTTCTTTAGTAACTATGCTATCACATATTTGCTCATAACCAAATGTAGTTAACCCTTCTACATTATATTGTTTATTTAAAAAGTTAGCTTTTTTTATTGAACTTTTTATTTCATCATATTTATTATCGTTATGTAATTGATTAATACAATCTAGGTAACAACTTACAAAAGTATATGCCATATATTTGTTTTTAGAAATTCTTTTTTTTAATCGTTCAGCAGAAATAGTATCATCAACAATATATTCAAAAGCTCTATTATCTAATAATTCTATACTCTCACAAGCATTAATAATACAACAATTAATATATGCCATATTTGTGTATATAGATAACGCTATATTTCCTGCGATAGAATAATTATGCAAATTAACTTCTTTTGCTAGATTTACAGTTTCTCTATAAATATCTTTGCTCGTCTTTTTTATTTCCCTATTAATTTTTTTATATTTATTCATTATTACTCTCCAACAAATCCCCTATATCATTAAAATAATCAAGTAAAAATTCATATGTATCTAATATCTCAATAACATCATCCATCATATAATTACCTCATTATTATATATGTTAATACCGCAACTAAAGTTATTAACGATATAATACCCGCAATTATCAAAACATTTGCATATGCTGCCTGACTTTTATAGGATTCTTTTTCACTAAAAGCCCTTCCTGCTGCTGTTGACTTTGATTTTGTTAAAGCAACACTATTACTAGTAGTATTACCACTTGAAAAAAAGTTTCTCATTCTATCCACATAATCATGATAATATATTTCATTTTCTTCATATATAGTGGTTGATAAATATTCTATATCAACAGATGGAAACAAGTACTGAATTTCTTTAAAATCTTTTTTGATTTTTTCAGCTGGAATTGGTAAGGAATAACCTATATAAGCACCAACCATCATTTCTGCGAATTCTTTTATATTTGACTCTACTTGTCTACCAACTAATGGATTATTTATAACATCACATCTCTCAAACACCACTCCTGAACCTGTATCTTTAACGTGTTGAAATTTAAAATCTGTAACATACAAACCATTACTATGTAATAATTCCATATATTTTGAGGCCTTATAGAAAAAGCTAGTAAGATCTTCATTACTAGTTTTTGATTTAACAATATCACTTAATGAACGAAATTCATTATTCATATTATCACCAACTTTTAATTAATTTATACCAAACCTTGCTTTTTCTATTACATAATTACTTTTTACTTCTTCATCACTTAAAGCCTTATCGTATAACATAAAATTATATACATTACCATCTAAATTGTTTGCGCCATTATTACCACCTATATAAGCAGTAGCAACAGATGTCGGTTTATTAACAACATCTAATTCTTTTATTTTATTTGAATTTAAATAAATTGTTAATTTATTATTTGCATAAGTCATAGTAACCATAAAAGTGTCACTTGTGTTTATATTTGTACCATCTACTATCTGGCTTATTCCCTGAGTAGCTACAGCAAGAGAACTTCCATTTATATACATACTTGGATAATTATCACCATATACAATATATGGATTATTAGAAATACTATTTGCTTTAACAACAGTGGAAATAGTATATTCTTCATTTATATTACCAACGAAAGGAACTACTCCATTTAATTTAAGACTATCACTATTCCAAGTATTATTCCCTATAAACGTTGAAGAATGATTATTATTTCCAGATAAATCATACCAGCTATTAATAGTAGTATCATTTCCTTCACTACCATTATTTATACCATCATACCAAACTTTTAGAGCATCTGTCGTATATGTGTTATAATTTTCACCATTAACTAAAATCTTTCCATGAAAGTGTTTTCCTAAAACACTATTATCAGCATCTATATTAATCCACATTTTAACATCAAACTTTTTTGTTTCCCCTGGTTGCAATGTTCCTTCTGCAATTTTATATATTTGATATCCATTATTATCATATTTATCTGTAGCTAAAGAATTAAGTGTAACAGCAGACTTATTATTTACTTTTATTTTTAAATCCGTACTATCTATCAATTTTGACCTACAATTATCAGAACTTATAACAGCGCCATCACTACCAACATAAACAACATATTTAGATGCTAGTGATCCGGTATTTCGAATCTTAAACTTATATCCTTCTAGTGTTTCTCCCTCTGCATCAGTTATGGGATATACACTCGCTAGATCAACTACTGAGGTCTCATCATCAGTATAAGTTAGCTTTAAAGATCCTATCGATATACTATTATAATCCGAAGAAGCTAAAGAAGTAAAAACTGCATAAGCACTTCCACCTAAAGCGATTGAAGCAACTAATACTGATATAAACATAATTAAAGACTGACGTCTCATCGTTTTAGTAAAAAAATAGTTACCTTTTTTTATTTCTTTTTCTTTTATTTCTGCATTAGTATGTTTTTCTCTATTCTTCCACTTAGCCATATTATCACCAATCCGCTACCTTATATTATCTCATTATCATTATAACACAAAAGACTCATTTAGTAATAATGTTTTTATCTTTTTTCGAATCTTCTGTAAAGAATAATCAACTTGTCTTTTATTAAGATCCAAAAGAAAAGATATTTCTTCATATGAAAAGCCATTAATTCTTAATTCAAACACATACGAATCAATTGGCTTTAAAATATTTTTAATTGAAACAAAAAAATTATTATCATGATATATATCATATTTATGATAATTATTCTCATTATAAGCAATATAATTATATTTCATTCTTTTTTTATTTTTACTATAAACCTCTTTTTCTATTGCTTTTCTTATGCACAAACAAGCATATGTATAAAATAAAAATCCTTTATCTTTAAAACATCTTATTGCATAATATAAACCTAAAAAACCACATTGTACTAAATCATCATAATCCATATATCTATCACAAATCAAAGCACTATATTTCTTAGCTATAGCTAATACAATCGGTTTATATTTCTTATAAATAACGTTTGCATATTCATCGTTGTTTTCCGCAACTAAATATAATAACTCATTATCATTAATCTTTTTATAATCCAAAAAATCCCTACTTTCCTCTTGATCTAATGATTTCATATATCATAATTGCTGATGCTACTGAAGCATTTAAACTGTTAACTTTTCCATACATAGGAATGGTAGCAATAAAATCACACGATTCTCTTACTATTCTACTCATTCCAAACCCTTCACTACCAATTACCAATGCTATTTTACCTCTATAATCTATTTTTCGATAATCAGTTGCATTTTCCATATCGGTACCTACAATCCAAAACCCCATTTTTTTAAGCTTATCAATTGTATTATTTATATTAGATACGTTAGCAATCTTGACATTATCCAAAGCGCCAGCACTTGTTTTCATAACTGTAGAATTTACAGATACACTCCTATTTTTAGGAAGTATAATTCCATCTACACCACTAGCTTCACAAGTTCTAATAATAGCACCTAAATTGTGAGGGTCTTCAATATGGTCTAGGATAACTACAAAAGCATCATCATTTTTTGTTATATCATCTAAATCACAATATATAAAATCTTCTATATCTAGTATTATACCCTGATGATTTCCTCTTGCCAAATCGTCCATTTGTTGTTTTTCCATATATTTTGGGATGATTTTAATCTTTTCTATAAGCGAATTTATCTTTTTATCATCAAAATTCTTTTGTAAATATAAATTCTTAACTTTTTTGTTTTTTTCTAAAAATTCTTTAGATTCTTTTCTTCCATATACTAACATATCTTATCCTCCAATATAAAATTCATTATTTCTTCTATTCTATTTTGTTTATTACTTAACTCCAAATAACCAATTATAGCTTCAAAAGCAGTTGAATGCTTATATGTCAATATATCACAATTTTTTGGATGATGAGTAGTTTTATAGTTCCTAGCTCTTTTCATAATATTTATTTCATCTTCTGTTAATAGATTATTATCCAATAATTTATTTAAAAAATCTGCTTGTGCTTTTGCCGATACATATTTAATGGCTTCCTCTTGTAAATCTTTAACATAAATAACATTTTTATGTATTAAATATTTTCTTATATATAATTCATATACTCCATCACCTAAATAGGCTAAAGTTAATGGGTTAATACTTCTTATATCCATAATATCACCAACTATAGTGTAACATAAAAAAACAACTAATCATAGTTGTTAATCTCTATTTCTACCCATTATAATTATCACAAGCCTTAATATTTGTAACAAATTGGTAGCTACACTTGCAACATAAGTGAATGCAGCTGCAGTTAATACCCGCTTTATGCCTTTGTTTTCTTCTGCTGTTGCAAGATTTAATCTTTTAATTTGTAATTTTGCTCTTTTACTAGCGTTAAACTCTACTGGTAAAGTTATTAATTGGAATAACAAAATAATAAGTTCAAAAGCTATACCTATCCAAGCTAAATCAATAATTCCAAATATTAAACCTATAACAATAGCAATATACCCAAATTTAGAAGAAATATTAGCAAATGGTACTAAAAAACTCCTAAATCTCATAAAAGTATAATTTTCTTTATCCTGAATTGCATGACCACATTCATGAGCTGCCACCGCAGTTGATGAAATTGATTGACCATGAAATATATCATGAGAAAGCCTAACAACTTTTCTGCTAGGATCATAATGGTCTGTTAAATTTCCAGAAACTTCTACTATATGTACATCATTTAGCCCATTAGAGTCTAATATTTTTCTTGCAATATCAAATCCAGTCAATCTATTTTTATTATCAATTTTCTTATGTTTCTTAATCGAAATACTAACCCACGCTTGTGCTCCTAAAGTAATAATTAAACTTATAAAAATCAATAAATAACTTAATACATAATAATCCATATAATCTTCCTTTCAGTATAATAATTATATCATATGTTATAATTCTTTTCAAAGACTATATCTTAATAATTAAATTACCTTTACTTAAATTATCAATAACTTGTTCATCAATTATATCTTCTATCGCTTTATCAATTTTTCTAGCACCAAAGATTTCATAATTAGAAAGTTCTATTATTTTATTTATAGCTTTTCTACCAACAGATAAAGTTATTTGTTTTTTTATACTTTCACTTTTTATTTTATCCATTTTAAGCTTAATAATTTTTATAATATCCTCTCTTTTTAATTTATTAAATCTAATTATATTATCAATTCTATTTAAAAACTCCAAAGGAAAGATACTTTTTAATTTTTCTAGAAGTATATCGTTATTTTCAACAAAGCCAACTTTCTCGTTATGAGATAATACATTTGAAGTCATTATTATTATAGTATTATCAAAATATATATTTCTACCACTAGAATCTTTTATAATCCCATCATCTAATATTTGTAAGAATAAATTTAAAACCGCTGGATGAGCTTTTTCAATTTCATCGAGTATAATAACAGAAAAAGGTTTATCCTTTACTTTTTCAAACAAACTATTTTTATCATTATACCCAATATATCCTGCAGGCGATCCAATTAATTTATTTATCGATGCAACGTCCTTGTATTCACTCATATCAAGCTTAATATAATTGTTTTTTCCCAAAAAATAATCACTATATTTTTTTGCTAAATATGTCTTACCTGTTCCAGTGGAACCAATAAACAAAAATGAAAGTGGTTTACATCTTGTTTTATAATTATATAGAATTGTTTTAGTACCTTTAATTATTTTATTTATAGCATTCTCCTGTCCTATAATCTCTTTTGTTAAAATTCCTTTAAGTTCCTTTATTTTAATTGATTTATCACAATCTAAAAATAATTTTACCTTGCTTTTATCTTCAACAACCATGTCAATGTCTTCCTTTGTAATTCTTATGTTATAAGTATGATTTTTAATTTTTAATTTTAAGTTGTTTAGTTTGGTTTCTACACTCTTTTCGTTTTGTCTTAAAGATATTGCTCCTTTAAAATCATTTTCTTTTATTAATTCTTTTTTTCGCAAAAAAATTTCATTTTTTTGTCTTGATAATCTTAATACTTTTTCTTCATAATTATTTTTATTAAGCGCTACTCTTGCACAAACTTCATCTAAAATATCTATAGCTTTATCTGGTTGTTTTCTATCTTTTATATATCTATTTGTAACATCAACTATGTATTCCAAAAGAGTATCATCTATTTTTACATGGTGATATTTAGTATATATTGGTGAAAGACTTTTAATAATTTCTAAAGTTTTTTCTGGACTTGGCTCTTCTAACATTATTGTTTGGAATCTCCTAGATAAAGCTCTATCAGATTCAATATATTTCTTATACTCCTCTGTTGTGGTTGCACCAATTATTTGTATATTTCCTCTGGCTAAAGCAGGTTTTAAAATGTTTGAAGCATCAATAGCTCCTTCTGCACCCCCTGCTCCAACTAAAGTATGTATTTCATCAATAAACATTATAATATCGTTATTTTGCTCTAATTCTCTAACAATTTTGTTTACTCTTTCCTCAAATTCACCTCTATATTTTGTTCCAGAAACTAATGATGACATCGAAACTGAAATTATTTTTTTATTTTGCAAACTGAATGGTACTTCATTTAAAGATATTTTTCTAGCTAATTCTTCTACCAAAGCTGACTTTCCTACACCAGCATCTCCTAAAAGTATAGGGTTATTTTTTCTTCTTCTACTTAATATTTCAATCAATCTATTAAGTTCTTTTTCCCTACCAATAACAGGATCTATTAATCCCTTTTTAGCTTGAACTATCAAATTTGTACCATAATCCAATATTTTTAATTTTTTATCTTTTGCTTTCTTCTTTCCTTGAACCTTGTTATAAAAATCACTATATAAAGAATCTATATTTATATTCATAGAAATTAATATTCTAATGGCAATTCCTTCTCCCTCTTCTAATAAAGATAAAAAAAGATGATCAATCGTTATAACATTAATATTATTATCTCTACTGTCTAATATAGAAGATTCTAAAACTCTTTTTAATAATGGAGTATATAAAAACCAATTATTTGTTTCAGTTCCATATCCGATTAAATCTATTACTTTATTTTTGAAACTATTATAATCAACTCCCAATTTATTAAGTTTCTTAGAAATAGTATTATCATATTTTAGTATAGATAATATTAAATGTTCACTGCCAACATAAGGGTGCTTTAACTTTTGCATTTCCTTTTTAGAATTTAAAAGTATTTTTTGTACTTCTTCGTCAAAAACAGAAAACATAGAATTCTCCTTTCAGTTTATTCTATGCTTATTATTTACAAAAAAATATTTTTTAAACAAAAAAGAAGACCAAAGTCTTCTTATTTATTATATTAACGCAATTATAATAAATATAACACATAATATAACTAATAATTCTAATGCTATTTTCCAAATGTGTTTCAACCATTTTCCATATGGTACATCTAAATATGCCAATGTTCCCATTAGTAATACACTAGTAGGTGCGACTAACATTGTAAGTCCATAAATAGATTGGAAAATAATACCAACTAATGGTAAATTGCTTGGTTTAATAGTTGATGCTAAATAAGGTCCAACACTATTAACTGA
Source organism: uncultured Muribaculaceae bacterium (assembly GCA_964422195.1). Taxonomy (GTDB): domain Bacteria; phylum Bacillota_I; class Bacilli_A; order RF39; family UBA660; genus CALVUP01. The sequence goes on along the minus strand of CAYRAF010000033.1, from coordinate 2,285 downwards.
ATATAATAATTCTACGTTAAAAATAGATGACAAGAATGCTGTAACTGTAGTTGTAGCAACATTAAATCCTTTTGTTAAACTTAATATTTTATCATAAATTACTAATTGGAAACTATTATAAGTAGCAATTATTAATACCATATATATTAGGTACATAATAAATGCTGGACATAAAGCCTTTTTAACTCCTTTTCCAAAAGCTGAACAAAAGTCATCAAATTTAACTTTATAACAAAGTGCAATTATAATAGTAGTTATTAATAAACATCCACCAATAGTCATAATATCCCAGTTACCAAACGATGTTACTGAACCAAGTATTTTTCCAAAAATTGGGAATCCTCCAATTTTGAATTCCATAACTTTTTGTGTAACATTATCAAAAAATGAAACTCCAAAAATACTTGCCCAACTAAACATTGCAAGACCAGCAACTAACAAGAATAAATCTACTACTAATACTAGTGGCCAAGTTTTTGCATTAGTTTTTATCTTTTCTGGCACATATTCTTCAACTTCTGCTTCTTTTACTTTCTTAGCTTTGATTTTTTTAGCATATCTTAAAGTATTGAATAATAAAACTGCAATACCTAAAGCTAAAATAGCTATTTTAGTAATGATTTCAGAATGTTTACCAAGTGATAAGTAATTATTAATATAATAATTAACTTCAGTAGTATACATAGCTCCCATCATACCTACTAAAACAGAACCAACAGTGACAGTAACAGCAAGTAGTTTATCATATCCCATTAATAGCAACACTGCAATAATAAGTGGGAATAAGAAAATTAAAACATACGAAAGTCCTACTCCTCCAGCTAATAATGCAAAGCAAATTGTTACTATAGAAATAAATAACCATTCTCTTCCTTTAAAACTATCAACTATTTTGTCTAATAATCTTCTATATCCTTCTGTTTTAGATAAAACTCCATAGAAACCACCAACTATTAATGCATAGATTAATACATGATAGAAATATTGGAAACTTTGTCCAAAATATGAAAAGATATCAAAGATCCCTAATTGTGCTCTATCACCAACAGCTAATGTTGTTGTAAATGTCGCAGTTGGAAAAATCCAAGTTAATACCGCAACAACAGCTATAGCAATAAGAACCACTTTTAAAATATTGTGTTTTTTCATATTAACCCTCCCAATATAATTATACAACAAATTGTTTTTTTTACCAAGTTTTTCATAAAAATTACAAAAAAAATAGACGTAAGTCTATTTATCTAGTGGTTTCATTGTTGGAAATAATAATACATCTCTTATGGATTCTTGTTCTAAAAACAACATACATAGTCTATCAATACCATATCCTATACCACCAGCTGGAGGCATACCATATTCTAAAGCTTCTACAAAATCCATATCAATATCATTTGCTTCATCATTACCAAGATCTTTTTCCTTTAATTGTTCTTCAAATCTATCTAACTGATCAATAGGATCATTTAATTCTGTATAAGCATTAGCAAACTCTTTTCCACCAATGAATAATTCAAAACGATCTACAAATCTTGGATCTTCTGGATTTTTCTTAGTAAGTGGCGATATTTCAATTGGATGCCCATACAAGAAAGTAGGTTGAATTAAAGTTTCTTCAACATATTTTTCAAAAAATAAATTTATTATGTGACCAACAGTATGTTCATGTTCTGCTACTTCAATATGATGTTCCTCTGCAAGTTTTAAAGCTTCTTCCACACTCATTTCCTTTTTAAAATCTATTCCTGTAACTTCTTTAATTGCATCAACCATTGAAATTCTCTTCCATGGTCCTTCTAAATTGATTTCATCTCCACACCAATTATATACCATTTTACCAATTACATCTTTAGCAATTGTTTGAAACATATTTTCTGTTAAATCCATCATTCCTTCTAAATTAGAATAAGCAAGATAAGCTTCCATCAAAGTAAACTCTGGATTATGCTTAGGATCCATTCCTTCATTTCTAAATGTTCTTCCTATTTCATATACAGCTTCCATACCACCAACTAATAATCTTTTTAGTGGAAGTTCTAAAGCAATTCTTAAATACATATCTAAATCTTGAGTATTATGATGTGTCACAAAAGGTCTAGCTGATGCCCCTGTAAGTAAAGTTGTAAGTATAGGAGTTTCTACCTCAACAAAACCTTGATTATCCATAAAATTTTGGATACAACGAATAATTTTTGGTCTCATGAAAGCTATTTTTCTAGAATCATCATTCATAATTAAATCAACATAACGTCTTCTATATCTTTCTTCTATATCTGTAAGACCATGGA
>CAYRAF010000032.1:0-13647 GCA_964422195.1 uncultured Muribaculaceae bacterium | reverse complement strand
ATACCTTTATCTTTTAATCTTTTAACAACTTTTGCCTCAGTTGCAATAGCTGCATGATCCATTCCAGGAAGCCAAAAAGCATCATAACCTTCCATCTTTTTATAACGAATAATTATGTCTTGTAAAGTAACATCCCATGCATGTCCTAAATGTAGTACTCCTGTTACATTTGGAGGTGGAAGTACTATACAAAATGGTTTTTTATCTGATTCTTCTTCGCATTTAAAATAATCTTTTTTAAGCCATTTTTCATATTTATCTTTTTCTACTTTTTCATGATTATATTTCTTATCTAACATGTTTTATCACTTAACCTTTCTTTCATTTTTATTCTTAATTCTACTAATTTATTTTCTTCTTTTTTATTCTTTACTTTATAAATATCTATCAGTTTATCAATAATTTTATTATTCAATATATACTCTTTTGAATAATTGAAATTAATATCATTAACAAGTCCTATTTTTACAAGCGATTGATCTACTTTTCTTGGATATTTACCTAAATCAATGCATTTTCCATTTATTAAATCATTCACTGCCTCTTCACTATATTCTTCTTCATAGTCATTCATCTTTATTTCACCTTGAATAACTAATTTTAAAATATCAATCTTATCAGCATCCCTTATTATTTTACAAAATAATAATTCTTCTTTATTTAAACTATCATCTAACATAAACTTATTGTGATTGAAAATAGCCTTTAATACTATATCTTTTTCTTCTAAATCATCAATTATTCCTGTTTCATTTAAACACTTTACACTAGCTTCTGCATGATTCATAGTACCTATATCATTATATTTATGAAATTCTTTATATTGTTTAAATCTACCAACATCATGAAATAAAGCAATTATCTTCGCTAAAAATACCTCTCTATCAGATAGATTTAGAGATTTTGAAATCTTTTCTGATAAATCAACGACCCGATATGTATGATTATATTTTCTTTTTAGATTAATATCAGATAAATCAAATGATGATATATAATCTTCAAAAAAACTTATATACTTATCCATAATCTCCTCCTACAAAATAAAAAAAGATTCATCATAAGGACGAATCTTTCGTGGTACCACCTTAGTTTATTATTAAATAATAACCTCATACTCTTAACGTGAGTGACGTAATTTTCTAATGATTCTTTCTCAAAAATTCTACTTGATTGCTACCTTCTATTATCATTATTATTTGTTTTCACCAACCACAAACTCTCTTAAAATAAACAATAATATACTCCTCAATCCAACGCATTTATAAACGTATTATACAAAATATTTATCATTTTGTAAATATATTAATAGCATTTAAGTTTTTATATCATATATTATAACAGGTAGGATGTGATTCTTTTGAAAAACAATCATGGATTTTTCTGTTTTTGTGAATTTTGCCGAAAAAGAAGAAGATTCTCTCTTCTTAATTTAGTTATTATATTAGTTTTATTAATAATTCTTATGTATCAATCATTTTTATGTTTAATTAATCCATGTAGATCAGTAGCATTTCTCTTATTATTGGAGTTATGGTTGTTTTTGTTCTTGCTCTTTAGATCCATTATCTAAAATAATATGATTAGCTTTACCAAGCTTAATATACATCTTATTAATTCTTAAACAGTTTTCATATTCATCATTATCTAATATAACTTTATCTGGTATAGATATTATGCTAAATAACAAATACTTTTCATCTTTAGTTAATGGATATATATTAATATATTCTTTATAATAATCTTTAAAATCAATGTCATTATAATTATTATTAAAAAAATGATATAGATCATATATAGGAATATCTTTTTTAGCTTTAGACCAGCTTATTAAATATTTATTATTACTTTCTAATATATGGGATATATCTAAATTATTATGTATTAGAGACATTCTAATAGTTCTATTATTACTAACCATATTATACCATTTATCTATTTTATCTTTAGAAAATGCTAAATTATTATAAATAAGAGATATATTTCTTAATAATAAATAAGTACTTGGAGAAAAAAATTCTTCTTGTTCTAGAGTTTCTTGTAAATTACTATAATATTCATATAAATAATTTATTCTATTTATATTATTTTCATATATCTCTTTTATTTCATCTAAACTAATTTCCTTATAATAAGTAGTTTTTTTATGTAGATTAGCAACTAGATGTATAATATCCATGGCTTTTTGATCTTTAGGTGTTTCTATTTGATTTATATATGGTAATAATATATAATCTTGATTACTTTTAATAGGAGATAAATAGTTTAAAAATCCCCTACTACTTAAATAATCATATATCATAGCATTCTTATTTTCTTTAATAGCATATTCTTCATTATTACTTTTTACAAAGTATATGTTATTTATTTTTGTTATTTTAGATATATTGTTTATTAAATTATTAAACTTTTTCATTAGTGGCCGGTATTATTAATTTATCATTTATTTTTAGATCATCAATATCATTATATTCTTTTAATTCTTCTATAGTAATTTTATATTTTTCTAATATACTATCAATATTATCATTTTCCCTAACAATGTATACTTTATATGTGGTATAACTATCTTCTTCATCACTAAATTTATTGAATAGAGATTCTACCTTTGTATCTGTTTTTGTATCAGATGTTTCTATATCTATTTCTTTAACATCATCATTCATGCTATTATCCTCTCTAGTCATTTTTTCTATCACAGTATTATTAACTTCTTCTTTATTTTCTTCATTTAAATCTAGTACTTCTGTTTCATCTTTTGCCTCATTTAAACTAATATTATCAAGTAATAGATCAATCTTAACATCAAGCGTATCATCATTTACAATACTATAATTAAAATCATCTATATCGATATTAGCATTATCCAAATTATATTCTTGATCAATATAAATATCTACTGGTATTTTATATGAAAATTCTTCTGCGATAGTTGATGCTTCTGTCATTTTATAACTACCACTTACTATAAAATCACCTTTTATACTATTATCTTTTTCTATTTTTAAGGTATTTTCTAAAGATATAGCTGTTATTTCTCCTATCATAGTTTTAAAAGAAATATCTTTATTAAAAGGTATAATTTGTTTCATAATATCCCTTCTTTCAATTAAATATATGAAAAAAAAAAGAAACTATTACAGTTTCCTTTATTTAAATAAATCACTATGAGATCCTGTGGCAAACAAAATTAATACTAGATTATTTTTTTCATATTTATATATAAGTAACCAATCAGGGTTAATATGACATTCTAGACAATCTTTGTATGTTTTATCATTGATTAGATAATGATTCCTATATTTTGCTTCTAGTATTTCAAAATTTGCAAGTTTAGAGATTACTATTATCAATTCCTCTATATTTTTATTTTGCTTTGCAATTTTACGTAATTGTTTATCAAATTTTGTTGTTGTCTTTATTTCACATATTGTATTATCTATATTAATCTTCATTTAAAATATCATTTATCATTTTATTAACATTATGATAACCCCTCTTTTGAATTTTTCCATTTATTATATCTTCACCTTCTCTAAGAGCTTCTAATAATTCTGGTGTTGGTTCTGGATTTTTAATTTGAAAAGGGACACCATTAGTTTTTATAACTTGTTTTATTGCCATATTAATAAAAGTACTCATATTTATTCCCAAATCTTTTAAAATAAGTGTTGCTTGTTCCTTGTCCTTAGTATTTACCTGTACATTAATAGCACTAGTCATACTTGCCATAATATCACCTCAATTTCTATTATATTGTAACAAATAAATCACTAACAGTCAATAAAATACTACAAAATTACTACAAAATCACTACATTATAATATATGTAATTAAAAAGAAACTATTACAGTTTCTTTTTATGAATATAATCCATGTATTTTTAATCTATCTTCATTTGTTATATCATCTAATACCCATTTACCATTATCATCTTTTGTTAAAGTAAAATTAATAGTATAAGTTATTTTATCTGTTACTTTATCTAACTGTTCTAATTTATATTTCATGAACTTATCGTTATCAACATTTCCATTTTCATCTGCGAAATCTTTATTATGTTCAGTTAGATATTCATCTGATGAAAGTAACGATGTTTTATAATCAAACACTTCTATTTCTGCTTCTACAGTAGCATTATTTCCATCAATTGTTTCATCTTTTATCTTATAGGATAGATTTTCATATTGTTTTTCCATTAGTTTTCTATAACTAGTTTTATTTTCATCATTCATATCTCCTATTTCATAGATAACATTTTGTAATTGATCAATAACATCAGTGTTTTTAGTTCTATACTTATCTAAATATTCTTCTACTTTATCTGTAGGAGTATTCATAAGTAATGAGCAACCTGTTGTAAATAAAACAATTCCTAGTATAAATACAATAATTTTTTTCATATATTTTCCTCCTTATTACTAATTTGGAAAATATTATTGTTTTTATACATAAAAAAAGAATATATAATTATTTTTTTTCTTTTAAAGCTTTTTTATATATTCCTTTTAATCTTTTACCAATTGATTTTATATCTCTTTCTTTAGCCACTTTATATGCTTCTTCTGTTAATGAAGGTAATTCTTTATTAACAATTTTTTTTATTTTTTCTTCAAATTCATCTAAGTTTTTTGCTTTATAAACATTCTTGCCATCTATTAACCAATCTTCAAATACACCTATATCTCTAATTAAAGCATTACATTTCATAGCACAAGCTTCTACTATTGGAATTCCTTCGGTCTCTTCTAGTGTAGGAAATAGATATAAATCAACTTCTGAAAGTGCGGCTTTTACCATTTCTGATTCTTGATATCCAGCAAATAATAGATTTGGTAATTTTGTATTAACAGCTTTTCTTATTTTTCTAGGTGATGCAGCATGTGGTGAATGACCAAACCAAATAAATTTATAATCTGGCATTCTTTTTGATAATTCTACAAAATCTATTATTCCTTTTCTTTCTAAAAACAAACCTATTCCTAAAATAACTTTATCATCTTTAGTATAATTAAATTTTTTTCTAAAGATATTAGTTTTTTTTGTATCAAATAAGGATAAATCTATTCCATTAGATACAGCTTCTATAGGTTTCTTAATACCATAACTTTCAAGTAATCTCTTAGAATATGGTGTTGGGGTGATGATATAATCACCTAAATTATAACACTTAATAATCCATTTTTTAAATAATGGCGAAATCATATTAGAAAAAATAAACGAATTTTTAAAATCTTCTTCTGTAGAGTGTGCATGATAAATTATTGTTTTACCATTTTTTTTAGCTTTTTTTGCAAAAAAGTATGATTTTAACCAATATGTGTTAATATGCAGGATATCAAAATCATCTTTTTCATTTAAAGTATATTCAACACCTACTTCTTCTAAAGCTTTTTGTTGATGCTTAATAGCTTTACCAAGACCACTCTTTCCTATAACTTTTTGTCCTTCAGCATATAATAAAACTTTCATTACTACTAACTCCAATCATCATCGTCATCAAAGAAATCATCAAAGAAATTATCATCATTCTCCGTTGAATCCTTTTCTATAATTATATCATTATTAATAACTACATTATTATCTTTAGGAGTATTAACTACTTCTTCTTGAGTAGATTTTTCTATAATAGGTTCTATAGTTGTTTGTTTCTTATTATCAACTTGCCTATATTGAATATTATCAGTTTTTATACTATTATCTAAATTATATGTATTAGACTTATCATCATCAATAGCTTCAAATACTTTTGGTTCAATAATATTATCATCAGTTTTTACTGGTTGTTTTCTATTATTTAATAGATTTTCAACTTCTTCTAATAAACTATTATTATTTGTTGAACTTGGAATAATATTTTTTTCTTCAACTGTTGGTTGTTCAACTTTATTAACAGTTTGTTCTTCTTCATCAGAATAGTCAATTCTAATATCAGTTGGATCTAAAGTACCTTCATATATAGAAGATGGTTTTACTACTTTCTCTCCCTCTTCTATTTTTGAATCTACTTTTCTAATCAATTCATCAATATCTGTAACTTTATTATCTTGATTATCATTGACAACAGGATCTACAACTATATCTTTTTCTTCTTCTGTATTAATATTAGGTTCTATAGGTTTAATATTTTCCTTATATTTATTTAACGTAGAATTTAATATTGTAGGCCTTTCTAGTTGAGATTCTTTTACTTCATTAGATACTTTATCCATTTTAACTTCTTCTTTTATTTCTTCTTTAGGTTTTGCATTATTAAATGTTGAATTTAATAATGTTGGTCTATCATTATTTTCTACTTGTTTTTTATTTGTTTCTTTAGCTTTTTCTTTCTTTTCTTCTTCCTCTAGAGCTGCGATTTTAGCATCTATTTTTCTAACTAAAGCATCTACATCAAAATCAGAATTTGATTTCTCAGTCTGATTATTATTCATATTAGGTAATCCAGGTCTATTAAATGGATTTTCACCTAATGATCTATCAAATGGTGATGAGCCAGTAGATTCTGGTAATTCACCTGGTTTTGAATCATTAGAATTCATCATTTCAAATAATTTTTGTTTCTTTCTTTCTTTAACAAAGTCACGAATATCAAAAACTTCTACAGATCTTTTCTCTCTTGTTGGATAATCCATTTTTTCAAAACTTTTTCCCCAATCAATTTTGAAATCTGGGGTAAAGTGTGTTTTATATGGTTGACAACGCAATCTAAGAACTATTTGATCAAATTGTTTCATACGTTGTAAATCACTTACTGTAACTAGTGGCGTAGATGCAGTTTTATCATCTTTTTTACTCTTAACTTCACCACAAAGTTTACTGATTTCTTCCAAGGCAGCAAGTTCGGTAGAAATTAAGTAAATTATATTACCGCAGTTACCCTTGATAGTTTCAGCGATTTCTTTTCCATAAACTTGATTTAATTGTGCAAAGTTTTGGATTATTATTGTAAATCTTATTTGTCTTGAACGCGCTGCGGTAATCATTGTTGTGACATCTTTCAAAGGTGGCATATTAGGAAACTCATCAAGTAAGAAGTTTGTTCTAACAGGAAGTTTTCCACCATGTTTTTGAGCAACATCAATTAATGTTTCATAACACTGTTTAATAAATATAGTAGCAAGTGGATGTAGAGTTTTCTTTTCATCTTGAATAATAATGAAAACTGCAGTTTTCTTTTCCCCAATTTCTTCTAAAGTAAAATCACTATATGATAACATCTCAGATAAATTTTCACGAGATGCGAATAATTTGATTTTTTGTTTAAATACAGAAATAATGGATCCTCTTGTTTCATTTGGTGAAAGAATTGTACTTGATGCATTTATATATGCAGCTCCATTAGGATCTTTTCCTTGAAAATACTCGTTTACATATTTTGAACCACCAAATTTTTCTTCTCCTACTGTAGTAGTTAAACTAATACTATTTATGTTTATTTGATTTTCGTTAGCATCTTCAAACATACCAAGAGCAAGTCCTGAAAAATAATCTGCTGAAGTTTTTTCCCAAAAAGGATCGGCATTTTTATTTGATTCATCATACAAAATATTTAAAGCCAAATCATCAAGAAGCTCTATAGCTTTATCTTGGTTACCTTGTTTATATAATTTGTATGGTAAATTTAATGGATTCCAAGCATTACCTTTTTGTGGATCTCTAAAGTTAAGTAATATTATATTATATCCTCTACTTTGTAATTCCTTACCTGCTTTTTCATAAATCTCACCTTTAGGGTCTGTTATAACCATTGATTCACCCTTTTTAGCAAGTACTTTTACAGTTGGTAAAATTGTACTTTGTGTTTTACCAGCACCTGTAGAACCAATTACTAAAGTATGATATTCACCATCATCTACCCATAATTCTTTACCATTACAAATAAGAGGAATACCTGCTACATCAGAAGTTTCTGAAGCAGCTTCTACTACTTTTAATTCACTCTTTATTTCCTTATCTTTTGCCCATCTAGAATAACCTTTATCTTTTCTTTCTTTAGAAAATCCTACTCCGTCTTCTATTTCAAAAAAGTAAGAACTTACACTAGCAAATAAACCACCTAGTGCTATTAAGTAAAATACTATTGTAGCTGTAATATATTTTGGTGAAAATGCAGGTAGAGGATTAATTCCATATAAGTAACCTGTTGATGCCATAGATGATAAATTAATTACAGCAAGAGCAACTACATATAATAAGAATATACAAAAAATAATAAATATTAACCAATCTTTAGCTTCCGCTCTAAATTTTAATTTCATAGTATTTCCTCCGTCTTATATATTTTAATATTTTTTTTATAATTAGACAATATTTTTTTATTATTATTTTTACTTTTCTGAACGAGTTACGTTTGTTTTAGCATATGGTATATTCTTACCAACATATTCACATGGATTAAGATTATTACTTTGTGAATGAGAAGTTTTTCTTAATTCAAAATGTAAATGTGGTCCTTCTGCTTTACCAGTTGCCCCAACTATACCGATTTTTTGCCCCTTAGCAACAGGATCCCCTTTATTAACAACTATTGAACCTGCTTTCATATGAGCATAAAGTGTATAATACCCATTTCCATGATCTATTTCAACATAATTACCATATGAATAGTTTAGTTCTCTTTTTATTGATACAGTACCACCATCTGCGGCAACAACTGTCATGCCAGTAGTAGGAGTACCATTATTTTCTCCACTATTAATATCAACTCCTCCATGGAATCTACCACTACTATAATTAGGATAATCGCTACTATAACATTTAGTTACACCTTTAACTGGATGTCCTAAATATCCTGTAGCTATTCCTTTTTCACCAGTAGTATTTGTTTTAGTTGCATACCCATTCTTTATTGCTTCAGAATTTGGTCCATATACTGCTATCCAATCATGTTTAACACCATAACGAACCAAATAACTTTTACTAATAAAATCATAGATGCTATAACTTTCATTATTCTGATACTCTCTTTTTTTATTTGGTTGAGCTATTTTTACTTTTTCGCTATTATTTGGATCTATACCTCTTATTACTATCCAATGTCCTTTTTTAGTAAATGGAGAATTTGGTCCTTGTACATTAGCTGCAATCATTCCACCATTTTTTAATACGTCTAACATAGCTTTTGCATCTTCTTTTGTATCAGATGGTTTAACTTTTGCAGAAAAACCTTCATGTTTATTTACTAAAGTTTCAGTAAATAATCCGTTATCACTTCCACCACTTCCGCAATGACCAGAACCTTTTCCCTCTTTACTAGCATCTAGTGGTGTAAAACTTTTTTCATTAGACAAATTAGCAACTAACATTGCATATGTTGTTCCTCCACAACCAGCATTGGCAATACTTGACTCTCCACAAAAATCTTTATTACTCCATGGCTGACCACCGTTTTGAAAGTAAAATATAAAATCATCATCTGATACTCCAGTAATACTACTTTTCTTAGCACTTAATATTGCTTGTTTTATATTTTCTTTTAATATTTCATTACCATCATTATTCATATGAAGATTGTCAGTAGTATATTTAGAGTCTAAATAATTATTCTTATCATACAACCCATTATGTATTTTTATATAAAACAACCAACTATCATTTGCAAATTTTTTCATTTTTTTATTATAATCATTTATTCTTTGATTCATAGAGCTAGCATTTGTATATCCACTACCAACGTGATATACATTATTAATAAATATTGGGGCAGTTGGATATCTATTGTGTAAATTATCAATAACTGTTTTCATTTCATCAACTTGTGATAAATTATTAACACCTAACATGATCGATATTCCTGATACAGATTTAGGTAATGTTATTTTTTTTGAATTTTTACATCCCGTAGTAATAGTACCACTACCGTTTTTAGCAACATTTAGCCATTCTTTTGGTGATGAACATGATACAGCAGCTACTGTAATATTATTACCTAAGGTTTTTAATCTATTTGCCATATCATCATCATATCTTGAATCACCAATAAATAAAAAGTTATCTAGCGAGGTAACAACAGCTTCCTGAGTTTCATTATTAACTGTATTTGCTGTCATATTAGCTATATCCATGTATTCTTTATCAGCTTGCATCTGTGCTGCTTCTGCTTTATTACTATTATCTACAAACAGCATCATGATTACCATAAATAAAGTTGCAATTAAACAAACACCTCCACCTATGGCTATTTTTTGTTTAAAAGTTAATTTTAATCCAATCTTTCCTGTTATATTATCTAATTTTTGATTTGCATTCTTTATGGTTTCAATAGGTGAAGATGCTGTTTCTTCATTTTCCTCCCCACTATCAGCAGTTTCTTCATTATCTTTTCCCATTAATCCTCTCATTTTATTTAATCTCTCTTGAGCTTGATTAATTCTTTGTTTTTCTTGGATTAATTTCATTTTTTGAAGTTTTTCTTGTACTTTAGGATTATTTAATGCCTTTGCTGCTACATTAGATACTCCAGGAGGTAACACAGTAGAAAGTGCAGCTTTTGTAGCCTTTTCCTTTGCTTTATCCTGTGCATCACCGTTGTTTAATTGCTGTTTTTTTTCTTTATTATCATTATTTCCTGTTTTAGTACTATTAGCGTTGTTTTTATCTTTGTTTTTTTTTGTTTTATTATTCTTTAAACGATTATTATTATTTGGAACACCATTTGTTCTTTTTTTATTAGTACCATCAGCAGCTTTTGCTTTATATTTTTTATTATTTTCATCTTGCACAAGAATCACCTTCTTACTAATCAATATTATTTTTACTTATATTATAATAAATAATTATTACTATAGCTCCTATTATTAGAATTGGTAATATAATAACTAATGCAATTATACTATTACCTTTTTCTTTTGATTTATCAATTTTATCATTACTAGAAATTGCTAATTCATAATGATTAGATTTATTTAGTTTATATATACTTATTTCTTGATTTTCTGAATTCATCTCTGAGAATTTGTATATACACATATAATATTTATTACTATTTCCTATTTTGAATAGATTGTTAATACTATATAAGCTATATATTTGATTATTACTAGTATATATATCTAATTTTATTGTATATACTTTATTATTTTTTAAATAGAAAACTGTAGAAAAAGCATTTTTCTGATTGCTCATAATATCTGCATCAGATACTGAGTATATAACTTCATCTTCTCCATCACTATCAATATCAAACTCTATTTTTTCTGATATTGTTAAATTGTTTAAACTTGATAATGAATATCCTTCTTTTTCTAACACTTTGTTAACATAGGTCAAATCACTAGATTCTAGTTCATTTATTACTATATTTGCAACAGAAACTTTTTGATTTGAATGGTATGCAAACAAATCACCTGAAAAGCTCTCAGAATTCATATCATTATCGAAAAAATACCATTTATTATCAAAATATCTTAATTCATATTTACCCATATACTCGTTATCTATTAAAACATCAAATTTATTAGAAAAAACTTGTGTATCATCAATTGGTATGACTGACCACTTATCATTTGTATTTTTAAATGCTCCTATATCAAAAAAAGCAAAGTATGAAATCTGTTTTTTTTGCTTTGGTGATAACACATTAATAACAACTATTGTTGAAATAATAATAATTGCCATAATAATTATAGATAATACAAACCAAAAATTCTTTTTGTTTTTCATAATTATCTCCTTCTTAATTAGCTTTGTAATAGTACACCCTAGTAAAATGCCAACTATTACAATTATATGTACCACAAAAATCTGTAGCATCTGAACCTGGGTCCGCCATTTGTATTTTATTATTATTAACACCAGTAATAGCTACCCAGTGCTGTCCAGATGGTAAAAGTGCAGTACCTCTTTTATAAATCCTAGCTATTGGATAGTAACCATTATTTATAAGTTCAGTAACTTTCTTTATTTTTGTATCAATACTATCTTTATTACTAAATTCTATTCTTCCACCAACTTTAAAATTTGGAGCGATTGATGCCCATGTAGAATCATCATTATTGAAATCATTACCAGTAAATCCATTATTATTTCTAACGGTATCTACAAATACACCAGGATCAAACGTTTCACTATTAATTTTAGTACCACTCCTAGCTATTTGTATTGCTGTAGATGTTACCATACAACCAACTTCTTTTATTGTTCTACTACCTAATTTAACTTTAGCCCATTGTGGATCATATTGTCTCCAACTCAATGCAGTTTGTCCAAGCTCAGATGACTCACCACCTGTACAATTTGATGTTATGGTTGCAATTTCTACACCTTTATTATGATAATGCTTTTTAAGTATTTCAAAATAATCTAAATACTGTCCTTTTGAATTTTTTTCTTTACTTAATCTTGACCAAGAGCTTTGATCACTATCATCAAAATTCAAATATAATACATTACCTTTAGAATCAACTGCAACTTGTCCATATGTTTCTTTTGCAGCTCTTCTTGCTTTATCATCTGCTGGAAGTTTATTTTTTTTCCAAGCTTTACCACTATCATATCCAGAATAAGTATTACTTTGCTCCCTAGAACAATTATGTGTCCAACCGGTTTGAGGACCATCAGGACAATTTGACCAACAACCAACATCTGGATTACAAAAAGCTTGATCCATAACACAATTTCTTAAATTTAATATGTTATTATTATCCCATTTTACTCCAAATGCTCCACCCATCTCTTTTGGCCTAGTTAAAGCAAAGCTTCTAGCTGTCACAGCTTGAGCTTTATTAGCTTCATATGTATATTCACCAACTTCTAAATATACAACTCCTGGAATATAAACATTTTCAAAATCATATGGTTCTTCATTTACTTTAGCATTTCCTTCACATTTTAATAATTGAACTTTTACATTAGAATATACTTTTCCATATACTTGATAACTACATGTTCCACCTGTTGTAGCATTTGATCCTGTTACATTTTCATCTTCACCATATATATCTTCATAAACTTCTTTTAGTTCATAAATTGAATCTACAATCTTATCTAATTCCTTATCAGTATATTTCTTCGTTAATTTCTTAAATTTAGATTTTTTAGTAATCCAATGCTCTTTTATATTTTTTCTAAAACCCTCTTCATCATAATTAACAGTGTATGTATGAGCATCATATTCAGCATTCATGCATCTAAATATTGTACGTATATCTTTTTTCCATAAATCCTTATGATCTATTCCAGCATAGGACTCTGAAATAACAACCGTTGCTAAATATAAGTTGATATCAATATTAGAGCCATTATCTAAAAATTTTTGATATAGTTCTTTAACTTTATCTAAATAATCTTCTCTATCTATGCTTTCAGTTTCGTCACTATCATCTTCATCATTTTCATCAAAATAAGTAACTTTATTTGAAATAATGCTATTATATGTATAACTATTACTTAATATAATAGATATACATATAACAAAAACGGAAAAAATAGCAAAAAACTTACTTTTTCCAATTTTTACCAATATTCTTTTTCCGTTTTGTTTTTTCATTAAATCACCACTTCTATTATAGTCCTCCACCAGAACCAAATGAATCTAATTCTGATTGAGTTACAACAACATTAATTCTCATACGTCTACTTCCACATACAAATAGTGCTTCTCCTTGAGAATAACGTTTTATACTTTCCTTTTCATTATCATTTAAATCAATT
>CAYRAF010000031.1:0-13901 GCA_964422195.1 uncultured Muribaculaceae bacterium | reverse complement strand
TCTTTTTATCTGGTGCAACTTCTGCGACATTTGATAAACAAGGACGTGTTAATCTATCTTCTGTTTTGAAAGATTATGCAGATTTAACAAAGGAATGTGTAGTTATTGGTGTAGGAGATAGACTTGAAATATGGTCTTTGGACAAATGGAATGAATTCTACGCAACTAATGAAGAAAATATGTCCGATATCGCTGAAAATTTATTTGATAAGGATTTAGACATTTAGGTGATAAGATGCATATAAGTGTTTTATTGAATGAATCGGTAAATAGTTTAAATTTAAAAAGGGATAGTGTGGTAGTAGATGCTACACTTGGATATGCTGGACATAGTAGTGAAATTTTAAAGCGAATAACAAGGGGTTGTCTTTTCGCCTTTGATCAAGATATTAATGCCATTAACTATAGTAAGGAAAAGTTAAGTAAAATAGGTAATAATTTTGAGATCATTAAAAGTAATTTTAAAAATATGAAAGAAGAACTTTATAAACGAGGAATTTATGAGGTTGATGCAATTCTATTTGATTTAGGAGTTTCATCAGTTCAACTTGATGACCAATCAAGAGGATTTAGTTATCATAATGATGCAAAATTAGATATGCGTATGGATTTAGATAGTAATTTTTCAGCTTATGATTTAGTTAATTCATATAGTGAAGATGAACTTACAAATATTTTTTATAAGTATGCGGAAGATAAATATTCAAGAAGTATTGCTAAAGGAATCGTAAGAGCTAGGGAAAACAAAAAAATTGAAACAACTTTAGAACTTGCAGAAATAATAAAAAACAGTGTACCTGAATCATATAGAAGAAAAAAACATCCTGCTAAGGTAATATTTCAAGCTATTAGAATTGAAGTAAATCATGAGTTAGAAATATTAGAAGATTCATTAAAAAATGCTTTATCATTACTTTCTGAAAATGGAAGATTAGCGGTTATAACTTTCCATTCTTTAGAAGATAGAATTGTAAAAAATGTTTTTAAGGAATTTAGTGAGGTAGATAAAATGGTAAGAGGATTACCAGAAATACCTTTGGAATATAGAAAAGATTATAAATTGGTTTATAGTAAAGCTATACTACCAACAAAAGAAGAAATACAAAAAAATAATAGAAGTAGGTCTTCAAAGCTTAGAGTAATAGAGAGAATACACAGGAGTGATAATAATGAGTAAGAAGAAAAGAAAAACTAATAAATTAGAAAAAACATTTATGATGTTAGCATTAGCTTTATTTGCAATAACACCTATTTTAATTGTATTTTCACAAGCTACTCTAAGTAAAATTAACTATGATGTAGAAAATGTAAAAATGAAAATAGAAAAGCAATCAAAGAAAAATGAAAGTTTAACTATGGAAATTAATGAACTTGCTAGTTTAGATAAAATACAAGAGATTGCTAAAAGTCAAGGTTTAAGTTATAATAGTGGTAACATTAAAACTATAGGAAGTGATTAGTAAATGAACAAAAAGTCTAGAAATAAAATCAATACTAATGTTTTTTGGTATATTTTAGGACTTTTTTTTATTATGTTTATAATTCTAATTGCTAGAATGAGCTATTTGTCATTATCTAGTAAAATAGATGGTATTAATCTAAAAAAATTTGCTAGTAAAAGAACTACATATAAGGAAATAATTCCTGCTAAAAGAGGGACAATATATGATTGTAATGGTAATGTACTTGCTCAAAATGTTTCATCATATACTTTAATTGCTTATTTAGATGCCAAAAGAAGTAAAGATTCAGATGTTCCTTTACATGTAGTTGATAAAGAAAAAACTGCTAAAGAGCTTTCTAAAATAATTGATATGAAAGAAGAAGATATATTAAAACTATTAAAAAAGGATATATATCAAACAGAATTTGGTTCTGCTGGAAGAGGACTTTCGGAACTTACCAAAGAAGAGATATCTAAATTAGAGCTTCCCGGTATAGATTTTGTAGAATCTCAAAAGAGATATTATCCTAATGGAGATTTTTTGTCTTATACTTTAGGGTATGCTAAGAGTGATAATAAGGGGTCTATAATAGGTGAATTAGGCTTAGAAAAACAATATGATGATGTATTATCTGGTACTGATGGTTATATTGAGTATCAAAAAGATGCAAGTGGGTATAAAATACCTAATACAAATGAAATAAGAAAAGAAGCAGTAGATGGGCAAGATATTTATTTGACAGTTGATCAAACAGTACAATTGATTGTTGATCAAGCAGTGAGAAATTCTGCAAAAAAATATAAATATGATTGGCTAACTATAATGGTCGCAGATGCTTCTAATGGATCTATACTAGCATCAACAACGTCCCCATCATTTGATCCTAATAAAAGAAATTTAAAAAACTATATGGATACTAATATATCAGTTGCTTATGAGCCTGGTAGTACTATGAAAATATATAGTTTTATGGCTGCGATGGAGAATGGTACTTATAAAGGAAACAACACTTATAAGTCTGGTTCATTCGAAGCAAAGGATGGTACAAAGATTAATGACTGGAAACCTGAGGGTTGGGGATATATAACATATGATAAAGGATTTGCCTTATCTTCTAATGTAGCCGCAATGAATTTAGTTAGAGGTGGAATGAATGGAACATTCTTAAAGAATTATTATAAAAAATTAGGATTTGGTGCAAAAACTGGAATTGAGCTTCCTAGTGAATCTTCTGGTAGCTTAAACTTTACTTATGAAACAGAAATATTAAATGCTACCTTTGGTCAAGGTATTACAACAACACCAATTCAAAACATTCAAGCATTAACAACTTTAACTAATGATGGTATGTTACTTAAACCTTATGTAGTAGAAAAAATTATAGATGCTGATAAAGAAATAACTTATAGAGGAAAAAGAACAGAAATTGAGCAAGTAGCCTCAAAAGCTACTACAGATCATTTAAAGGACTTAATGGATGAAACTGTAAATGGACGAGCTAATACGGGTATTTATTATAAGCAAAAAGGATATCGGTTAATAGGAAAAACAGGTACTGCACAAATAGCTGATACTAAATATGGTGGATATTTAAAAGGGGAAAACAATGTAATTGCTTCATTTGCTGGAGCTTACCCAAAAGATAATCCTAGAGTTTTAATATATGCATCAGTTTCTAAACCAGGAGATGGTAAACCATATGCAATATCAAAAGCTGTAAAAGAAATTGTTAGAAATATTAGTACATACTTTGATATAAAGACAAATACAGCAAAAGAAGATATTAAAACAGTTGATGTTACTTCTTATATAAATATGAATAAGGATGATGTAGTAAATAATTTAAAAAAGAATAATATACCTACAGTTGTTATATCAGATGGAAACAAAGTTATAGATCAATATCCAAAAAAAGGCACTGTATCTTCTAAAGATAGAATGTTTATAGTAACAAATGGGAATAAAATAAAAATAGTAGATATGAAAAATTGGTCTAAGAAAGACGTTGATATTTATATCAAATTATTAGGGTTAAATGCAAAGTATGAGGGTAATGGATATGTAGATAGTCAAAGCATAAAACCAAATACTGAGATAAAAAAAGGTAGTGCAATAACAATCAAATTTAAAGAAAAATATAATATTAGTTGAAAGGCTTAATCTATCTTTTTTATACGTTAATAAAAGAAGCATCGATTGATGTTTCTTTATTTTTATACTATTCTTGTTCTAAGTATTCTTTCGGTATTTTTAAAGTTAAGTTTAGCTATATCATTAAGTTTATCTTTACCATATTTTTCAACTACTTCTTGCCCTATGGAGTCAATATTAGGACCTGCGCCTTTAGGAAGAGGTATATGCAACTCATCACATATTTTATCAAATTCTTTTAAGAATATGTATCTACTTATTATTGAAGAAGAAGCTACTGCAAGATTTTTATCTTCAGCTTTAGTCATAAAAGTTATTCCTCTTTGTATAGGGGTAGAATCTGGGATATAAGCATAATATCTATTTTCTCTTGCAAACTCATCTACTATGATATAATCATAATTTGGTTTTTCTTCATTAATTAATTGATAAAGAACTTTATTATGCATAATAGCTTTAATCTTATTCATATTATTATCTTTATCATGTCTTTCGTTATATTCTTTATTTGAAAGTATTAAAGTTCTATATTTAATTCTTTTTGCTATTTTAGGAGCTATTTCTAATATTTTATCATCAGTTATCTTTTTTGAATCTTTGATACCAAGTTTTTCTAAATATGGAATATCTTCTTTTGTAACGTAACTAGCAGTTACAACAATTGGTCCAAAATAATCTCCAGTACCAACTTCATCTGATCCAACACTATTACAGTTATAATACTTAGATAAATCTTCTTTTTTATCTTGGTTTAGTGATTGACCATCCATTTCTAACCACATAGTCGCATCAACATCGGCACTTACTCCTTGAAACATAACTTTACCAGAAGTATACATAGTAATTACTGTATCCATATCTTCTGCTTGAAAAACGACATATGGAATTTCTTTATCTCTTTTTTTATCCTTATAATATTCAATCATTTTTTTTCTGGTTTCTTCACTAACTTTAATAACTTTATTCATATAATCACCTATTTAAATTATAACTAATATAGTTTTTTTTGACAATACATTTTTGTTTTACATATATGTACAAAAATATATTAGTTCATACTTTTGGGATTTTAAATATTGATATATAATTATTATAGAAAGTAGGGATAGTATGAATATTATTGATATTGGAATTATTTTAATAATTTTAGCTATGGGTATTTTAGGATTAAAAAGAGGATTTTTCAAACAATTAGTTATGTCAGTAGGAATTGTGTTAATAATAGTAATATCTTTTTTACTTAAAAATCCTTTAGCAAGTTTTTTATCACTTAGATTCCCATTTTTTAATTTGTCAAACATAAAAAGTGTATCTACAATATTTAATATACTTTTTTATCAAGTAGTTTCATTTATTTTAATATTTGGTTTATTAATGATAATATTTAATATAGTTTTATGGGCTACAAATATATTAGAAAAATTATTGAAGATGACTATAATACTTGCTATACCATCTAAAATACTAGGATTTATTTTAGGAGTTATTGAAGGGTATATTTTAGTATTTGCTTTTTCTTTTTTACTTACTCAACCAGCATTAAAAATAGATGTTGTTAATGAATCAAAGTTGCTTCCTATAGTACAAACTAATACTCCGGCGTTTTCACATTTAACAAAGAATACTACTAGTACTATTAAAAAGATATATGATTTAAAAGAAATATATGATAAAGATGATACTAAGAGTTATGATGATTTTAGCTATAAAGCATTAGATATTATGTTGGATAAGAAAATAGTAAATACTGAATATGTTGAGAAGTTAGATAAGAATAATAAACTAAATATAAAGGATATAGAAAAACTATTATCTAAATATAGATAGTGATAAAATATTAAGAATTTTTAAATTATTGAGAAATAATATATATGAAAGATAAAACAACAAATTATTTGTTGTTTTTTTAATTAAAGGAGGAGTTATGGATTATTATAAAAAGATAAAGGAAAAATTAATAGATAATGAGATTAATAGAAAGGTTAAACAATATTCAATAAATAAAAGTGATTTAAATACATATTATAATGTTGGTAAATTATTAAATGATGCAGGTAAGCACTATGGCGAAAGTATAATAAAAAAGTACTCTACTAAGTTAAAGAAAGATTTGAATGCTAAGTTTGATGTATCATCTCTTAATAAAATGAGAAAGTTTTATAAATTAATAAATAAAATGGCGACAGTGTCGCCAACTTTGTCATATAGTCATTATGTGGAATTATTACCTTATGATGATCTAGATAAAATAAGATATTATATTAAGTTAGTGGAAAAATATAGTTTGTCAGTTAGGCAATTAAGAATAAGAATAAAATCTAGAGAATATGAAAGACTACCAGAAAATACAAAAATTAAAATTATTGAACACAAGCAATCTAATATAGTGGATTTTATTAAAAATCCTATAATAATTAGGAATAGTAAAAACTATAATTTTTTTTCGGAGAAAGCATTACAGAAACTAATATTAGATGATATATCATCTTTTTTACAAGAATTAGGTGAGGGTTTTTCTTTCATTGATAATGAATATAAAATAAAAATAGGAAATAGATATAATTATATAGATTTACTATTATTTAATTATGAATTTGATTGTTTTGTGGTAGTTGAACTTAAGATTACAGAATTAAAGAAAGAACATATAGGACAATTACAGATATATATGAATTATATAGATGAACACCTAAAAAAGATAGATCAAAGTAAAACAATAGGAATCATTATATGCAAAGATGATAATAGGTATATTATTAAATATTGTTCTGATGATAGGATTATTGCTAGAAAGTATGAATTAATATAATTAGTCTGTGTAAATTATTGTAAATAAATGTTTAGTATTTTGAAGTGATCTTTATTTTATGATAAAATTATTTTAGGTATGTAGAATAGGAGATGACTTCATGGCTTTAAAATATGATGAAAGTTCTATAAAGATATTAGAGGGATTAGATGCAGTTAGAAAAAGACCTGGTATGTATATTGGTTCTACTGATAAAAGAGGCCTTCATCATTTAGTATGGGAGATTGTAGATAATTCTATTGATGAAGCTATTAATGGATTTGGAGATTATATAAAAATAACTTTACATAAGGATAAGAGTATTAGTATAGAAGATCATGGTAGAGGACTTCCAGTTGGTAAACATGCTTCTGGTAAATCAACACCAGAGGTAATATTCTCTGTCCTTCATGCGGGTGGTAAATTTGAAAACTCTGGGTATAAGGTATCTGGTGGACTTCACGGTGTAGGAGCCTCTGTAGTTAATGCTTTATCTAAGTGGTGTGAAGTTACAATTCATAAAGATAAAGGAGTATACTATATTAAATTTGAGAATGGGGGACATGTTAGTATTCCATTAAAGAAAGTAGGTACTACTAATAGAACTGGTACCACAGTTAGATTTTTACCTGATGATGAAATATTTTCTACTATAAACTTTTCTTTTACAACTATATGTGAAAGAATGCAAGAATCAGCTTTTTTAATCAATAATCTAACTATAGAAGTTATAGATGAAGAAGATGATAAAAAAGCTAAATTTTATTATGAAAATGGTTTAGTAGCGTTTGTAGAATATTTAAATGAAAATAAAAACACTCTACATTCACCACTCGTTTTTAAAGATAGTAAAGATGGTATTGAAGTAGATATATCTATGCAATATACTGATACATATCAAGAAAATATTGTATCATTTGTAAATAATGTTAAAACACCAGATGGTGGTTCACATGAAGTTGGTTTTAAAACTGCTTTAACTCGTGTATTTAATGATTATGCTAAAAATAATGGTTATATAAAAGGCCGTGAAAAAGCTTTTGAAGGTAGTGATGTTAGAGAAGGATTAACTGCTATAATATCTTTAAAAATACCTGAGGCATTATTGCAATTTGAAGGGCAAACTAAGTCAAAATTAGGTACTCCTCAAGCTAGAACCATTGTTGAGTCTATTGTAACTGAAAAACTTGGATATTTTTTAGAAGAAAATAAGAAAGTTGCTACTGATATAGTTGATAAATCATTAAAGAGTAAAGTTGCTAGAGAAGCAGCAAGAAAAGCTAGAGAAGAAGCTCGTAAAGGAAAAAGCAAGAATACTAAAGAAAGAGCACTATCAGGAAAACTTACTCCTGCTCAAAGTAAAGATAAAACTAAAAAAGAATTATTCTTAGTCGAGGGTGATTCTGCAGGTGGTTCTGCTAAGCAAGGTAGGGATAGACGTTACCAAGCTATACTTCCACTTAGAGGTAAAGTTTTAAATACAGAAAAAACTAAAGAAGCTGATATATTTAAGAATGAAGAAATTAATACAATGATTTATACTATAGGAGCCGGATATGGAGCTAACTTTGATATTAATGACTGTGAATACAATAAAGTTATTATCATGAGTGATGCAGATGAAGATGGAGGACATATTCAATGCTTATTACTTACATTTTTTTATCGCTATATGAGACCATTAATTGAAGATGGAAGACTTTATGTCGCACTTCCTCCATTATTTAAAATACAAAGTGGTAAAAATATAGAGTATGCTTATACTATTGAAGAAATGCAAGAAAAAAGTAAAGGCAAAAAATGTGATATTCAAAGATATAAAGGTTTAGGTGAAATGAATGCTGATCAATTATGTGAAACAACAATGAACCCAGTTTCTAGAACACTAATTAGAGTTAAAATAGAAGATGCTTTACTTGCTGAAAAACGTGTTAGTGTGTTAATGGGAGATAAAGTAGAACCTAGAAAAGAATGGATTAATGAAAATGTAGAGTTTTCACTTGAAGATGAATATAAAATATAGTTTACGTCAAGTAAGCTTTTTTTTTGTAAAATTATTGACACAGTGGGAGGGTAACTATTATAATTAAAACATGATAGGAGAGTGTAGTAAATGAAAAAGAAATTTATTTATTTAAGTATATTATTTATAGGATTATTATTCATACCATTTGGAGTTAAAGCTGCAGATGAGGAGTATAGTATTACAATTAAAGCAACGGGTGTAGGTGAAGCAGTTGATAGTACTTTGACTGCAACTTTAAATGGTATTGAAAAGCATGAATCTGGATATCCAAGTTATTATGTATATATATGTAAGAGTAGTGATAGTGCACCTACATTACCAACTACTGGTTCACCATCAACAAGTTATTATAAAATTGCAGGTTGGCATGGAGTTACCTCAAGTACAGGTGAGATAGGAGTTAGCGATGATTTATATTTATATAAAGATTATACATCAGCTTATGTATTAAAAATCACTATTGATAGTAGTGCAAATTATATATATACTCTTAGTGATAAAATAACTTTCACTTTACCTGATTTATTTAAAAAAGGTGAAGGATATAATTTTGCTATAGGAACAAAAACAACAACATTTCATTCAGTCTGGCCAAAGTTTCCATATAGACGTTCTAGTTCATCTGAAGATACAAAAGCTGCTCTTGAAGAAACTTTAAATATAAAAATAGGGGTTGTTGATGATTCTACTATTATTAATAAATATGCAAAGAATAGTAGTGATGCTTATGAATCATTATTAACATATGCAAAAAATGCTCCAGCAAAATGGACTTTCAAGAATAATGCTGATATTTCAACTTTTGAAAATACAATTGATAATATAGTAAGTGGTACATATTATTATGTATTAATATATAGTGATAATGATGATATTAGAGATGTTACAGATGTATATTTAAAAATTGGTAGTAATATTAATACTTTAACTGATTTTGAAGGCACTGCGAGTACACTAGCTACTAAACTATCAGATTCATCAGAACCAAATCCAAACACTATGGATATAAATGTTATAGTTGGTATTATTACTATTGTTGTTGCTAGTATAGTATTTGTTATTACTTATAAAAAATTTAGAAGAGTAAATTAAGATAGTAATATACTATCTTTTTTTTTTGTTTTATGTTATTATTTATATGATAATAGGAGTGTGATTATATGGAATTATGGATGTATGTTTTATTAGGAGCAATAATAGCTATTATCCTATATGTTATTATTGTTTTTAATAAATTGATTCATTTAAAGAATGATGTAGAGGAGGGATTTTCTACAATTGATGTTTATTTAAAGAAAAGATGGGATTTAATACCTAGTTTAGTAGGAGTAGTTAAAGAATATAGTAAACACGAAAAAGAGACTTTTAAGGAAATAGTTGATTTAAGAAATAAAGTTTATGATGAGATGAATATTAATAGTAAAGTAATTACAAATAATGATTTATCTAGGGAGTTAACTAAGTTACTTGCACTTGCGGAGGATTATCCTGAATTAAAAGCTAATGAGAATTATTTAGATTTATCAAAGAAACTTGTTAAGATTGAAGATGAAATAGCTCAATCAAGAAAGTATTATAATGCAGTAGTTAGAGTTTATAATAATAAAGTTCAAATGTTTCCAAGTAATATAGTTGCTCTTATTTTTGGCTATAAAAAAATTGCAATGTTTGAAACTAATTCTTTAGAAAAAGAAAATATTAATATAGATTTATAGGAGGATTTATATGGAGTCGTTTCGTATGATATTTTTGCCTAAAAAAATTATTGGTTTTTTTTTTATATTTATTGATAATTTTTGTGGTTAATTTCTAGGTGAAGGGTTTAAAAAAATTGTTAAAATTATCAATTATGGTTATATTACAATATTTATTTTATGTTTTGTAATTGGTTTTGTAGGAATTGCTTTTGAAGCTTCTAAAAATCCTGTAAAAGTATCTTCTACAACGCCTAAGAGTAATCCTAATTATCCAGGATTTACTATTGAAAATTATCAAATTGATATGAAAGTATCTGTAGATAATAAAGTAGATGTAAAAGAAACTATTTTGGTAAATTGGACTGAAACTAATCACCATGGTATATTGAAATTTATTCCTAGATGGTTAAAATATACTTCTAAAAACAATGATACAATAAAAAGAAAATCCAAAGTTTTAAATTTAAGAAGTGAACTAGAAGATTATGAAATTGATACAGTTAATAAAAAATCAAGGATAAAAATTGGCAATGCTGATGAATATGTTAATCTTGGATATCATAAATATGATATTTCATATACTTATGATATGGGTAAAGATCCATTTAATGGTTTTGATGAGTTTATTTTTCATACAATTGGTGATTATTGGTATACACCTATAAAAAATTATACTATTAATGTAGAAATGCCTAAAAACATTGATGAGTATTCAGTACATTTTTTCTTAGATAAATATCGAAAAAAGGAAATTACTAATGATTTGTTTTATTATGTAAATGATAATAAATTGACTGTCTCTGGTAATAAAACAATAAATAAGTCTTTAACAATAGATATAGAACTACCTGAAGGTTATTTTGTGGGTGGTAGTTATAACTATACAAATATATCCATGTTAATTGCAATTTTTATCATATTAGCGGCTGTATTAATTATATTCTGGTTTATCAAACATGGTAAGAATTATAAGAATGTTCCTAGAGTATTAGAATTTTATGCACCTGATGGATTGGATGCCGCAGAAGTAGGATATATTTATAAAAAATCTTTAAATAAAAAACTTGTTATATCACTTCTTGTTTCACTTGCAAATAAAAAATATATTAGAATAGATCAAGATGATAAAGATTATACTGTTACTAATTTACTTCCATATGCAGTTAAAGAAAACGTATTGGCTAGGAAAGTTGTTTTAAAAAAGACAAAGGATGCAGATGATACATTATCTAAGTCTGAAAGTAATTTCTTAGAGAAATTATCTGTTTATACAGATACTACTTTAGATAGCGGTTTTACAACTTATGATAAAATTAAAGAAAAATTAGTAAATGGTGGTTTTATACAAATTATTTATGATAATAAAGAAGAAGTTGACAAATCAGAAAAAAAAGTTCAAGAATTATATGAAAAAGAAAACGAGAGAGTATTAAATGCTAAGAAAGGTTTAGTTGGGCTTACTGATAATGAAAATATATTATATGAAAAATTATTCTCTGAAAAGCATGATGTTATCAAAATAAGTGAACATAAAACTTTATATAAAGCCTTTTATGAAATATATGAAAATATTAAGAAGAAAGTTAGTGAACAGGTTACTGATACAAAATCATTTAAATATAAGATAGCAGCTTTCTGTATTTGTATAGTTATGTTTATATTATGGATAATAAATTATGCTGTAATTGAGGATTTGGACCCTAGATATTCAATTTTATATGCTATATCAGCTATTGCTATTCTAACTTCATTTGTTTTTAGTATTTTCATGGGTAGAAATACAGTTTATGGTGAACAAATAAAAGCTAGAGTATTAGGTTTTAGAAAATTTTTAGAGGTAGCTGAGAAAGATCAATTAAATGCAATGGTTGAAAAAAATCCAAATTATTTCTTTGATATTTTGCCATATACTTATGTATTAAATATTTCAAAAAAATGGATTAAGAAATTTGAAGGAGTAATTGATTTGCGTGATGATATGGGTAATTTTGATTACACTTCAATTGATAATTTTAGCAGTATAAGTGATTCTTTTTATATCCCACATTCTTCTGGTAGTAGTTCATCATGTGGTGGAGGATGTTCATCATGTGGTGGAGGATGTTCATCATGTGGTGGTGGAGGATCATGGTAAAAACTTTTGTTTTACAATGGCACTTATCTGAAAAATGTAATTTAAAATGTAAACACTGCTATCAAGAAAATCATGTTCCTATAGGGCTTAAGTATGAAGAATTATTAAATATATTGGGTCAATATAAAAGATTATTAAAAAAATTAAAAATGAGGGGACATATAAATATAACTGGTGGAGAACCACTATTATGTCCTCACTTTTTTAAATTATTGGATATTTTTAAAAGAGATAGTAATTTATATAGTTTTTCTATTTTGACTAATGGGACTTTATTGAATGAAAAAATAGCTAAGGAAATTGCTAGTTATAATCCATATTATGTTCAAGTTAGCTTAGAGGGTGGTAGAAGAATAAATGATTCTATTAGGGGAAAAGGTACTTATGATAGAATTTTAAAAGGAATAGATGTTTTGGTGAATGAAAGAGTATTTACATCAATTTCATTTACGGCAACGCATAAAAACTATAAGGAGTTTTCTAAAGTTGTAAAAATAGGTGAGCAACACGGAGTTAATAATGTTTGGTCAGATAGATATATACCTATTGATAAGACTAATGATAAAAAATTAATTATGAATACTAAAGATACTAAAAAATATTTTTCTATAATGAGAAAAGAGAGAAATCGTTTATTAGAGAAAAATAGTAAAACAAGAGTATCTATGAATAGGGCACTACAATTTTTGGAAATCAATGATTTAGCTTATCACTGTACTGCGGGGGATACTTTACTTACGGTAATGGAAAATGGTGATTTAGTGCCATGTAGGAGAATGCCTATTGTATTGGGTAATCTATTAAAGAACGATATGTATGATTTATATAAGAATAGTGAGGTATGTAAGGATTTAAGGAAAAATACTATACCAGAGGATTGTGAATCTTGTGAACATAGTAGTCTGTGTAGAGGTGGACTCAAGTGTTTAACATACGCTATTAAAAATGATTATTCTAAAAAAGATATTAATTGTAATATCAAATAAATAGTTGAATACTATCAAGATATTATGTTAAAATATAAATAGGTAGGAAAAGAGCATTCACTATATGAATGCCTACCGTTGTTGGTAGACACTAGTTCTTAAGAACTGGTGCCTTTTAATTTAACCCCCTGATAGGAACCTACCTTGTGATTAGAATTAAAATAATTAAGATTAAAGCAAAGATTAATAAATCTTTCTTAAACATAATTACACCTCCTCCATGAAGGATTCGGTAGACACCCTAAATGAATGCTCAAAACAAAGACTAACATAATATAAATATGATGTGCAAATGGCACTTTTGATAAAATTATATATTAAAATATTAGAAATTTATATTTTCAATAGTTAGAATTTATCAATTTTTTCTTTGTTAACAATATAAAATACTAAAATTATATAAAAAATGAAGTTTATGTAAATATTTGTAAAAGAAGTTAGTAAAACTTCTTTTTATTTGATATAATTATAGTTGGTGAGAGTATGAAAAACTTAATTGAAAAAATATATGATTATACTTTAGAAGATATTATGGGAGAAAGATTTGGATCATATTCTAAATATATTATTCAAGATCGTGCAATACCAGATGTTAGAGATGGTTTAAAACCCGTACAAAGAAGAATTTTATATTCAATGTATAAAGAAAAAAATACTTATGATAAAGGATATAG
>CAYRAF010000030.1:0-15732 GCA_964422195.1 uncultured Muribaculaceae bacterium | reverse complement strand
GTTGCAGGTTCAAATCCTGTCTTCCCGACCATGTTGTGTATTAAAAGACATACTAATGATGTCTTTTTTTTTGTTGCATTATAATGCTATGCTATAAATTGATATAGTTTTCTTAATTCTTTTGGGTTTATTTCAAAACTAGTACCATGATCATATATTTTGCCAAAATGACGGCCTCTTTTTTTTATATTGATTCTAAATCTAACGCTTATATCTCCGTTATCCAATAGTTTTATAAAAGTATTAAAATCTTTTAATACATAACAACGTAAATTTACATATTTAAAATATTCTATACCTTTAATGCGTTTATTAAATGCCCAAACAATTGCTAAATACTCAGATTTGCGTTTTAAATTTTCTTCCAAGAGTTCAAAAGACCAAGATATTCCAGTATCTTTTTTTCTGCCTGAATTTGTTTGGGCTAGTAACCTCACTACTTTGTTTATTCTATCTACAGATAATTTGAATTGAAAATAAGATCCAATATTTTGGAAATATTTTCCATTTGCTGCACCGTTAAAAACTCTTAAATAAGGATATTCCCTATGTGGGTAGCCAAATTCTTTTTGTAGTTTTTTAATTGGATCTTTAAAATCACCATCTGGAGTGGCAGAAAAAAGACTTATATTACTTTTGCTTTGTGCACGTCTTGTTTTTATTTCGAATTTGCCATAATCTGGTAATGGTGAAGAATCTTCAGGTTTATGTAATAATGATTCAAAAGTATAACCAACACCACTGGTGCCATTTCTTAAAGTTTTTATCCATCCAATATCTCTGATCTTTTTAAAATCATGATGTAATTTAACAAGGTCTATAGAAATCACCTCCTTCTTATATATTAATTACACAAATATTGAAAATTCTTAATGTATTTTTTTGATATTTAATAGTGTAAAAAAATGTATAAAACAAAAATAAGTCACAAAAACGGTTTTTTTTTAAATATATCATGTTATAATAATTAAGATAGGAGGAATAAGAAATGAGAAAAGAAAAAAGCATTCAAAATACTGTAATGATTTTATTAGCTGTTGCTGTAGTCGCTATGTCAATTGGTTTTGCGGCATTTTCACAAACATTAACTATTGGTGGAGGAAGTGACAATACAACTACTATTAAAAAGGCAAAATGGTTAATTCATTATTTACCAACTACTTACGCAGAAAATTCTGCAACTGGTTATGTAGCTAGTACTAGTCACACTGCTGCAGATACTGATGTTACTTTCCAAACAACACTTAATAAACCAGGAGATAAATTTGAATTTACTATCGATGTAAAAAATGATGGTACATTTAATGCAAAATTAAGTAGTATTACAATGACTGAGTTAACAGCAGCTCAACAAAAGTATTTAACTTATACAATTAATTATGACAATAATAACTATACAGCAAGCACATCAAATATTACAGGATCAACATTAAATCCAAGTGATACAAAAACAGTAAAAGTTACAGTAGCTTATATTCAACCAGAAAATGAAGCGGATTTACCAACTGAAGATGACGTAACAGTTAGCTTAACAGCTTCACTAAATTATGATCAAGTTCAGTAAATAAAATAGCAAAATATTGGAGTATTCTATTATTTAGAATACTCCCCATATCATATGGGGTGAATCGCAATGAAAAAGAATATTAGGGATATTTATATTATAGAAATAATTTTATTTATTTTTATTATAATATTTAATTTGTTATTAAAAACAAATTATTTATATAATGCTTTTATAGTATTATTGTCAATAATTTGTTTTAAACGCTTTGGTTTTATGAGAGATAAGAACTACATAAAATCAAGTTCATTAAGAATAATTATTTCTTGTTTTTTGGTATATTTATTGGTAACTAGTTCTTTAGGATTAGTATTAGGTTTTAGAATGAATGTTTTTAATTTAAATAATATTCAAACTTGGACTAGAGGTATTTTATTAACATCAATTACCATTGTTGCAGAAGAAATTATTAGGTATGTTATCGCCTCACAATCTAAATCAACTAAAAAGCCAATAATTTTTTATACAATTATTCTAATTTTATTAAATATTATAATACAAATAAATCCAGAGTATTTTACAACTAGATGGAAGATATTTGTATTTATAACAACAGTTGCTCTTCCATATATTACGGATGAAGCAATTAGCAGTTATTTGTCATATCAAGCAGGATTTGTATCTAGTTTAGTTTATAAATTAGGGATACATTTGTACATTTTTATGATTCCAATTTTACCTAATATAGGAGATTATTTATATTCTGTTTTTAGAATATTTGTGCCATTTTTTATTTATATGTATATATCAAAAATGGTTAATTATCACGATAAAGAAAAAAAATATAGTAAACAATCTGCAAGAAGGATAGTATTAGTTCCAGTTGTTTGTCTTTTAGTTTCTATAATTATATTAACATCAGGAATAACTGGATATCAAATGATTGCGATTGGTTCTGGTTCTATGGAACCAACTTTTTACAAAGGTGATGCGGTTATTTTTAAAAAGTGTAATGCTAATAAAATAAAAAAAGGGCAAATAATAGCTTTTGAGCATGATCACATAATTATTACTCATAGAGTTCAAAATATAGTAAAGAAACATAATACGATACAAATTAAAACGAAAGGTGATAACAATAAAACACCTGATAATTATATTGTAGATGGAAAAGATGTTATAGGGGAAGTTAAATGTGTAGTTAAATACATTGGATATCCTACAATTTGGATTAATGAAACAACAAAGGGGTGAGAAAATGAAAACTAATACAGAAGAAAAAATAGTAAAAACTGTAGTACTATTTTTAATAGTGTTCTTATTAGTTCTTGGGGTTTTCTTAATCTTCCAAAGTTTTCATAACAAAAAATATAATAAAATATCCTATAGCGAAGATAATGAAGTACATTATAAAGTTTTCTTAAAGGAAAATAATTTTTTTGATACTCCATACTTAGAAGAGGGAAAAACGTATATTACAAGTTTGATAGATTATTTAAATATTGATTTTAAGTATCAAATAGATTTTAGTGAGAAAGTAACAGGAAAATATGAGTATTATCTAGAGGCTTCAATTGAAGCTGATAAATCAAATAATGAAATAGGTAATTATTGGACTAAAGATTTTAAAATATCTGATATTAAAGAATTTAATGTAAACAATTCTACTAATTATATGATTAAAGAAAACATTAATATTGACTATAATAAATATAATGATTTATTGAATGAGTTCAAAAAATCTACTGGTGTATCAACTGATAGTAGATTAATTATTAAAATGGTAATAAATAGTAAAGTAAAAAACGATAAAATTGTTATACCAATCGATAGTACTTTAGTACTAAGTATGCCATTATCAGAACTTGCTATTGAAGGAACTATTGACACTAATACTGACAACAAAGAAAAAACAGTAAGAAAAGAATATATAGATACTAACATTAAATATCTTGTAAAAAGAATAATGGGAGTAATATGTATAGTTATGTCTTTTGTTCTAATTGTATCTATAACCCGTTTAAATAATTATTATAAGAAGATTTATGCATATGAATTAAAACTAAAGAAAATTTTATCTACATATGATGGTATCATTGTAACTTTGGAGAAAAAACCGGATTTTA
Source organism: uncultured Muribaculaceae bacterium (assembly GCA_964422195.1). Classification (GTDB taxonomy): domain Bacteria; phylum Bacillota_I; class Bacilli_A; order RF39; family UBA660; genus CALVUP01. Next base: position 12,102 of record CAYRAF010000030.1, on the reverse strand, counting down.
CTAAATATAATCAAGTTAATGTTAGTAATTTTGAGGAATTAATAGATGCTCATAGTGAAGTCAGAATGCCTATAAACTATTATCAAGAAAAGAGAAAAAGTTATTTTACTTTAATTAATGGTAATGAAATGTATGTATACGTTTTGACTAGAGAAAAGAAAGAAGGGGATTCTCTTGTTAAAGAATAAAAGATTTATTATAAGTATATTGATGCTTATAATATTTTTATTTACAACTACAGGGTATGCTCTTTATGGTAAAACTTTAGAGATTACTGGATTATCAAAAGTTAAAAAAAATGGAATTGTAGAAATAACAAACGTTCAATTAATAGATAGTTCAAATGTAAAAAGCAACAATACTACTTATGAAGGCACTAATATAAAACTAGATTTATCATTCAACAATAATGGACAGGATGCTGAATATTATGCTACTTATGAAGTGACTATGGAAAACAATAGTTTTTATTACTATGAATTTACTTCAACTAATTTAGATTCAAATATAGATGCAACTTCATCAAATGTGAAGGTTAGTTTTCAACTATTAAATATGTCTGAAGGAGATACTATCAAATCAGGACAAACAAAAACTTTTCAAGTAAAAATTATAGCTACACTATTAGATGAAGTTGAAGGAGATATAAATGTACAAGGTGATTTAACTAACGATTTAGAGCAGGAAAATGTAGGTAGTTTGATTGGAAGTCTTACTGGTAATACTTCTGGTGATTTAACAGGAACTGGTAAATCAGCTAGATTTAATGCTGAATTAGTTAATACTTTTGAATATAATAAGAATTTTACTTTATCATTATCAAATAGTAGTCATTTTAATATTACAAATTGCAATGGGAATGACTTAGGAACAATGACAATAAATAGTAATAGCACAAATAATTATAATTTTTGTGTTGAGAGAAAAAGTAATGTGGAATTTGCTACATCACCACAACAAGTTAGTGTTATTTTAAAATCTGCTAATGTACCAGATACATCTATAGGTACTATAAGTTTAGCAGTAGATATTAATCAAGCTATTGATGATCATGAAGCACCAATTATTAGTAATGTTACGGTAAATAAACATACTCAAAAAGGAAGTGTAACTTTAAGTTGGGATGGAAATGATGATAATTCTATTGAAAATTATAAGATATTAGTTTATGAAAAACAAAATGGTAGCTATTTATCACCAACAACAATTACTACTCAAGTTAATAACTATACATTTGATAACATTAATGAAACTACATATTACTTTGTTGTGTATGGTATTGATGAGCTTGAAAATACTGCTACACAAGAGGAAATCGATTCTGCAACTACTAGTAGTGGGCATGCTTCTAAAACTAATGAAGTATCATTTAGATGGACATATAATGTAGATACTAGTGGATTAGATGGTATTACTAGTAATGGAGCAAGTACTGTTTTAGAAGGAGCTACATATACTACTACTTTAAGGGCATCAACGCTTAGAGAATTGCCTAGTAGTATAGAAATAAAAATGGGGGGTGTTACGTTAACTCAGGGTAGTCAATACTCCTATAATAGTAATAATGGTTCTGTTAGCATACCAAATGTAACAGGTGATATTAGTATTAGTGGTAGAAGTGAAGGATGCTTAGTTGAAGGAACTAAGATACTACTTGCAAATGGAAAAACGAAAAAAATAGAGAATATTACATATAAAGATTTGTTAAAAGTATGGAGTTATGATGAAGGCAAAATGAGTTATGAGTATCCTATTTGGATAGAAAAGAAAAGAAAAAGTAATAAATATATTGAGATTACTTTTGAAGATAACACTAATTTAAAAATTGTTTCTAAGCATGGCTTGTATAGTATTAAGGAAAAAAGATTTATATCAACTGCTGATGAAAATTTTAAAGTTGGTATTGTAGTAGCTAAAATAAAAAACAATAAAATTAAACCATTAAGAGTAATAAAAATAGAAGAAAAAGAAGAAACAGTTAATTACTATCATATAGTATCTACTAGATATTATAATGTAATAGCAAATAATATTTTAACTACTGATGATGAGGTAACTCTTTCTAATTTATATCAATTTGATGATAATATAAAATGGATAGATAGGAAAGAAGTATTAAAAGATAAAAATAATTCCTATAATTATAGTGATTTTAAAGATACTGTACCTTATTATTTATATAAAGGTTTAAGAGTAGGGGAAATAAAATATTTAATTAATCAAGGATATTTAACTAAAAATGATTTTATAAATTATTTAGCTAATAATCAGATGAATCTTAATATGTATAAGAAACCAATTACTAAGAAAAACACGAGATATTGGATGGTAACTACATCTTTAGATAAAGTTAAAAAGAAGGATAAGTATCTAAAGAAAGAAGGCAGTTTATATAAGTTGCCAAAAGCAAAAACAAAATGTTTTTATAATACAGCTGATGATAAATGTTATAAACCAGGGGATAAAGTAAAAGTTTATACTGGAATGCATTTTATAAAAAAATAAATACTAACAAATTGTTAGTATTTTTTTGTTTTAATTGACAAGTAATAGGAATAGAATTTATACTGAAAGTAGAAAGGAGGATATATATGAGAAAATATATCGCAGAATGTATAGGTACCTTTACATTAGTTTTATTTGGTACTGGAGTTGCTGTAGCATCTGGTGGAAACTTAGTTGCAACAGCTTTAGCATTTGGACTTGCAATTATTGCTAGTGCTTATGTTATTGGTAATATATCAGGTTGTCATGTTAATCCAGCTGTGTCTTTAGCAATGCTTATTTCAAAAAAATTATCAGGAAAGGATTTTATAGGTTACGTAGTAGCTCAAGTTGTAGGTGCTTTTGCAGCTACAGGTGTATTACATTTGATTTTGACAAATACTGCTGCTGAGGTTATTAAATATGGTGCAAATGGATATGGAAGTTTATCTATTGCTAATACTACTTTATTTGGAGCTATTATTACTGAAATTATTTTAACATTCATATTTATTTATACAATATTGGGTGTTACAAGTGATTCTAAAAAAGAAAATGTTGCAGGTATAGTAATAGGGTTAACTTTAACTTTTGTTCATCTATTAGGTATTTATTTCACTGGTACTTCAGTTAATCCTGCTAGATCATTAGCGCCAGCAGTATTCACAGGCGGAGAAGCTTTAAAACAAGTATGGGTATTTATTGTTTGTCCACTAGTAGGTGGTGTTCTTGCAGCTATTGTATTTAAGTATTTAAATAAAGAAGCTAAATAATTTAGTTTCTTTTTTTTATGATTAAATGATACAATAATAATAGATAGGAGATAATAAAATGGAAAAATTAACTAATATATTAACTAAACTATTATTAACAATAATATCATTACTTCTTTTATTAACAATCATTACATACGCTTTCCAAAAATCATTTAGTAAAAATACCATTGAGTCTATTGTTAACGAAACAGATACAAGTGATATTTTAGCTTTAACTACCAATGATAATACTAATACTTATGTTAGTGTTAATAATTACTTAGAAAAAGAGTTGGAAAAAATTGGTATATTTGAAGATGCAATTGAAAAAGAATTTATAAATAACTTCACTGATAGTTTAATAAAGTCAGTTTTAACAGAAACTATTTATAATTATATAAATGATAAATCATTTATAAAGATCCAAGAATCTAATGAATTAAGGGAAATAAAACAACTCCTAACAAAAGAACAAAACAAAAAATTAGACCAAATAATAAGCAATTTAAATAAGGAAATAGATGATTATCTAGATAAAGTTTTTAAACAAAATAAGACTTTAAAGTATATCAAAATAATAAATAAATTAAGTATAACCAAATTATTAATAATAATGCTGATATTGATCCTAATTACATTTGTAATCTATAAAGATAGATTGATGTTAATAGCTAAATACATAAAAATATTAATATCTAATTTAGTAATGATATTAACATATAATATTATTTATAATAATGTTATTATCCAAAAATTAAGTAATATGGAAAAATATGGTAAATCATCACAAATGTTTTTAAACGATTTTATCATGAATGTAAATTATATATGGAAAATTTTGGTAATTATTACCATAGTACTATCAATAGTATATGCAGTAATATATATATTAGTAAAGAAATTGTCAAAAAAATAAAAATAATATTGTTAATATTATTTTTTTTTGATATACTAATAATGATATGATATAAGATAGGAAGGAGTGTTGTATAAATGAAGGAAGCGTCAGGTGAATTAAGTATGACTGTAGTAACTATCATTGCAGTAGCTCTAATTTTAGGTTTATTATATATGTTTTGGCCACAAATTCAACAAAAAATAACTGGAACCTTCGATAATGCTACTGAAAGAAAATGTTATGACTTAAATGGAAATGAAAAAGCGTGTGACTAGGAGGTTAGTAAGTGAGAGACGCAGTAGGTGGATCAGTTATTATAACTTGGATTTTAATATTTTTGGTAGTGATTACTAGTATCTTAGCATTCTCCTTTAATTATACTAAAGCTTTTCGTTTAAAAAATGCAGTATTAGATATAATAGAGGAGGGCCAAGGATTAACTGAAGGAGACAATGGTACAAAATTCAAAATAACAAGTACTATGAATAGATATGGATATGGAAATAATTTTACTGTACCTGGATATAAATGTAGAAATGGTGTATGCATTAAGTTTAATCCTAAAAATAGCGATACTAGGCTAAAGTCAAAATATTGTGGAACTAGAAAAAACTGTAGTATAGGTTCTTATTCTGTAATAACATTTATTTATGTTAATGTTCCTATTATAGTAGACGCTTTGGAAACTATACAAGCAAGAGGAGGACTAAGAATTCAGGGTGAAACATCAACTATGAGACTAAGCTGCGACACTTGTGATTCATGGTAATATTATGAATATACTTTTTTCAAATATAAATAGAAATTATATAATTAATTATGATTTAAATATAATGAAGGAAATTCAAGGGTTATACACCTCTAAAGAGATTGTATCGATGCTTACTGATGTTACTTATAATAAACTAATTATAGATATAACATCAATTAAAGATTATGGTAATTTAGATAATGTTAGAGAATTATCTAGCAATTTGGATTCTAGTAAGATAGTATTAATACTTACTAATGAACCAATGACATTATCTACATACTATATTTCTAATTTAGTTAATATGGGAATATATAATTTCACAGTAATACCAGGTGAAATACCAACCTTATTAGTTAATCCAAGAAATTTTGAACAAGCAAAACAAATTGATTACAGTAATATAAATAATTAAATAATGCCTATATATTGGTGTTGTTTTTTTTATAAAGAAAATTGGAAAAATTTTCCAAAAGAACACAAAAAAACAAAAAAATACCAAAATTTACCAATTTACACTAAATTAAAAAAATATTCTAAACTAATTGACAATATTCAAAAAATATACTAATATTAATATAGATAGAAAGAGAGGTCATAAATATGGATTTAGTTTTTTTACTTACTAATTATTGCGAAACTCTTAAACCAGTTATTACTATAATTAAGGCTGTACTTAATATTATTCAAATAGGAATTCCTATTTTGTTAATATTAATGGGATCAATTGATTTAGGTAGAGCTGTACTTTCAAGTGATGATAAGGCAATAAAAGAATCTACTAGTAGATTAATTAAGAGAGTTATTGCAGCAGTAGCAGTATTCTTCGTATTTACAATTGTAAAACTAATTATGGATGTAGCTACTCCAGAAGCAAAACAGGTTAATGGAACAGACCAAAAGGATTGGCTTGACTGCTGGGATTATGGTAGCAAATAAAAAAATAAGTATTGAAACAGTATTATAAATTTACTGTTTTTTTTTGTCCTAATTTATGATATACTATATTTGATATACTATAATATAATCAAAGAGGTGTTTTTATGAATAAAAGTTCAATGTTGAAAAGAATGTTATTTATTACTATATATATATTATTATTTATTTCGTATGATGAAGTGTTGGCGGCACAAAGAATATTAGCTTATACACCGGATGATACTACAAAATATTTGATGTGTGAATATAAATCCTCAGATGATCCAGATTATGATATGGCTAGATATATATTTCAAAATGGAAAGTTTTTTATGGGCGCTGGTCGTAAAAGAAAAAATCAAAAATGGGATGCTAGTGAAAAACATCATTTGTATGTTTATTCAAAAAAAACAAAAAAATCATTGTCCTTAGAAACAAATATTAACAGCTGCCCTGAAGTGTATTATGAAGGTAAGAGTTATAATTATACAAAGGGATATTCAAATTTAGTAGAACTTAATTCATTAGAATGTTCATATACATCAGGAGAAACAATGTATGTAGATTCCAATAATCTTCATGGAGAAATGTCGGATTTTATATGGATGATGGATCCTATTGGTAGTGGAGTCGGTTTTACGACATTTGATGCCTGTCCTACTGGATCTTCTATATACGCTAAAATGAATCCAAATGGTACGATTGAAAATAAAGATTGGAGTTGGTTTAGCAACCAGTGGTATTTCTTAAAAAATCAAACTAATAGTTGTCCACCTCATTTATTTCATGAACAATGTTACGATACTCAGGCTTTACTAACTAATGCTGCCGTTAAATATGATATATTTACTTATGATAAATTAACAAATCTTAGTGAAGTTATTGGTCCGGCTGGATATAAAGAAAAATTATATATGCTTCAATGTAACGATAAATACGTGGATGAATATAGTGAATATCTTTCTCAAACATATGCAAGCATAAAAGCAAGTGCTGATAATTTCAAAGATGCTCATACATATACTGGTGACTATAAAAATGCTTCTAAAGAACTCACAAATATAAATAAACAATTATCTGATTTTAATAAAGAAATGAATGAAAAAATTGAATATTTAGAAAAACTAGCTTGTAATGGTAAGAATAAAAAAACAGATAAACTTTTAGGAGATTTTCAAACATATAATGATGAATTAACAAAAAAAGTTAATAATCTTATAGATGATTCTGCAAACAATAATGTGGTTTCGAAAAAAAAGGCAAAAAGAATGAAAAAAAAGAATAATAAGCAAAAAAAAGATTCAGACAAAAATGCGGAAGCTCGTAGAAGTTTTCTATCAAACGTAAAGAACCAACAAAAATTAGAATGTACAGATATATTTGGAAAGTCTTGTGAAAAAGAACCTGGTAGTTTAAAATGTTTTATAGTAACTGTATTTAAAATTATAACCTATATAATACCAATACTATTAATTGTTTTAGGTACATTTGATTTTTCTAAGGTGGTTATAGCAAACGATAAAGAAGCAATGCCAAAAGCAATATCGACGTTTATCTTACGGGTAGTAATAGCGGTATTTATTATATTATCTCCAATAGTAGTTAATTTATTATTAAATATATTTAATAGTGCATATACAGGAGAAGAAAAGATTAATTGTATAGTTAGTGGTTTGGCAGGTGATAAATAGTGAGTAATTATATATTTCTTTTAAAAAAATCATGGGGGCCTATATCACAAAGTTTAAGAAATTCGTTATATGATATTGCGCAAGGAATTTATTCTATAGTTGAGGTGATTTTAAACTTATTTTTTAAGATATCTGATTATACATTATTTGATAATGATTTAATAGGAACTATATTTAGTAGACTACTTCTTGTAATTGGAGTATTTATGTTATTTAAATTAATTATTAATTTAATATCTTATTTAATAAATCCAGAACTTATTAAGGATAAAGAGCGTGGAGCTGGAAAGTTAATAACCAGAATGGTTATGATGTTAATACTATTATATTTGTTTTTGCCACAACCAGATTTTTCGTTATGGGGCGATGATTCTGCTTGTAATGGCGATTATAATAAATGTCCTAACAATAAGACTAAAGCTATTTTTCTTGCTAATTCAAAATATAAAGCAAATGGAATTTTATTTGGTGCTTTGTATGATTTTCAATATCGAATTATTAATGAAGGTACTATTTCTAAAATAATTTTAGGAGATAAACTTGGAGCTGCCAATCTTCAAAATTTAAATGTCGGGGCTGATATTGCAAATAATATACATTTAGCTTTTCTAACTCCATATGAGGATTCTTGCCCGCAGGATGCAAAAGATGAAATAGATAAATTAATTAACTCTTTACAAGGGTCTACAGTACAAAGTTTTAATAATCAATATCAAAACTTAGTGACTAAAACTTGCCCAAGTACTACAGATTATATGTTTGAATATAATGGGTTTACTGCTTTATTTGTAGGTATTGGTGTTGTAATACTGGTGTTTTTATTCTCTTTTGATATTGCAATTAGGATGATAAAATTAGGAATTTTAAGATTATTATCACCAATTCCTGCTATAAGTTATATAGATCCAAAATCAAGTAAAGATGGTACTTTTGCTAACTATGTTAAAGCTTTAACTTCCACATATTTAGAACTGTTTTTGAGATTTGCAATAATATTTTTAGCAATAGCTATTATTGAAAACATTTCAGAAAGCGGACAAACAATGTTTAAAACAGTAAAGAATTCTTCATATGATATGTTTGCTAAGGTAATAATATACGTATCATTGCTATTTTTTGCTGGACAAGCACCAAAGTTTATTCAACAAGCTTTAGGTATCAAGAGTAAGGGTACAGGTTTAGGATTTGGTGCCGCATTACTTGGAGGCGCTTTAAGTGGAGCTGTATCAGGATTTGCAACAGGAGGTCTTTGGGGAGCTGCAAAAGGTTTGGCAGGAGGAGCCAATGCCGGTGCTCAAAATCAATGGGCTAGGCAAAACGGTCAAAATCCAGGAGGATCTGCTAGACAATCTGCTAGACAAAGAGGTGCAGAACTAGGTAAAGGTGAATATGATCCATCTAAAAGTGGTCTTGGTGGATTGATAGGTGGTAGATTAGCAACTGCAATGACTCATACTACTAAAGATGATATTGATAAAACAAAAGGTGCAATGTATAAACATCAAGATATGTTAGGAAAACAAAAGAATCTTATTGATGATTTTAGAAATGGAGTCGTAGATGATACATCAAGAAATTTAAGTGCTAATCAAATTAATGCATTGAAAGATGCAAATATAGATTATGATGCAGCAACAGGTACATTTAAAGATCATTCAACAGGTAATTTAATGGATAAAAAAGCAATTGTTGATAGATTACAAGATAGAGCTAGTAATCATGAAACATCTGCAGGAAAACTTGAAAGTGCTGTTAAAGATGCTGAAGCATATAGACAAGCAAGAATTCCTAGAAGCAAAAATCCAAAGATTGGTATTCTTGGTGAACGTGGAGGCGAATATCAAAATCTCCGTTATAGAGCCAATAGTAATGGAAGTGGTCCAAGACAGCCTAAAGGTGAAATATTTGGACCTGGTTATGATAATGATAAGAATATAAATTATTAGGGAGTGTGATAATAGATGAATAATTATTTAATACCTGCTAATGCGAATAGGGGTAAATTATTATTAGGGTATTTTAGAGTAATAGACTTAATAATATTTGTAGTGGGAATAATATTATCTTTTATATTTATGCTTACATTTAATTTAAGTAATGTGTGGATAGCAATTCTTGCAATAGCTCCTGGTATTATTGCTGGTTTGTTGGTTTTCCCATTACCGCATTATCATAATACATTAGTATTTATACAAGAATTAATAGAATATTTAAGAAGTCAAAAAATATATCATTGGAGAGGTTGGTGTTATAAAAATGGCGGCAAATAATAGATTTTCTGAGGATTGGATACCTATTAAAGGTATAACAAATGGAGCAATAATTACAAGTAAAAATGAATTAGTCACAGGAGTAAAAATTAGTCCTAAAAATATATTTATCTTGGATACTCAAGAGCAAGATAATATATTAATAGCACTAAAAAACTTTTATAATATGATTGATTTTGAATTTTGGTTAGTAGTTGCAGATAGACCTGTTGATTTATCGGTTTATTTATCACAACTTCAACTTTTATATAATGATGCTTCGCATCCAGCTATTAGAAAACTAATATATGAAGATATTGAAAAAGCTAATTATTATAAAAATAATAATGTAGTTGATACGGAGTATTTTATATTATTTAAAGAAAAAACTCCAGAAATATTACAAAAAAAAGTAAGACTATTAATAAATGGACTTGCAGGTTGTAACTTAAATGCAAGTCAAGCAACTAATGAAGATTTAAGAGGTATTCTTGATAACTTCTTAAATGGTGGTATAAGAACTGAATTTGGAACGGTGGTGAGTGAAGGATGAGTTTAAGATCAGAAATAGCTCCAAAAGGTTTAGAATTTAGACCAAGTGATTTTAGAATTAGTGATAAATATGCTACTATAATTAGTATTGTTTCTTATCCTAAATATATTTCTCCTGGGTTTTTATCTCAACTTACCACAATGTCTGGGATAAAAATAGTTGCAAAACATATACCAGTTCCTTACACGACAGTTACCAAAATGTTAAATAAGCAAATTATTGATTTAAAACAAAAGTATAAAGATGAAAGAGATGCAACATTAAAAGAAAGATATAGATTAGATTGGGAAAGTTTAGAAAATTTTGTTGGTATGATGGCTGCTACTCAAGCTAATGTCTTTGATTTTCAAATGCATATTATGATAACTGCAGATAATAAGGATGAACTTGAGATGAAAAAGGTTAGTGTTAAGAATTATCTTGAAGCAATGGAACTTAGAGGAGTTAGCTTAAGATTTGAACAAGAAAAAATATTAAAATCTTGTATTCCAATCTTTCCTAAACAAGATGTTGAAGATAGAATAGGAACACCTATTCCATCAGTTACATTATCTGCAATGTATCCATTTATATTTGATAGCTTAAAAGATCCAGGATTATCTACACTTCTTGGTGTTGATTTCTCTGGTGGAGTAATTTTATTTAATCAATTCTTATATCAAGAAAGAAAAGAGTTGAATAGAAATAATGCTAATATGATTTTACTTGGTACGTCAGGATCAGGTAAATCTACTGCTGCTAAATTATTGCTTAGGGGACATATTAGAAATGGTTGTCAAATAGTTTGTATCGATCCGGAAGATGAGCTTAAAGAAATGACTAATTTATATGGTGGAGATACTATAGATATGGGTAAAGGTGGAGAATATGGAATGATTAATCCACTTGAAGTAATATTTGATATGGATGAAGAGGAAATTAAACAAGGAGCTTCTTATGCAGTACTCACAAGAACACTACAGTTCTTAAGAGCCTTTATGAAATATTATGATCCATCTATTGAAGAAGATGTATTAACATTGTTTAGTGAAGTAGTTCAAGATACATATAAGCGTTTTGGAATAGATTTCAATAGTGATTTTTCTAAATTTACATCAGCTGATTATCCAACATTTACAGATGTATATGCTACTATTAGAGGAAGATTATTATCTATGACAGATGCTACTCAAGAAAAAGCAATAATGGAAAAACTAGAATTAAAAATAAGACCATTAACTAAAGAATTAAAATTCTTCTTTGATGGACATACAACTATTTCAAATGATAGTGACTTCATGGTATTTAATATAAAAGAATTAATGAATAATGATGATAATGTAAGAAATGCTTTATTCTTTAGTATTTTAAAGTATGCTTGGGGATTATGCTTAGATTCAGGATTTAATACTATACTAATGGTTGATGAAGCACATGTATTATTAGGACAAAATAATGTATTAGGTGCAGAATTTCTTGCTCAAATACAAAGACGTGCTAGAAAGTATAATACTGGTACAATTATTATTACTCAACAACCTAGTGATTTCTCTGATCCTAGTGTTATTATTCAAGGTAAGGCTATATTTGATAATGCTTCTTATTATCTTGTTATGGGTCTTAAGAAACAAGCAGCTGAAGATTTATCTAGATTAATTGATTTAAATGAAAGTGAAATAGAAAGTATTAAGAAATATTCTCAAGGTGAAGCACTATTTGTATGTGGTAATAAACGTATGAGAATAAATGTTATTGTTACTGAAGAAGAATTAGATTCTTTTGGAAGTGGCGGAGGATTATAAAAACTGGTGGTGATTAAATGAA
>CAYRAF010000029.1:0-15755 GCA_964422195.1 uncultured Muribaculaceae bacterium | reverse complement strand
AGATACTTTGAATTAATATTGGGAATATTTTTAATAGCAGTTAGTTTTAACTGCTTTTTTCTTCCTAATGATATAGTTTTTGGTGGTGTAAGTGGAATATCAATTATAATAAACCATTTTTTTGGTATAGAACCATCTATTATAATAGCTATATTATCAGGATTACTATTAATAATAAGTTACTTTGTTTTAGGTAAAGAAAAAACTATCAATTCAATATTTGGATCTCTTTTATATCCTATATTTATTAAATTAACAGCTAACTTTTCTTTGTTTTTACACTTTGATAAAACGGACTTATTATTAGTATTATTGTTTGCTGCTATTATCTATGGATTTGGTACAGGATTAATCTTTAGAGCGGGATATACAACTGGAGGAACTGATATTTTAAATCAAATAGTTTCTAAATATGGAAAAATAAGTTTAGGAAAAGCTTTAATATTCACTGATGGTATAATTCTTGCTCTAGGGGTGTTTGTTTTTGGGTTAACTAAGTTTTTATATGCTATTATAGTTTTATATATTACAAGTATTTTAACGGATAAGGTTGTATTAGGAATATCTGATAGTAAGGCATTTTATATAATTACGGAAAAAGAAGATATTGTTAAGGATTATATTCTAAAATATTTAAAACACACATTAACGATTATTAAAGCAACAGGAGGTTATACACAAAAACAAAAAAATGTTATTATGTGTATTATACCTACTAAGGAATACTTTAAATTAAAAGAAACTATTTTAGAAATAGACAAAAATGCATTTTTTATAGTAACAGATGCTTATGAAGTATTAGGTGCTGAATAATGTTAAAGAAAGAATTAACTAGATATTTTATATTAACTATAACATTATTTATATCAGCTTTATTATTTAATACTTTTGTTCTTCCATTAAAATTAGTATTAGGTGGTAATAATGGTATAGCTATACTATTAGAATATTCATTAAAAATAAATCCATCTATATCTTTAATTATAATAGCTATAATATTTTTAATATTAAGTTATTTTTTATTAGATAGAAGACAAACTATAAGTATCTTATACTCTTCTTTTATATATCCACTATTCGTAACTATAAGCTATCCGTTAAGTAAATATTTATCCTTTGATTTAACAGATACTTTTTTAATAGCAATATATATAGGTTTAATTAGTGGTATTACTAATGGAACAATTATCAAGCTGGGATTTAATAATGGTGGTATAAATGTATTAGCTAATATCATTTATAAATATTTTAGATTTTCTTATAGTAAAAGTATATTTATCATAAATACTTTTATAGTATTAACTGGTAGTTTTTCTTTTGGTATAAACAATATTTTATATGCTATTTTAATTTTGTATATAAATAGTTATGTAGTCAATAAAATAATACTGAGTACCTCAAAATATAAAATAGTTGAAGTAATAACTAAAAAAAATATATATATCACCCGTTATTTAGATAATAAATTAAAAAAAGATTATACTAAGATAACAATAAATAAGGATAAATCTCTATTTATGATTCTACTAAAAAATGACGAATATTATTTGTTTAAGCGGTTTATAAAAGAAATAGATCCTATTGCTTTTTTACTTGTTAGGAATGTTTATGATACTAAAATACGTATTAGTTAAAATTGGCAGTTAAAAAATATGTATTTTATGTTATAATGTATATAGTAGGTGGTAGAAAGATGGATTTAATTAGAATAAACAATGTAAAAAAGCAATATAAAAATGGTGTTACTGCTATAAATGATTTAAACTTATCTATAAAAAAAGGTGATTTTGTTTTTATAATAGGTGGTAGTGGTAGTGGTAAAAGTACACTTATTAAAATGCTTTATAGAGAAGAAAGACCAACATTAGGAGAAATAATTGTTGGTGGTGTTAATGTAGCAAGACTTAGAAATAGAAAGGTTTATGTTTTAAGAAGAAAACTTGGTATAGTATTCCAAGATTATAGATTATTACCAAAACAAAACGTTTATGAAAATATAGCCTTTGCTCTTGAGATTATAGGTGCGAAAAAAGCTGAAATAAGGAGAAAGACTTTAAAAGCTATTGAAATGGTTGGTTTAAAGAGTAAAATTCATAATTATCCAGATCAATTATCTGGTGGAGAACAACAAAGGGTTGCCATTGCTAGAGCGATAGTAAATAATCCTAAACTACTTCTTTGTGATGAACCAACTGGTAACTTAGATCCCGAAAGAAGTAAAGAAATTATGGATATTTTAGATACCATCAATAAAGAAATGGGTACAACAATTATTATGGCAACTCATGATAAAGAAATTGTTAATAGGATGAAAAAGAGGGTTGTTGCTTTAAAAGATGGAAGATTAGTAAAAGACACAGAGAAGGGAGGCTATGCAAGTGAAGCTATTTAGAATGTTAAATAGGCACATTAGAGATGCCTTCAAAAGTGTATTTAGAAATTTCTCATTATCAATCGCCTCAATTACCTGTATTACAATCACTCTAATTATTGTTGGAATATCAATAATTGCTTCTCTTAACTTAAAGAATTTTACTAAAGAAATAGAAGAAGATGTAACAATGGTAGTATTCTTAGACGCTTCTATTAAAGAAGAAGAAATATCTGATTTAAATATGCAAATAAATGAATTAAATAATGTTTCAGAAGTTAAGTTTAAATCAAAAACAACAGCAAAAAATGAAATGATGAAAGAATCAGAGTTTTTTAAGGAAACAATGGGAACATGGAGTGATAAAGAAAATCCATTAAAAGATTCATTTATGGTAAAAGTAAAGGATATTACTAAAATAAAAACAACTGCAGATCAAATTAGAGCGATGAATAAAGTTTCTAGTTTAAACTATGGAGAAGAAATGGTTAATAACTTAATTTCTGCATTTGCTATGATTCAAAAAGTAGCAATAATTATGGTTGTTGCTTTAGTAGTAGTAACGGTCTTCTTAATAGTAAATACAATTAAATTAACAATATTTTCAAGAAAAAGAGAAATATCAATTATGAGATTAGTTGGTGCTAGTAATAGTTCAATAAAAATACCATTCTTAATTGAAGGATTAATACTTGGATTTTTAGGATCTATTATTCCGATAATTTCTATAATATATGGATATACAGCTTTATATAATCACTTAGGTGGTGTAGTGTATTCTAACTTAATAACATTAATTAAACCAGAACCATTTGTTTATTTATCATCACTAATAGTGCTAGCAATAGGTATGCTTGTAGGTATGGTAGGAAGTGCTGGTGCAGTAAGGAAGTACTTAAAAGTATAATGAAGAAGAAACTATCAATATTATTATTAATATTAGCTTTTGGAACAATATTCCTACCTGTTGAGACGGAAGCTACAACATTACAAGAATATATAGATAAAGTAAATAAATATCAAAATGATGTTAATAATGCCAATGCTTCTATTAATAGGACTCAAGGTGAGATATCAGCATTAGAAAATGAAATAGCGGCGGCAAAAGAAGAAATTAAAAGCATTGCTAGAGAAATAACAAAGTTGCAAGAAGAAATAGAAGCAAGTAAACAAGAAATAAAAGAAAAAAGTTTACAAACTAAGCAAATATTTCAATATTATCAATTATCATCTGGTGAAAATGAATATTTAGAATACATCTTTGGTGCTGATTCAGTAACTGATTTAATTTATAGAATGTCTATAGTAGAACAATTAACTGAACATAATAAAAAAGTAACAAAGGAACTAGAAAAATTAATTGAATCAAATAAGAAAAGGACAATATCTTTAAATGAAAAGACAGAAACTTTAAAGAAAAGTCAAGAGACTTTAAAAAGTAAAATTAATAGTTTAGAAGGATCTGTTACTAAGTTGCAAGAAGGAGCTGCATCTGCATCAGAGCAAGTAAGAATTTACCAGAAGCGTGTTGATTATTATAAAAAGCAAGGATGTAAACCAAACGATGAAATAGGTGTTGATTGTGCTAAAGGTAATGTAGCTACTGGATGGTATAGACCTACAGAAACAGGTACTATTACACAAGACTTAAAAATGAGTAGTTATAGTATAGATGGTTTCCATTATGGCGTAGATATTATAAGTCATAAGAAAAACAGAAGAAAAGAAAAGATTTATCCTATTGCTGAAGGAGAAATAGTATCAACTGCAGATGATATATATGGAGCACACATGGTT
Organism: uncultured Muribaculaceae bacterium; assembly: GCA_964422195.1. GTDB lineage: Bacteria > Bacillota_I > Bacilli_A > RF39 > UBA660 > CALVUP01. The sequence goes on along the minus strand of CAYRAF010000029.1, from coordinate 11,587 downwards.
GTTATTCATCATAGGGATATGAATGGTAAAAAATGGAGTTCATTATATTGTCATTTATCTAAACTTAATCCAAACATATATGATGGTATGAAAGTAGGACCTAATACATATATTGGATATATGGGAGATACAGGTTATGCTTTTGGAGTTCATTTGCACTTAGAAGTGGCTGATTGTTGGTTATACACTGATAAGAAATGTATTAGCTATGGTAAATGGGCATCATACATCAAAAACAAATTCTATAACGAAGGGTTTAATGGGGCTAGAACATTGATTAAATTACCATATTCATGGTCAAGTAGATAAGGAGGATAATATGAAAAGGTATTTAAAATTATTCGCAATTGCAGTAATAGGAGTTTTTCTATTAACTGGTTGTGAAGAAAAGAAGAAAGAAGAATTAAAGGAAGATAAAACAGAGAAGACAGAAAAAGTAGAAGAGAAGGTTATGACTTGTACAAGAACTGCAACTATATCAGAAGGAGTAACAATGAGTTTAGAATATACAGTTACTCATGATGGAACTTATGTAAAAAAAGTAAAATCACATGAAACGGTAACTGCAAATGATTCTGCATATTTAGAAGCGTACAAAAAACAAGTAGAATCAATATATTCACCTTATAAAAATGTAGAGTATTATACATATAGTGTTAGAGTAGAAGGAAACACTTTAATTAGTGATGCTGATATTGATTATGAACACATTGATACTAGCAAAATGATTGAAGTTGATTCTGCGAATGCAACATTAATTAAAGATGGAAAAGTAAAAGTATCTGATATAAAATCATTATATGCTACAGTAGGAGCAACTTGTAATTAGATAACATTATATATTTGTTAAAAAGGAGATGATAATATGCCTTATGCTATAGTTATAATTATTATTGCAATAGTAGTGATTGGATGTATATATGCATTTATATCTACTAATAAAATAAAAAAGGATGGTATTGAAGTAGAAGGAGAGGTATCTAGAATTGATATTGAAACAACAGAAGAAATAGATGATGAAACAGGAACTATAACAAATGATACTAGTAAGAGTTATTTTGTTACATATACAAATGAATCTGGTGAAGTTATAGAGGCCTCACTTATTAATCCTAAGTTGGGGTTAAAAGAAGGAGATAAGATAAAAATTAAGTATCTACCTTCAAAACCAAAGAATGTCTTAAGAGTAAAATAAAATTGATATATAGTGTAATAAAATTTAAATTAATAAAAGAATTAACAAGGATATAATTCCTTGTTTTATTATATAAGTAATGGTAAAATAAATCTAAGTTTATAAATGGAGGTGACATATGTTTAAATTAATATCAAATTACAATCCAAGTGGTGATCAACCTCAAGCTATAGAAAAACTTGTTAATGGCGTAAAAACAGGAAAAAAAGAACAAGTATTACTAGGAGCAACTGGAACAGGTAAAACTTTTACTATTGCTAATGTAATAAAAGAAGTTAATAAACCAACATTAGTTCTTGCCCATAATAAAACACTTGCTGGACAACTTTATTCAGAGTTCAAAGAATTATTCCCAGAAAATAGAGTTTGTTACTTTGTTTCATATTATGATTACTATCAACCAGAAGCATATGTACCATCAACTGATACATATATAGAAAAAGATTCTTCTATTAATGATGAAATAGATGAACTAAGACATGATGCTACTAGTGCCTTACTATCAGAAGATAATGTTATTGTAGTAGCTTCAGTTTCATGTATTTATGGTATTGGGGAAAAGGAAGAATACTTAAATAAGATGATTACTCTTCGCGAAGGAGAAGAAATAGACCGTAATAAAGTACTTTCAAAACTTGTTGAAATGCAATATGAAAGAAATGATTATGATTTTAAAAGAGGGTCTTTTAGAGTTCGTGGAGATGTATTAGAAATAATACCTACATATCAAAGAAGTAAAGGATATAGAATAGAATTTTTTGGTGATGAAATAGACAGTATTAATGAAATAGATACTTTAACAGGTGTAGTATTATCCAAAAAGAAAACAGTCAGTATTTTTCCGGCTAGTCACTTTGTAACCAGTGATGAAAAAATGAAAGAAGCTATTAAAAGAATAAAAGAAGAATTACAAGATAGATTAAAGGTTTTAAAAGAGGATAATAAGTTGTTAGAAGCAGAACGTTTAGAACAAAGAACAAACTATGATATAGAGATGCTAGAAGAAACAGGAGTATGTAGCGGTGTTGAAAACTATGCAAGGCATATGGCCTTAAGAGCTGAAGGTGAGACACCAGCTACCTTAATGGATTTTTTTCCAAAAGATTTTTTACTTGTAGTAGATGAATCTCATGTTACTTTGCCACAGGTTAGAGGAATGTATAATGGTGATAGAGCAAGAAAACAAAATCTTGTTGACTATGGTTTTCGACTTCCTAGTGCCTTAGATAATAGACCATTACGTTTTGAAGAATTTGAGCAAAAAATAAATCAAGTTATTTATGTCTCTGCGACTCCTGGAGATTATGAATTAGAAAAAGTTAATAATGAAGTAGTAGAACAAATAATTAGACCAACTGGACTTTTAGATCCAACTATAGAAGTAAGAAAAACTGAAGGACAAATAGATGATTTAATTGATGAAATAAAATCTAGAATTGAAAAGAATGAGAGAACTTTAGTCACTACTTTAACAATACGTATGGCAGAAGAATTGACTAATTATTTAAAAGATGTCGATATTAAGGTGGCATATTTACATAGTGAAATTAAAACATTAGAAAGGTTACAAATTATCCATGATTTAAGATCTGGTAAATATGATGCTGTAGTTGGTATTAACTTACTTCGTGAAGGTATAGATATACCGGAAGTAAGCTTAATTGCAATACTTGATGCAGATAAAGAAGGATTTTTAAGAAGTGATAGAAGTTTAATTCAAACAATAGGTAGATGTGCTAGAAATGCAAGTGGACATGTTATTATGTATGCTGATAAAATAACTGATAGTATGCAATATGCAATAGATGAAACTGCAAGAAGAAGAAATATACAAGAAGAATATAACAAAGAACATGGTATTATTCCAAAAACAATTAATAAGAAAATTACTGATGTTATTAGTAATAAAGTAGAAGAAAAGTTAGAAGATAAGAAAATAACAAAAGAAGAATTAGAAAAAACATATGAAGAGTTAGAACAAGAAATGAGAAGAGCTGCTAAGGAACTAGACTTTGAACGAGCTATGGAAATACGTGATATCTTGTTTGAAATGAAAAGTAGGTAGTGATATAATATAGAGACATAGGGAGGTTTGTTTATGAACAAAAAACGATTAAAAGGGAAATTAGAGACAGGTATATATAAAGTTAAATTGGCATATATTTCATCACAACGTGACCAAGATTTTATGACAGATTATAAAGATTTTTATCAAGGATATACCATAGATGAAAATGAAGTGCTTGTTATGTTTAGTTCAGAAAACCCAGAATATGTATTAGAACTAACTTCTCATAGAAAAATACCAATAGGATGGTTTATAGAGTCGAGATATTACCAAACATTATTGGAACCATTTAAGGTTAAATATAAAAGTTGTCTTTATAATAAGAATAAAGAACCTCTTTCTTGTGTTGTTTTAATGGAGTACTACGAAGAATTTCCACATGGCCTAAAACGCCTTTTAAGGGAGGATGAAGGTGTAAGATTTTTAAACGGAACTATGAATAATTTATTATATTTATCTACCGATTTATTAAAAGATGAAATAAAAGATGTGGCTGATAGACTATATACAAACACAAGATATACTAGTTTTGATCTTTATATAGCTTCAAAAGAAGAACAAGCAAAAAAAGAATATTATGAAAGTCCAAAACCAGCAAAAACTGTAACTAAATCAAAATCAAAACAAAAGACAAAGAATTATGAAGAAAATTATAGAAGATATTTTTCATAGTTAAATGTAACAAAATTATGTAAAAATAGAGATTTAGTTTTTAATTATTATACATAGAGGAAAAGATTTAGTAATTTGGTAAAAAAGGAGAATAGCTATGGAAGAAATAAAAATACAAAAAGCATTTTTTGGTACAGATAGCAATGATTATGACTGTTCTGATTTATATTATATGACTATAATTCCTGTATTGGATTTTATTTGTAAAGAAAATAAATTGAATTTAAATTATCCTAAAACAAAAGAAGAATTAGGATTTCAGTATTTCTTTTCTATTATGAATCAAATTGATAATCCTAAAGAAAAAAAGAAAGTTTTAGAGATTTTTAAAAGATATTTATTAAAATATATCGACGATGTTAGTATTAATCCATATAATGAAATGTTATCAGAACCACTTTTAGAAGTTTTTGATATTGGAATTTATAATGCGTATGGAGGATTACATCAGAGTGCTGTTGAGATGACATTTAACATAATTTATAGAGAAGCTGCAAATTATAATATTATGAATTTAACGGCAAATGATTATGAAATAGGAGTTAAATTGTTATGTAAAAACTCTATCAACTTATTATATGAAATGCCGTTTAGTATATCCCGTGTTAAGGAGCACTGGAATAGAAGAAATTTAAATGCAGAGCAAAGAAATGAGGAAACAAAAAAACTAGTAAAAAAACATCATGTAAAGTTATATACAAATATACATACATATTAAACATAAAAAGATTTCTTATATAGAAATTCTTTTTTGTGTTATAATATAAGAGATATAATAGAAGTAGGTGATTATATGTTTATTGATACACATTTGCATTTATCAACGGAAGACTATCATGAAGATGAAATAAAGGATGTGTTAGCACAAGCAAAAGCAAACGGTGTTGAAAAATACATTGTTTGTGGTTGCAGTAGGAACGAAATAAAAAATGTATTGCAAATGTATATTGATAAAGAGGATATATATTTAGCAATTGGATATCATCCAGAATTTGCAGATATTTTAAATAAGAAAGACTTAGAAATTTTAGAAAAAATTGTTCAACAAGAAAATGTAGTAGCAATAGGTGAAATTGGATTAGATTATCATTATAGTAAAGATAATAAGAATAGACAAAAAAGGATCTTTGATGAACAATTAAAATTAGCAGAAAAATATAACAAGCCAGTAGTAATACATACCAGAGATGCTATAGAAGATACTTATCAAATATTAAAAAAACATAAAGTCAAAGGAGTTATTCATTGTTTTAGTGGTAGTTATGAAATGGCCCTAAAGTTTATTGATTTAGGATTTTATTTAGGAATAGGTGGAGTTATAACTTTTAAAAACAGTAAATTAAAGGATACTGTTTTGAAAATAGGATTAGAACATATTGTTTTAGAAACTGACTCGCCATATTTATCTCCAGAACCATATAGAGGTAAAAAAAACGGGCCACAAAACATATATCATATAGCAAAATATCTTGCAGATTTATTTGATACCGACTTAAAAAAAGTAGAAGAAATCACTTCAAAAAACGCAACTTCGTTGTTTGACTTGAAGTAGTATATATGCTATAATTTTATTAGTTATACATAATGGATGGTGGTAGTATGAAAAAGCTCATTAAGATGCTTAGTAAACGTCTATTAGTAATATTATTTTTAATTATGTGCATGTTTGTTATAACTACAGGTAATAAGAGTACAACTAGGCTAGCCAAAAACAAAAATAATGTTAAATCAGTGCAAGCAGTACATATTGTTAATAAGTACAATAGCATATTAGAACAACAAAAACCTATAAAAGTAAAAAGTATAACAGAAGCTGCAAAAATAGCCTCTAAAAAATCAGTTTCTTTCACTGGTAGTATGACTGCCTATGGCCCTGATTGTAAGGGATGTAACTATAGAACAAGTTGTCCACCAAGACAAAATCTAAAAAATGGAAATGTATACTTTAATGATAATAATTATGGAAAAGTAAGAATACTTGCAGCTGATTCAAGAATTCCTTGTGGAACAATCATTAAAATATCTAATATATCTATTACAGATAATTATGTTTATGGAGTAGTGCTTGATAGAGGTTCTGCTATTACAGGAACAAAGATGGATATTATGTATGAATCAGAAAAAAAGGCATCATCATTTGGATTTCAACACAAAATAAAATATGAAATAGTAAGATGGGGCTGGTAATATGGAAACTAAGCAAAAAAAAGAAGGAACAAAAAGATTAATATTTACAATATTAGGTGTATTACTTTTAATAGCTAGTGTTTTCACTATTAGCTTTGCGGTATTTATATTTGAAGATACATCTAATCATTATAATTCCATAGAAACAGGAACATCTGATGGAAATACAAATAAAAAACCAAGTGGTAACAAATCAAAACCCAAGCCAAAACCAACACCTTCAGGTGAAACTATAGTTTTTTCTTATAATGAAGATAGTAACGGTATAGAATTAGTTAATGCCATACCAATTGATGATAATGTTGGTAAAAACTTAACTAATAGTGATAAAGCTCATGGTATTAATCAAGGATATTTTGATTTTTCAGTAAAGGCTTCTGGTAAAAGCAATAAGAAAGTAAAATATGATGTATATGCAACTTTAGAAAATGGAAGTAATATGGATAACAAATATATTAAAGTTTACTTAACTGATGATAATAACAATCCATATGAAGGATATACTGATCAAATACCTGTATTTGATGATTTGAGTCAATATGGTTCAGATAGTAAATCAAAAAAATTGTATAGTGGTAGTATTATAGCTAAGGATACAAATGTTCATAAATTTAGACTTAGATTATGGGTAGCTAAAGATTATAGTGATGCATCTACATCAAAGACTTTTAAAATGAAGATAAATGTAAAAGCAACAGCTTAAAAGATGTTGCTTTTTTTATGTATTTAAGGTATGATTATAATAGGTGATAATATGAATATTGAAGATCAAAGAGAGTATAAAAGTGATTCTAAAAGTATTTTGTTGATGGTTTTAGGATTAGCTATTTTAGTAGTTGCAGTAATAGGTGTATCATTTGCGGCTTTTGCAGCATCAAATGTAAGAAGTAAAGTTAATACTTTAACTACAGGTGCTATATCAATGGCTTTCCAAGATACAACATATATAGATATTCATAATGCAATGCCTATAAGTGATGAAGAAGGAATGGCTTTAACAGGGGATTACAACACTATGAAATTTACAGTTTCTGCCAATGTAGCAGGAAGTACAACTATAGATTATACTATTTCATCTGTAGATGTAACTGATGCTTCTGGTAATAAAATTCCCGAAAAGTATTTAAAAATATATTTAATAGGTGATGGAAGTTTATTAGAAACCCCTAAATTATACAGTAATTTAGAAACTATAGAACATGATGGTAAACAAGACAAGGTACTAGCAAGAAGTTCATTCAAAACAGATGCATCTTCTGCTCAAGAATATAAAAATGAATATGAATTAAAAATGTGGATAGATAAGAAAGCAGTTATTTCAAATCAATCAATGATTTTTAAAGCAAAAGTTAGACTAGATGCTAATCAAAAGTAATATAGTCTCTTTTGTTGTTTATTAATAACTAATATGAATAAATTGGGGTGAACACATGAACAAGGAACTACTACGAAAAATTCGTGATGTTTTACACTTTTCTTTTAAAACTCTATTATATGTCATATTTGTGTTTATGGTTTTTATTATTTTTGTTATTGTTTGTTACGTAATTGGAGTACAAAAAAATGCTAAAAGTGGAAAATATGAGCCACCTATATATAGTGCTTATATTATTGTTAGTCCTAGTATGGAACCCACTATTAAAGTAAATGATGCAATTATAGTAAAGAGAATAAAACCAAAACGAATAAAAAAAGGTGACATAATTACTTTTATATCAAGTGATCCTACAACAAAAGGCATAACAATTACTCATAGAGTTGTAGAAATATTAGAAGATAGTGATCATCATAAATTATATAGAACAAAAGGAGATAATAATAATGTGGTCGATTCTACATTAGTAAAAGAAGATGATTTATCTGGTAAAGTAATAATGAAAATACCAAAAATAGGTTATATACAATGGTTTGTTTCTACGAAATTTGGTTGGATAATTGCTGTAGCGCTTCCTTGTATGGGTATAATTATTTATGACATAATTAAGGTAGTAGAAGCAGCTACTAAAGGATTAAAATATAAAAAGAAAAAAGATAGGTGATAATATGAACTCAAATAGATTAATAGTATGCATAGTATCTGCTATTGCTATTATTACTTTTACGCTAATATCAACTATAGTTTGGTTTAACTTTTTTGATAAAGATACTAAGCAAAATATAATTAGCAATCAATTATATATTAGTAATAATGATAAGCAAGTTATTGATAATATAGATATAGAAAATACTGTGATGAATATTGATACATATAATTTTAATATTGAAAACACCAGTAAACATGAAATATCATATAAATTATTATTAACTGAAGTTCCTTTAGCAGAACTTACTGATGGTTGTAAGGAAGATGATTTATTAAAAAGAAATGAATTAGTATATGAACTTTCTTTGAATGGTAAATCAATCATAAAAGATGATATGTCAAATATAGAAAACAATATTATTGATATTAAAACTATTGATGGTAATTCAACTAATAAATATGAGTTAAAGTTTTGGATAAAATCAGGTACTACAAATTATTTAAATAAACATTATCATTATCAAATAAATCTATCTGCATAAGGGGTGATATTTTGAAAGATATTATAAAAGAATATATTAAAATATTTTCATATGCTATTACAGGGATAGTTTTTGTATTCGCATCATTTTATTTGATTATGAATATTTATCATATGCAAGAAATATCTAGTAAATTTTATATTGAAATTGATAAAGATAGTAATTATCAAGCTATTAATACAAGTATAGAAAATATTAAAAAGAATAATAATGTTGATATAAGCAAAAGCAAAGGAAAAGCAGATCCAAGGTTTTTATTAAGTTTAAATAATAGGATTAATTATTGTACTAATGCATTAGAAAATGATATATATAAATCATTAAGCAAGAAGGATTATTTAGGTATAAAAGATGTTTATAATTTAAAAAATGCATTAAATGCTAATGTAATTAATGGCTGTTTAATTGAACAATTACATTACTTAACTTATTACGATAATAAAGATGGATCTTCTGATGATTTAACAAAATACTCTGATTATATTAATTTAAGTATTGATAGTATCAAAAATAAACTTAACTATATCGATAAAGATTTATTAAATAATAGTAGTTATTATTATAATTCAACTAATACTAAGACTTCAGTAATGGATAAACATAGGGCTATGTATGATAATATAATGGATACATATAAAGATGCTGCTTCTTTAGTAGAATTATTATCTAAATGGATGTATGAAGAGGTAGGTGTTAGTAAATGATAAAAATGTTAAATGGTCTATTTTATGGATTGAAATACTTACTGCTAATATTAAGTTTTGCTTTAGGTAGCTATATTGTATTATATATGTATCAAAGACTAGATAAATCTTTGGTAGAAAGCATTACTATAGCTCTACCTTTTGTAATATTATTCATATTATTTGCTATTAATATGATATTTTCTCAAAAAAGTGTTACAACTAATATATTTTATAATTTAACTTGTTGTTTTGTATTTGTAGTTATTTTATTTATAGAATATAGAGCTATATTTGATACCAATATGATTGCTAATTCAAAATTAGGTTATAATATAAACTTTAATTATTTTGCTGATAATATAAATGCTATTAAAGTAATGATAATAGGTTTAATAGTAAGTAATATATTATTTATAGTAAATAAAGAAAGTTAATCTATAAACTTTCTTTTTTTGTGTTATAATAATCTACAGGTGGTATATATGGATAAAATTATAGTAAAAGGTGCAAGAGAGAATAATTTGAAAAATATTAATATAGAGATACCTAAGAATAAATTAACTGTTATGACAGGAGTATCAGGTAGCGGAAAAAGTTCACTAGCTTTTGATACTATTTATGCTGAGGGAGAGAGAAGATATGTAGAAAGTCTATCAGCTTATGCTAGACAATTTTTGGGTGGTACTGATAAACCAGATGTAGATAGTATAGAAGGATTATCGCCATCTATTAGTATTGATCAAAAAACTACTAGTAAGAATCCTAGATCTACCGTTGGTACAGTAACAGAAATATATGATTATTTAAGATTGTTATTCGCACGTATTGGTACTCCATATTGCCCTAACCATCATATTCCAATAACATCACAAAGTATTGAAGAAATGGCTAGTAAAGTTTTAGAACATGATCTTGGTACTAAAGTTATTATTATGTCTCCTGTAGTTGTAGGAGAAAAAGGTACACATAAAGATTTATTTGAAGACTTACAAAAAAAAGGATATATCAGAGTCAGAGTTAATAAAGAAACTATGAGTTTAGATGAAGATATTGTTTTAGATAAGAATAAAAAATCTAATATCGATGTGGTAATAGATAGAATCGTGATAAAAGAAGATTCAAGAGCTAGATTAATGGAATCTATTGAGGCAGCAACCAATCTATCGCACGGTAAAGTGATTATAGAATATGTTGGAGATAAAGAAGTTGTTTATTCTGAAGATTTTGCTTGCCCTTATTGTGATTTTTCATTATCAGAATTAGAACCTAGAACTTTTTCATTTAATGCTCCTTATGGTGCATGCCCAGATTGTAAAGGACTTGGTATAAAACTACAAATAGATAAAGATTTAATTATCCCAGATGATAACTTATCCATAAATGATGGTGCAATAATAACTCTAAATGATGATAGAGAATCAATAGATTATAAGCGACTAAAATGTTGTACAGATTACTATAATATTGATTTAGATAAGAAAATAAAAGATTTAACAAAAAAAGAGTTAGATATAATTCTTTATGGTTCAAAAGATTTAATAGATTTTAAAATAACATCTAGAAGTGGAAATACTACACGTAATTTAGATTACTATGAAGGTATAATAAATAATCTTCAAAGAAGATATATTGAAACAAGTAGCGAATGGATAAGGGACTGGCTAGAAAAATACATGATTGAGTATGCATGTGAAACTTGTCATGGTGCTAGATTAAATAATAGTATATTATCTGTTTATATTAATAAAAAGAATATTTATGAAGTTACTTGCATGTCTATAAAAGATTTGATTAAATTTTTTAATAATTTAAAATTAACAAAACAACAAGCCGAGATAGCAGATTTGATAGTAAAAGAGATAAAATCAAGATTAACATTTTTATCAAATGTTGGTTTAGAATATTTAACATTAAGTAGGAGTGCAGGATCATTATCAGGAGGAGAAGCTCAAAGAATCAGGTTAGCTACTCAAATAGGCTCTAAATTAACAGGAGTTTTATATGTGTTAGATGAACCAAGCATAGGACTTCATCAAAGGGATAATGAACTTTTAATAAACTCCTTACTTGAAATGAGAGATTTAGGTAATACTTTAATTGTTGTAGAACATGATCATGATACTATGATGGCTGCTGATTACCTTGTAGATATCGGACCTGAAGCTGGTGAACACGGTGGTGAAGTAATGGCATGTGGAACACCTCAAGAAGTTA
>CAYRAF010000028.1:0-15880 GCA_964422195.1 uncultured Muribaculaceae bacterium | reverse complement strand
ATCCAGAAGAAGTTGCAAAAAAAGAAGTTGTAACGCAAAATACAACTCCACAAAAAAGTAATAAATTTGGTTTGTTTTTAGTATTCTTGTTATTTGCAGGAGTAGGGGCTTTTATATACTTTATGCCACAAATTGATGAAATGCTAAATAGACAAAATAGTAATCAACAAGTTAGTCAAGAAAAACAAGAAAATGATAATACTAATAAAGTAGTATATGACTCTATAGTATGTAGTAAAATATCTTCAACATATACTATCTATTCAACAGATTCTAAGTTAAAAAAATATTCAATATCTAGTAATTATACTAGTGATATTGATGAACACTATAATTCTTGTTTACAATTACAACAGAGTGAAGTTAATGGTTTTGTTGTAAGTTGTGGTAAAGATACTAATTCAGTAAATGAATCTAAAACTTATGATTTGACATTGTTACCAGAAACTTTTGAACGTAGTGATTTAAAGTTTGGATTAGATGCTAATATAGATGAAGTTAAAAACAGTTTAGTTAGCGATGGTTATACATGCAATTAAAAAATAAGCTTAATAGCTTATTTTTTTTGTAATTTTTTTATTTCATGTTCTATAGCAATATGTTTTTCTTCACTAATATTAATTAATGGCTTTCTTAATTCCTGATAATCAAATCCTAAGGTACTTAGTGCATCTTTCACAGGTATTGGATTAACATCAGAAAATAATAAATGTATTAAATTTAAATACTTTAACTGCAAATCTTTAGCTTTGACTACATCATTGCATAAATAGCTTTCTACAATATCATGAGTTTCTTGTGGAAAAATATTAGCAAGTACAGAAATAACCCCTTTACCACCTAAAGATAGTATTGGTACTATTTGATCATCATTGCCAGAATAAATAGCAAAATCATCATTAACTAAACTAGATATAGTTGCAATTTGAGAAATATTTCCGCTAGCTTCTTTTATACCAACTATATTCTTTTCTTTAGATAATTCATATACAGTTTCTGGATTTATATTGACACCTGTTCTGCTAGGAACATTATATAAAATAATGGGAATATTTGTAGAATTTGCAATATCTTTATAATGTTCTATTAATCCTTTTTGAGATGTTTTATTATAGTATGGAGTTACTATTAAAACAGCATCTGCACCAACTTTTTCTGCAAATTTAGTTCTTCTAATTGCAGTGTTTGTACAATTTGAACCAGTACCAGCAATAACTGGAACTCTACCATTTACAGTATCAACAGTAAATTTAATTGTTTCTAGTACTTCTTCTTCACTCATGGTAGATGATTCACCAGTGGTGCCACAGACTACAATAGCATCAGTACTATTATTAATTTGAAATTCAATTAATCTTTTTAGTTCTTGTAAATTAACTTTATTATTTTTAAATGGAGTAGCAATAGCTACGGCACTTCCTTCAAAAATACTTTTTTTCATATATTTACCTTCCTTTTCAAAGTATTATATGTTTAATGATTAAAAAGGAATAGTTATATTGATTAGGCAAAGAAAAAAGCAACCTAGGCTGCTTTTTGATCTTTCATTAATGTTCTTTTTTCTCTAGCTGATAATCTTATTTTAGTACCATCTTCTAATGTTACTACTTGTAAATTAGGTTTTTTTGGACACTTTGTTGTATTTAAAGCTTTACTTCTTTTGTTTGCTTTTAATGGTTTTTTACTAGATAAATTAATTGCCATAATTACGCCTCCTTTTTAGTATATACTAATTGCTGTTTATAACTTTATCATAAAATTATGATTTAGTCAAATAAAAACGTGTATTTTTGTTGAAAAATCAAGTGTTTTATATTATTATATTAAGATATATAAGAAAAATGTGATAAACTAAAGTTAGGAGGTAATTATTATGTATAATCCATTATATATTAAAACTAATTATTCTCTTTTATCTAGTTTAATTGATATAAAAGAATTAGTTAAGTTTGCTAAAGATAATAATATTAATGCTTTAGGTATATGTGATGATAATATGTATGGAGTTATGGAATTTATTAAAGAATGTAAGAATAATTCTATAAAGCCTGTTATTGGATTAGATATATCTATAGAAGATTATAATATATGTTTATTTGCTAAGAATTATGATGGATATAAATGCTTAATGAAATTAAATACTATTCTTTGTGATAGAAAAATTACTTTAAGTGATTTAAAAAAATATAATAGTGGATTATATGCAATTATACCTTCTTTTTATAAAGATAAATATAATGAAATCAAAGAAATAATTGGAGATAGTTATATAGGTTATGAAAATAAAACTGAAGAAAAAATAGCTAAATCTATTACTAAAAAAGTAGTTTATTTTAATAAGACACTATATTTAGAAAAAAAAGATTGTAAATATTTAAAATATTTAACAATGATTAGAGATAATAAAACTATTAGTGATGATTATATAGATGTAGATACTAATTATATTAATGTTTCTGATGTTGAATTATATTCATCAAATGAAGGACTTTATAATACTAAGTTAATTAGTGATAATTGTAATATTGTTTTTCCAAAAAAGGAATTATTACTTCCTATATTTGATACTGGTAAAGATATAACAGCTTTTGAGTATTTATATAAATTAAGTAAAAAGGGACTTGAAAAAAGACTTGATGGTAAAATAAATGATAAATATTTAGAAAGATTAAAATATGAATTAAGTGTAATTAATAAGATGGGCTTTAGTAATTATTTTTTAGTAGTATATGATTTTATAAAATATTCTAAAAAAAATAATATATTAGTTGGACCTGGAAGGGGAAGTGCGGCAGGGTCTTTAGTTTCTTACTGTCTTGGAATAACGGATATTGATCCATTAAAATATGATTTGTTATTTGAAAGATTTTTAAATCCAGAAAGAGTTACTATGCCAGATATAGATACTGATTTTCCAGATTTATACAGAGATAGAGTAATAGATTATGTAAAAGAAAAATATGGCAAAAAGAATGTCGCGGGTATTGTAACATTTGGAACATTGGGAGCTAAACAAGTAATTCGAGATGTTTCACGTGTTTTAAATATTAATTTGAGTAAAGTTAATGCTATATGCAAGACATTACCAACATTTTCAAAATTAAAGTTAAAAGATTTTTATAGGGATAATGAAAAATTTAGAGATTTAATTGATAGTGAAGATTCTTTAAAGAAAATGTTTGATATTGCATGTTATTTAGAAGGTTTTCCAAGACATACATCTATTCATGCTGCAGGTATTGTAATGTGTAATAAAGAACTTGATGAAGTTATTCCTCTAACAAAGAGTGATGATTTATATTTAACTAGTTATTCTATGGAATATTTAGAGGATTTAGGACTTCTAAAGATGGATTTTTTAGGCTTAAAAAATTTAACTACTATTATGAATATACTAAAGGATATAGAAGAAACTAGAAAGGAAAAAATAGACTTTACTAAAATACCATTAGATGATAAGGAAGCTTTAAAAATATTTTATACAGCTAATACTTCAGGAATATTTCAATTTGAATCTACTGGTATGAGGAATTTTTTAAGTAAATTAAAACCAACAAGTTTAGAAGATATATTTGCTGCAATTGCTTTGTTTAGACCAGGTCCTGCAGTTAATATTGATTCATATATTAATAGAAAGCATGGAAAAGAACAAATAACTTATATAGTTGATAGTTTAGAAGATATTTTAAAACCAACATATGGTATTATTATTTATCAAGAACAAATAATGCAAATAGCTAGAAGACTTGCTTCATTTAGTTATGGAGAAGCAGATATTTTAAGAAGAGCTATGAGTAAGAAAAAGAGAGATGTTTTAGAAAAATTACAAAAAAAATTTATAGATGGTTGCATTAAAAATGGTTTATCTTTAGAAAAAGCTAATGAAGTATATAATTTAATTCTTAATTTTGCTAATTATGGATTCAATAGGGCTCATTCAGTTGCATATTCTATTATTGCTTATAAGATGGCTTATTTAAAAGCACATTATAAAATAGAATTTTTTTCTAATTTATTATCATCAGTAATAGGAAGTGAGACTAAAACATTAGAGTATATTTATGAGGCTAAAGCTAATGATATAAATATTTTAAAGCCTGATATATTAACTAGTACATCATCTTATATATCAACAAAAGATGGAATTGTATTTCCGCTTTCTAATATTAAAAATGTGGGAGTGGTTGCTTGTAAAGAGGTTTTAAAGCAAAGAGAAGAAGGATTTGATAATTTATTTGATTGTTTTTATAAATTAAGAAATCTATCAAGAAATACTATTGAATCATTAATATATGCTTCTTGTTTTGATAGTTTTGGTTATAATAAAAAAACTTTAATTAATAATTTAGATAATATATTAAATTATGTTGATTTAATTAAAGATTTAGATCCGTCATTTGTAGAAAAACCTACAATAGAAAAAGTTGAAGAATATAGTAAAGAAGAGTTAATTAAATTTGAAAAAGAAGTATTTGGTTTTTATTTATCTAATCATCCTGTATTAAGTTATAAGAATAAATATCATTCTATTGAATTAGCTAACGTTAGTAAATATTTTAATAAAAGAATAGAAGTTGTTGTTTTAGTAGATAAGTTTAAGGAAGTTATTACTAAAAATGGTGATAGAATGGCTTTTATCACTGGTAGTGATGAAAAAGCTTCTCTAGACTTTACCTTATTTCCTAAAATTTATAAAGGGTTTACAAATATAGAAAAAAATGATATAATACACGTCGTTGGTCTTGTTGAGAGGCGATATGATAAATATCAGATTATAGTACAAAACATCAAATTATTAAACAGGGAGGGATAATATGAAAAGTTTTGAAAATTTTGATTATCAAGGTTGTATAGATGGTATTCAAATTACAGATTGGAATAGCATTAATGCTTTAGCAGAACAAACTTTTAAAGAAAATGATGGTCAAGTTGAATTTAAGTTAATTCATACAGGTGCTAATAATAAGATTACATATGTAAAAAAGAGTAATTTAGATGATACTACAATTAATAATAAAGTACCATTTAAAGTTGTTAAATATTTATTTATTCGCGATTTAATTATGGAAAAGATTAGTAAAATGGTTTTAGTTAAGAATGAGGAAATTTATCGTGCTCATTTTATATTAAAAGATAATCCACTTATTAGTAAATATACTTTTGCAACAGATAATCCAAGTACATTTAAAACATTTATTAATGATGTTAATAGAAATTCAATTACTGAAGATGAAGATCTATATGATATAGATAATATGAGATTACACGAAATGAGTCAAAAAGCAGTATTTCAGTTACCTAGATTTATGGAATCAAAAAAACGTGTGATTAGAAAAAGCTTTAAAAGTCTTATTGGTTAATATTATATTTATATTAACTTTTTTTTTGTTTTATAGTATAATTGTATTAGGTGAGTATATGAAAATAAATATTAAAGGAATTGATATAAATTATGTTCAATATGGAGCAGGTAAAGATGTTATATTACTTCATGGTTGGGGTCAAAATATTGAAATGATGAAACCATTAGGTGATAGATTAAAGAATAAAAAAATAACAATTATAGATTTCCCAGGATTTGGTTTAAGTGAAGAACCAAAAGAGGCTTATACAATATATGATTATTGTGAAATCTTAGAAGAGTTAGTGAAAAAGTTAAAAATAAAAAATCCTATATTAATAGGGCATTCTTTTGGTGGTAGAGTAGCAATATGTTATGCATCTAGAAATAAAGTTGATAAGTTAGTATTATTTGGTAGTCCTTGTGTAAGATTGCAAAAGAAATTACCATTAAAAGTAAAAATTCTAAAATGGTTAAAGCGTCTTCCAGGAATGGATAGAATAGGAGAATATGCTAAAAAATTTATTGGTTCAAGGGATTATAAAAATGCTTCTGTAATGATGAGACAAATACTTGTTAATACAGTTAATGAGGATTTAAGTGAATGTGCTAAGATGATAAAAGTACCTACTTTGCTTATTTGGGGTGAAAATGATACAGAAGCTACAGTAGAAGAAGCTAAGTTATTAGAAAACTTATTAGATGATGGGGCATTAATAGTTTTAGAACATGCTACTCACTATGCTTATTTAGAACAATTACCTAGAGTAATAGGTATACTTAATAATTTTATTTAGGAGGTAATTTATGATTTATGTTTTATTATTTATAAGTGTTGTATATTTAATAATAAAAAATAAGAAAAGCTTACATATGTTACAACAAAATTTATATAATGAGAATAATAGATATTTAAAATGGATTAAAAAAAATAAAAAAGATGCAATATTTAGTTATGATTATATAGTTGTATTTATGCTTTTATTAGCTTTAATAGTTAATAATAGTTTATTTACCCAATGTATTTATGTAATATCAAGTTTAGTTTTTATAATATTGATGTTTATATTGGTAAGTGACTATCGTGAAGATAAAAAATCTATGAAACATGATTTAGTAATTACTGCGAGAATTAAAAGATTAATTTTTACTATGATCTTAATTAATGTAATACCAATTGTTTTAATTTTTATTACTAAAGTTAATTCATTAATATACATTTTAGTATTATCGGTAATGATTAGTATTAATTATTTTATAAATTTACTTGCTAAAATTATTAATACTCCAGCAGAAAAATGTGTATATTATTACTATTTGTCAAAAGCTAACAAAAAATTAAAATCTATGAATAATTTAAAGATAGTTGGTATAACTGGTAGTTATGGTAAAACTAGTTCTAAAAATATTTTAAGTGATATTTTAAATATTAAGTATAATGCTTTAGCAACTCCAAAGAATTTGAATACTAATTATGGACTTATGATTACTATTAATAATCATTTAAGTAAATTTGATGAAATATTTATTGCGGAGATGGGTGCATATAAGCAAGGAGAAATAAAAAGTTTATGTGATATGGTTCATCCAAAGTATGGTATTTTAACTACTATTGGAACTGCTCATTTAGAATCATTTGGTAGTGAAGAAAATATTCAAAAAGGAAAGTTTGAGCTTATTGAATCACTTCCTGAAGATGGTGTTGGAATATTAAATATGGATGATCCTAAACAAACATCATATAATCTTAAAAATAAATGTAAGATAATATGGATTGGTATAGATAATAAAGATGCGGATATATATGCTACTAATATTGTAGGTACAAACAAAGGATCAAAGTTTGAAGTTGTTTTTAAAGGAGATAAAAATAAATATACATTTGAGACAAAACTACTTGGAAAACATAATATTTATAATATTTTAGGGGCTATAGCTTTAGGAAGAGAGTTTGGAATTAGTATTGATAATTTAATTAAGGGAGTAAGACAAGTTAGGCAGATAGAACATAGATTAGAGCTTAAAAGAATAGGTAATTTTTATCAAATTGATGATGCATATAATTCAAATCCTGTTGGCGCTAAACGGGCATTAGAAGTATTAGCTATGATGAATGGTGATAGAATAGTAGTAACTCCTGGAATGATAGAATTAGGAGAAAAAGAAGAAGAATATAATCGTGAATTTGGAAAACAAATAGCTACTATATCAAAAGCAAAATATGTAATACTAGTTGGTAAAAAGAAAACAAAACCAATATATGAAGGATTATTACTTAATGGATTTAAAGAAAAAAATGTAATTTTGACAAATGATGTTAAAGAGGCATATACTATAATAAATAGTTTAAAAGATAAAAAAGATATTTATGCATTGTTTGAAAATGATTTACCAGATACATATAACGAATAGGAGGATTAAGAATTATGAAGATTAGAGTTGGTGTAATTTTTGGAGGAGAAAGCGTTGAACATGAAGTGAGTATTATTTCAGCAGTTCAAGCTATGAATAAAATGGATAGTGAAAAATATGATATTATTCCTATCTATATAACAAAAGAAAGAGAATGGTATACAGGTGAAGCTTTAAAGGAAATAGAAAATTATCAAGATATGGAACTTATCAAAAGATATTGTAAGAAAGTAGTATTATATTCTAAAAATGGAGCTTTTGTACTTCAAACTACAGGATTATTTAAGAGAATAGTAAAAGAGTTAGATATTGCTTTTCCTATAGTACATGGTACTAATGTAGAAGATGGAGTATTACAAGGATATTTACAAACAATAGGTATTCCATACGTTGGTAGTGACGTTTATTCTTCGGTTGTAGGTCAAGATAAAGTCTATATGAAACAAGTATTTGAAAGTGTTGGCGTTCCTATTAAAGAGTATGTTTGGTTTTATGATGAGGAATATAGACTAGATAGTGCTAGTGTTATAGATAAAGTTAAAAATCTTAAATATCCAGTTATTGTAAAACCAGCTACTTTGGGTAGTAGTGTAGGTATATCAACTGCAAAAAACGAAGAAGAACTAATTGAAGCTATTGATGAAGCTATTAAGTATGATAGTAAAATAGTTGTAGAAAAATTAGTTAAAGATTTGAAAGAAGTTAATATAAGTGTTCTTGGTAATTATAAGAATCAAGAATTAAGTGTAATAGAAGAAGTTATTTCTAATGAAGATTTCTTAACTTATGAAGAAAAATATATTGGAAATGGAAAAGCAAAAGGAAAGGTACCTATTAAATCATATAAAACAGGATCTAAAGGTATGTTATCTGCAGATCGTAAAATTCCTGCTGATTTAACAAAAACTTTAGAGTCACAAGTAAAAGAATCTGCTATTAAGGCATTTAAAGCTTTAGGTAGTAGTGGAGTTTGTAGAATAGATTTCTTAATTGATACAAAAGAAAAAAAAGCTTATGTTAATGAAATCAACTCTATTCCAGGTTCACTTGCCTTCTATTTATGGGAACCAACTGGAAAAGAATATACAGAACTATTAGATGATATGATTAATATTGGTATTAAAGATTATAAAGCAAGAATTAATAAGACACATTCATTTAAAACAAATATATTAGCGGGATATGCTAATGGATTTAAAGGAATGAAAGGAGCAAAAAAATTTAAATAATTTTTGCTTTTTTTATACATTACTTTACATAAATACTAATAATTAGTTATATATGATAATAAAAATATGTTAATATATAATTAGAATAGGAGGAGTTATATGTTTAGTAAAGAAAAAGGAAAAACATGGAAAATAACAAATGCTTTATTATTACTTTCAGTGATAGGTTATGCAATTACATTACTTACATTGATTATTAAGAATTTATTACCAGAAGGAGGAGATTTTTCTAATTTTGTAGCAACAGAATTTTTCTTTGAATTATTTACTACTTTATTTGGAGTTGCTATAATTCTAGGAACATTATTTATTATTAATAAAAAAATAAATTTATTTGATGTAAAATATCCATTTAGTAGAAAATTCTTGAATTTTATATTTGTGTTTGCAATATCAGGAATGCTAATATTAGTAGTATCTTATTTACTAGGTAAAGCTTTTTCAATTGAAGCTACTGATTTTTTAGATATTTTTGATTCATTTAAACAATTATTAACTGCAACTATAGTTTATTGTTTAGCTGCTTACTTAGTTAATTTAAAACCAATTATGATAAGAGAAAATAGTAAAGCATTAAACTTTATTAATTTTATTTCTATTATGGTATGTATGAATAGTGCTTTAGCATTTTTACTTATATTAGTAAATTTCGGTATTTTTGATAATGCTATTGATTTTATTAGAAATATGTTATTAGCTATTATTCCATGTGTAATCTTTGGATTAGTTATTTACTTTATGAATTTTAAAAAAATAATTAGTTCTGATAAATCACCAGAGGCATTTAATGTAACTAAATAGTCTAGACTATTTAGTTTTTTTATTTTATAATTATGTTGGTGATTTTATGGATATAGCAAATAAATGGGAAGATTTTGAAATAATAGATGCTTCTAATGGAGAAAAACTAGAAAGATGGGGGAAGTATTACTTACTTAGACCTGATCCTCAAATAATATGGGATAATGGAAATATAGTTAATAAGTATAATTATATTAATGCACATTACCATAGAAATAGTAGTGGAGGAGGATATTGGGAAAATTTGAAAAATATTCCTGATAGATGGCAAATAAAATATAAGGATTTAACTTTTAATATTAAACAAATGGGTTTTAAACATACAGGTTTATTTCCAGAACAAGCATTTAATTGGGATTTTATGATTGATAAAATTAAAAATTCTAATAGAAAAATAAAAGTGCTTAATCTATTCGCTTATACAGGGGGAGCAACAGTTGCTTGTCTTTATGCAGGGGCAGAGGTTGTACATGTAGATTCATCAAAAGGAATGGTTTCTTGGGCAAAAGAAAATGTTGAATCATCAAATCTTTCTGATAGACCTGTTAGATATATAGTTGATGATGTTATTAAGTTTGTTAAAAGAGAAGCAAGACGTGGGCATAAATATGATGCAATTGTTATGGATCCACCTAGCTATGGTAGAGGAGCTAATAAAGAAGTTTGGTCATTAGAAAAGGATTTAGCAAGTTTAATAAATTTGTGTATGGATATATTATCTGATAATCCATTGTTCATTATTATTAATTCTTATACTACTGGGCTTTCAAGTACAGTACTTGGTAACTTATTAAAAGTAACAGTTGGTAAAAAATATGATGGAGAAATAACTACAGGAGAATTAGGTTTAAATATAAAAAACAATAGTTTAGTACTTCCTTGTGGTATTTATGGTAGATATGAAAGTAAGTGATTTAGAAGTATTATATGAGGATAATCATATAATAGTTGTTATTAAGCCAATTAATGTTTTATCTCAAGCAGATAATACTAATGATCCTGACATGTTGTCAATTGTAAAAAAATACTTAAAAGAAAAATATAATAAACCAGGTAATGTATATTTAGGATTAGTTCATAGATTAGATAGACCAGTTGGAGGTATCATGGTATTTGCTAAAACATCCAAAGCTGCATCAAGACTTAGTGATACAATAAGAAAAGGTGAGTTTCATAAGAAATATTATGCAGTAGTAAGAGGTGCATTAAAAAATAAGCATGATAAATTAATTAATTATATAAAAAAAGAAGATAATAAAAGTGTTATTACTGATGAAAAAGATGGCAAATATTCAGAACTTAGTTATAACGTTATAGAGAAAATTAATGATTTATCGCTTGTAGATATTGATTTAAAGACTGGAAGGCATCATCAAATAAGGGTACAATTCCAGCATATTAATCATCCATTATATGGTGATCAAAGATATGGTATTGAAGATAAAAAACAAATAGGACTTTATGCTTATCATTTAGAATTTATTCACCCTGTAAAAAAAGAACTTATGATATTTGATAGTAAACCTAAATATGGAATATTTTTAAAATTTAAGAGTATAAAATAGTAATTGATTTTATACTTTTTTTTTGATATTATATATGTATAGTAGGATAAGTAAGGGAGATATGTTTATGTTTATATGTGATATTAAGTTTAATATAAATTGGTTTACAACATTACCTGGTATGTTGATATCAGGAGGAGTGTTATTATTATTAATTGCACTAATTCTATTTGTAAAGTCAGGAAAAGGTGGAAAAGCAGCTAAAGAAAATGTTGTTAGTACTGATGTTGCTCCTAACTTTAATAGTGCTGATATGAATGCAGGATTAGTTATAGACCAAAACGTTAATAATAATATTGGTTCAAATCAAGTAGAGATGCCAGCTGCAGAACCAATTGCAGTAGAACCAGTACAACCAGAAGTAACTCCAGTAGAAGTTACACCAGTAACACCAGAGATGCCAATTGCAGAACCAATTGCGGTAGAACCAGTGCAACCAGAAGTAACTCCAGTAGAAGTTGCACCAGTAACACCGGAGATGCCAATTGCAGAACCAATTGCAGTAGAACCAGTACAACCAGAAGTAACCCCAGTAGCACCAGAGATGCCAGCTGCAGAACCAATTGCAGTAGAACCAGTGCAACCAGAAGCAACTCCAGTAGAAGTTGCACCAGTAACACCAGAGATGCCAGCTGCAGAACCAATTGCGGTAGAGCCAGTACAACCGGAAGTAACTCCAGTAGAAGTTGCACCAGTAACACCAGAAATGCCAGTTGTAGAACCAGCAGTTTATCCTGAAAGTGTAACTGCTGATGTTGATTTAGAAAAAACACAAACGATACCAGTAGTAAATGATACCAATAATGCTTATGGTGGTGTTAGTCCAAAGGTTGAATTAAATGATACAGAACGTCATGAAATATATGGTGGTGCAAATCCATTAGATAAAACACAAACAATACCAACTATAAATGAACAAGTACAAAATAATAATATTCCAGAAATTAATAATGAGGATACTAATAAATTACCTCCTCAAAATCAATCTGTTGAACCAACTGTTAATCCAGTTTATCCAGAAGCAAAAATAGTTGAGGATAAAGGAGTTGAAGTCTTAGACTTATAACTCTTTTTTTGTTCTTTTTAATTAATGAAATAATATAATTAATTAGAAAGGAATGAAATATTTATGGAAATATTAAAAGTTAGATCAAAGTCAAATCCTAATAGTGTTGCAGGAGCTCTTACTAATATATTTAGGGAAAAAGGTCATGTTGAAATGCAAGCAGTAGGAGCAGGAGCTTTAAATCAAGCAATTAAAGCTATTTGTATAGCTAGAGGTTTTGTTGCTCCATCTGGAAAGAATTTGATATGTATACCTGCATTCGCAGATATAAATATTGAAGGAGAAGAAAGGACCGCTATTAAGTTAATAATTGAATCAAGATAAGTACTAATGTACTTTTTTTCTTTTTACTATTTACTAAGTTAAAAAAATATTTTATAATAATCTTATAAATTGTTGATAAGAGACAATAGTAATTAATTTTATTTATAGAGAGTTAGTGGTTGGTGGAAACTAATATAAAAGATTACTTATCTACTCTTTAGAGACTTTAATAGAGTCCGGTTAATACCGTTATTTAAATTAAGCAAAATGAAGGATGGTACCGTCTATATGACTCCTGTGTACTGTTCTTTTTTTATTTAAAAAGGAGGATATAGTTTGATAAGTGAGTTAATAAGTAAATATTCTTTACAGACAATGTATGGTATATTAAAATATGCTATACAGGATATGATAGATGAAGAAGTTTCAATAAGTGAAGAACCAAAATTACGTAAGTTAGATAGATTATATGAAAAGTATATGCATGATGAAAAAATGAGAGAAACAAAAAAAATACGTTTATTACTTGGAATGATTGAAAATGCTATTGTAGATGAAAAATATATGGAACAAACTGATGAAATTTATAAGAAGTTGCTTAATTCAAATGAAGGATATTCTTTTGCTGAGGTTATTTTTTTGTTTCAATATACTGCTCTTTTAAAATATAAATATGATAAATATGATGAAAATGATAAAGTAAATGAAGGTTATGAAGATTTTGAATTGCCAAAATTGTTCTTCTTTGATGGAAGAAAAGATAATTCGGTGGGGGTACATCAAAGTGGTAGAATAAGTATTGATGTTTTAAATCTTACAAGTAGAATCATGAAAAAAAGTAAAAATGAAAAGATTGAATATGAAGATATAGTAAGCTTTATCAGAACAATTAATCATGAAATGCAGCATCATAAGCAAAAATATGAGTCAACCAAAAATATCTTTACAAAAAGAGCTTATGATTATATCAAAAGAGAAATTCTAGGTCAACAATCAGATGAATATAGTAAAAATTATGCTTTTAAGGAAATAGAAATAGATGCAGAGTTAGAAAGTCTTATATTTACATTATCAATATTAAGTAGCTATGTACCAGAAAAAATTGAGAATATGAAAGATGTTATAGAAAAACATAGAACAATCACTTTAGAGGATGCTATGCCTTTACAACATAATGACTCTATTGGTTTATCAGTAAGAGATAGGTATAATATTCTTTCTCTTATTGATATAATTAAAGAGCATCCTGAATATTTAGATTATTATCCAATGTTAAAATTATTTTTTAAAGATGATGGTAGAGTTAAAGGTGAAAAAGAGTTACTAATTGGATATAAGGAAGCCTTAGAAGATGATAATATAGATCCAACAATTTATCATGAATTGTTTGTTGTTATGTATGAAGAAAAAGAAGATATTCTGATGAATGTAGATATGTCTGATGATTTGTTACAAACTAAATATCTTTTAATTAAGAACTTATTAATAGAAGAAGAGTTAAGTTTTGATAGTTTGGATGAAATTATGGAAATTGATAATCCATTGCGTCGAGAAAAAAAGTATTATAATGAAAATATGAAGGAGTTTTTAGAAGGACGTAAAAGAAGAATTGTTAGTTATCAAGAATTTTTGGCTACTGCTAAGAAAAAAAAGAGAGAAAGTACAGATAAAGAATCTAAGCAACTAAAAATAACAACTGTAACAGCGGAAACTTTATATGCAACTATAAATTCTGATGGTGAAAGGAAGGGTAATGGCAATGGACAAAAATAATATAAACAAAAATAGAAAGAAATTTGAAGAAATGGCTTATTTAATGCTATTAAAAGAAAAATTAGAAATTGGGGATACAGAAGCTGTAAGTATTCTATTACAAAAGTATTCGAGCAATGGTATGGATCATACTATAAAAAATGATAATACATTGAAAGATAAAGCACATAATATATCTAAAGACAAAGTTGAAAAGAATGATGGTGGCAGAAGTAGATGATAAATCTTACAAATACTATTGGTATTAGTTTGTATATATTATTTTAATTATAAAAGTATGATATTCTTGAAAGAAGTAGGTGTAATAATATGAAAAAGATAGTTATTTTTATTATTTGTTTATTGATTACCATAATAGTAGTTTCATCACTTTATATTGGATTTAAAACTATTAATAGCAAAGTAGAACATGAACAAAAGGACCCTTTAAAAAAGCATGAGTTAAATGAGAATGAATATGCATTGACAATCAATAATAGTGTTAAAATAAATAATGAACTTACTATTAAGTTAATTAAGATATCTGATTCTAGATGTCCTAAAGATGTTGAGTGCGTTTGGGAAGGTGAACTTGAATACTCATTATTAATAAATGATAATAATTATATAGTCAGTACGGTATTGAATAAGCATATAAAATATGATAAATATTTAATTGATATTGTTGAAGATAAATGTGATATAAATACATTAGTTTTAAAAATAGAAAGGAATGATTGATATGATAGACATTAAATTGATAAGAGAGGATAGAACTAAAGTAAAAGAAAATATAAAGAATAAGTTTCAAGATGAAAAACTACCACTTGTAGATGAGGTGTATGAACTTGATATTAAAGTAAGAGAGGCCCAAACTAAGGCAGATAGTTTAAAAGCAGACAAAAATAAGATGAGTAGTGAAATTGGTAAATTAATGGGACAAGGCAAAAAAGAAGAAGCAGAGAAAGTAAAGAGTAAAATTAAAGAAATGACAAATGAAATTGCATCTTTAGAACAAGTACAAGAAGAAACTTCTAAGAGAATTAAAGAAATTATGATGGTAATTCCAAATATTATGGACCCATCTGTTCCAATAGGAAAAGATGATTCTGAAAATGTAGAAGTAGAAAGATTTGGAGATCCAGTTGTACCAGATTATGAAATACCATATCATGCAGATATTATAGATAGAGTTAACGGTATGGATAAAGACGCTGCAGGTAGAACTAGTGGACAAGGTTTCTATTATTTACTAGGAGATATTGCTAGACTTCATGAAGCTATGCTTGCATATGCACGTGACTTTATGATAGATCATGGTTTTACTTATGCTATACCACCATTTATGATTCATGGCGATGTAGTAACAGGAGTTATGTCATTTCCAGAGATGGAAGCTATGATGTATAAAATAGAAGGAGAAGATTTATATTTAATAGGTACATCTGAA
>CAYRAF010000027.1:0-16218 GCA_964422195.1 uncultured Muribaculaceae bacterium | reverse complement strand
TTAATATTTTTACCAACTTCAGTATATAAGTCCTTTAACTCATTTTCTAAACTTTCTTCTATTTCTATATTTGAAAGTTTTCCTTCGAAAGATTTATTAATAAACTGTAGGGTTCTATTTATAAAATTTCCCCATTTTCCTAACAATTCACCATTGGCAAAATTAATAAATCCATCCCATGTAAAATTAAAGTCTCTTTTTTCAGGATCGTTTATGCTCAAGAAATAACGAATAGTATCAACAGGATAGTTATCTAACATATGCCTTAGTGTAATATAATTTCCTTTACTTTTTGAAAGTTTATCTCCTTCTATTGTTATATACTCATCAGATACAATTTTATCAGGTAGATGATAATTGTCTTCGGTACCTAACATTAATGATGGAAATATAACTGTATGAAAAGGAATATTATCTTTAGCATGTACTAAATAAACTTTGTTGTCACTACCTTCTTTCCAAAAATCTTCCCAATTTAGATTATTTGCCTCTGCATATTTTTTACTTGCAGTAACATATCCCCAAACGTTTTCAAACCAACCGTATAGCTTTTTATCTTCATACCCATCAATTGGTATTTGCACACCATAGCTTTGAACGCGTGAAGCGCATCTATCAGGAATACCTTCGTTTAAATATCTTTCTGTAAATTTAACTGCATTTTCTCTCCAATTTGCTCTATTCTTATTTAAAAGTTCCTCTATCTTATCTTGGAATACAGATAATTTAAAATATAAGTTCTTTGTTTTTTGTTTAGAAGCTTTATTCCCACATATAGCACATTTTGTTTCCTTCACTTCGTCTATAGTTAATAAACTTCCACAGCTCTCACATTCATCACCTTTTATTTCTGAACCACATTTTGGACAAATCCCAATAATATAACGATCTGCTAAAAACATTTTACAATTGTCACAATATAATTGTTCTTCTTCTTGCTCATATAAATATCCTTTTTCATAATACTTTTTGAACTGTTCTTGAACAAAGTTTTTATGATAATCATCATCAGTTCTGTTATATAAGTCAAAACTAACACCCAAATCCTTAAAATCCCTATCAAAAGAAACATGACATTCATCAACTATTTCTTTTGGATCTTTTTTTTCTTGCAAAGCTTTTACTTCTATTGGAGTTCCATGACAATCCGTTCCTGAAACCATAATAACATTATTTCCTTTCAAACGATGATATCTAGCTATTACATCTCCTGGTAAACTACTAGCTGCATGACCTATGTGTAACTCCCCATTTGCAAAAGGCCAACTAATTCCTATTATTACATTCATCTTCATTCCTCCTTATAATATAAAAACCTCTTAGAAAACTTCTAAGAGGCGAATATACCGCGTTACCACTCTTTTTTACTAATATATTACTATATTAATCTTAACAACCTACATCATAATAGGTTTGTGCTGTAACAGGCACTCCTGTATTAACTTACTTAGTTTCAGTTAATAGCCTTAAGGGCCATCTTCAAAAAAAATAGGCATACTCATTTTCAGCTAACTGAGCTCTCTAAAATGCTTTTTCTTTTCTACTCTTCCTCGCATTGGCTTTCGCTTAAAATTCTATCACCAATATTTTTATAAGTCAATTCTTTTTCTAAAATATTTAAAACCCAATACATAAAGCATTAGGTTTTTATTCTTCAATATGTTTGCCAAGTATTTGTGATACAATTTGGGAAATCTTTACTTCTGTATCAGTAATTGATTTTTTTAACGATAATATTATTACTAATCCTATAGCATCACCATTCATTATTATTGGGTGTATAGTATAGCTTGCTGTTTCATAAGAATCTGAAGATAATTCTATTGTTTCTATATCTTTTTCCGTATGAGCTTGACTGTTTGATATCATATTTTCTAAATTAGAACTTATATTCTTTGATAAATACTTCTTTTTTAAAGGTCCAGCTATAGCAATAAATTTATCTCTATCAGTAACCAAAATACTACTATCTATTGTCCCGTTAACTGAGTCAACCAACACTTTAGCAAAATCTTCTAAATCTGTCATAGGAGAATATTTTTTTAAGGCAACAAAATCATTATCCACAAAAATTTCTAAAGCTTCACCTTCCCTTATCCTTAAAGTTCTTCTCATTTCTTTTGGAATAACAATTCTTCCTAGGTCATCAATACGTCTAACTACTCCTGTTGCTTTCAAATATATCACCACTTTCTACATTTTATGTTTCCACTTAAAAATGTTTTTTATACATAATTATTTTCTTTCATATATATTATAAGCTTAATAAGTTAGTAAATCTTATGGTAAATATTTCCATTTTTTCATTTTTCCATAAAAAAAGAAGAGCAAAAAGCTCTACTTTGTCTTCTTATTTAAGAGCAAATACTTATTATATGTCTCTTTTGAATTATTAATTATAATGTTAATTCTCTCCCTAAATTGTATGTTAACTTTTTGTAAAATTTTGTCGTTTATCTTACTTGCAATCTTTTTTTCAATAGTTCCTATAAATTCATCGTTTACATCAATATGTTTTTCAACAATATTATTAATTTCCGCATCAATAGAATTAACATCAAAAACAACTATATTTTCAAATGTTTTTTCATACTCAGGAATAAATTTATTATTTAGGGATGTTTTATAAATGAATTCTCTAAATATTATACTTATTCTTTCTAATTCATTTAAAAAACATTTTTCTATACTTGTTCTAAGGCTATCTATTAGCATACTATTTTTTAAATCAAATTCTTTTTTTAATATTCTTTCTATATTAGATATTTCCAAATTAATAATGTTTTCTATATTCTTTTTAAAGGAGTCTATATTGTTTTCAACATCTAAAAGCATTTTATTTTTTGTTATTTCTATATTCTTCTCCCTTAATAAAGCTTTTACATCTGCATCACTCATGTACCACACCTATCTTCTATTATTAAGATATCAATTTTTTAAATTAGAGTCAAGGAGTTTTATTTGTGAAAACAATTCTGTTAGATAATATATGTAATGCTTTTCTAACTTAATAGTATCAAGGATAACATGAAGTTTATTACTAGTGCTTTTAAAGCGAAACATATTAGATACTTTAAACGCTTTCATAAATAAATCTTCAACATCAATTCTTTTAGAAGTATCCTCACTAAAAGTTAAATCCACAAAATTTTTAGTTTTATTAATTTTTTCAATCTGTACATTCTTGGCTATTTTTTCAAACCATTCCTCATACATATATATTTCTATATCCTTATTTACTTTTCCAAAACGATCTTCTATCTCTTTCTTTACTTCTTTAAGTTTTTGATAAGAATCTATTTTGTTAATTAATTTATGTATAACAATTTTTAAATCAGCATCATCTACATATTCATCTTCAATATGTGTTGATACTTCGATTAGTGCATTATCATCTTTTTCCTCTTCAATAGTATTGCCTTTTAATCTTTCAACTTCTTCATTTAATATTTTTAGATATAAGTCAATTCCCACACTATCAATAAATCCAGCTTGTTCATCCCCTAAAATATCTCCAGCTCCACGAATAGATAAATCACGTGTTGCTATTGAAAAACCACTTCCAAGTTCTGTAAAATCTTTAATAGCATTTAATCTTTTTAAAGCTGTTTCTGTCAAAACCTTACCACCTTGATACATTAAATAAGCATAAGCAATTTTATTACTACGACCAACTCTACCACGAATTTGATATAGTTGAGCAAGTCCAAATCTATCAGCATCTTTTATAATCAATGTATTAACATTAGGGATATCTATTCCAGTTTCAATAATAGTTGTACATATTAAAACATCATATTCATAATCTATAAATGCTTGCATTCTCTTTTCTAATTCCAGTTTTGTCATCTGCCCATGAGCAAAAACAATTCTAGCATCTGGCACTAATTTAGATATTTTATCTACTTCTGTTTCAATAGATTCTACCTTGTTATAAAGTAAAAACACCTGGCCACCTCTAGACATTTCTTTATAAATAGCATCTTTTATTACTTGCTCGTTTTCTTCTATTACATAAGTTTGTACGGGATATCTATCTACCGGAGGAGTTTCTATCATAGATAAACTTCTAAGGCCTACCATTGACATTTGTAATGTTCTAGGTATCGGAGTTGCACTTAAAGTTAAAACATCCACGTCTTCCTTATATTGCTTAATTCTTTCTTTATGCATAACTCCAAATCTCTGTTCCTCGTCTATTACAAGTAATCCTAAATTTTTTGGTTTAATATCATTACTTAAAATACGATGAGTTCCAATAACTATATCAATTGAACCGTTTTCTAAGTCTTTTAATATTCTTTTTGTTTCTTTGGTTGTCGTAAAACGATTTAACAGTCCTATAGTAACAGGGTAATTTTTAAATCTTTCTTTAGCATTTTCATATATTTGATTAGACAATATTGTTGTAGGACATAAATATAAAACTTGCTTAGAATCACAAACTGCTTTAAACATAGCACGAAAAGCAACTTCTGTTTTTCCATAACCCACATCCCCACATAGAAGTCTATCCATTGGAACTTTATCTTCCATATCGTTTTTAATCTGTTTAGTAACAATTTCTTGGTCTTTTGTATATTCATATGGAAATTCATCCTCAAACTGCCTTTGTAACTCATTATCTTCAGAAAAAGCAAAACCATCCTTCATTTCCCTTTTTGCATAAATATTTATTAAGGTACTTGCTATATTTTTTACCTTTTCACGGATTCTATTTTTAGTTTTATGCCATTCATTACTACCTAACTTATTTATTTTTGGAGTTACCCCTTCTTTACCACAAAATTTATCTATTAAATCTATTTTTTCTACTGGGATATATAATTTATCTTTTCCTTGATACAAAATTTCTAGATAATCTTTTATCAATTCACCTTTTTTCAATGATTTTATTCCATTGTATATACCAATACCATGAATACTATGAACTACATAATCTCCTATATTTAGTTTATTAATATCGTATATTTTAGACGCATATTTTAATTTTGTTTTATATCTAGACTTTACTTGTTCTTTAAACAATTCTTTTGAACTTATAAAAATATACTTTTTATATAAAAAACCACTATTAATAGGAAAATCCAATAGATTTATTGAATTTTCACAAATACTATTAAGAAATGTTTCAAATACTGGAATATTCAAATATTTTTTTATACTCTTAAACTTTCCTTTTTCCACACAAATACAAATTGTATAACCCTCTTTTTGCTTTTTTTGAATGTAAGAATTAATTATTTCAGTATCACTATGAAAATCTGGTATATTTTTACTTTCATAGTTAATAATTTTTTGATTATTTAAGTAATTATCAAGCATATAACAATAAATTGCGTCTTCATTGATTTGTTTTTCAAAATCTAAAAAATACTCACCTTTAAAAGCTTGATCTTTATCTTTTTTATAATTAAATGCATCTTCTACCATCTTTTTATACGATACTTTCAATTGATTTATATCCTTATAAAATACCACATAATTATTTAAATAGTCTTCAATATTAACTATTTTTTTATCAACAAGTGACAATTTTTTATGTTTTTCATCTGGATTTTTTAATATAACATCTTCTGTATTTGGTAATATCTCTATTTTACTGATTTCTTCTATTGATTTTTGGGTTGTTTCATCAAAATAACGAATTGATTCTATATCATCTCCAAAAAACTCTATACGTACAGGATGATTTTCCGATAATGGGAAAATATCTATTATATAACCTCTAATTCCTATTTCACCGGTTGTTGTTACTAAAGTTTCCCTCTTATATCCTATTCTTAATAACCTTTCTACTAATTCTTTTACATCTACACTATCCCCGACTTTTAGTTTAATAATTGAATCAACATAATCTTTTTTTGTTGGTAAGAATCTTAGGTAACCATCTAAATGAGTAATTACTATTTTTTCTGTTCTATTATCTTCTGTAAGTGCATTTAATGTTTCTAATCTCATTGTTTTTAAATCAGGACTTATAGAAAGTGCCTCACTTGTTAAAAAATCATCCATAGGAAATAATAATGTATCAACATCATACTTGCTTAATGCTGAATATAATTTATTTGCTTCATATAAACTTGGTACAACTATTAAAACATCATTTTTATATTTTTTTATATATGTCTGTAAATATGCACAAAAAAACCCATCAGTTAAACCTGTTATACTGATGTTTTTTTCATAATTAATATCTATTAAATTTTGAAATAAATCCATAATTATCACCTATTTTTCGTTTTTATGATTATATTCAGACATTAATTCTTCAAAATCTTCAATCATGAATTTATCTATAATTTCATCCACAGTATTCATCAAATTAGATAATACTTTACTATCTTCCTTTCCAAATTTACCAAGAACATAATCTTTGGTATCTATACTTTTATCATTGGATATGCCTATTTTTAAGCGTTTATAATTATCCGTATTTAAAAATTTAGCAATATCTTTTAAACCATTATGCCCACCAGATGAACCTTTTTTTCTTAAACGATAATTACCTAAATATAAATCTAAATCATCGCAAATAATAAGAATATCATCTATATCTATTTTAAAATAATTTACAAAGCTACAAACAACTTCTCCTGATAAATTCATAAATGATTGTGGTTTTAAAAATATAACTTCTTCTTCATTAATTCTTGTTTTTACATATAAACCATTAAATTTCTTTTTATCAATTGTTATCCCTTTTGAATTACAATAATGATCTATAAACATAAATCCTATATTATGTCTAGTTTTTTCATATTCTTTTCCTGGGTTTCCAAGACCTACAATTAACTTCATAATATCACCTACCAATATTACTATTTATTTATATGATACTCCTTATAAATATCTGATTTAGCTACTTTTCTATCTTTAGCAACCAATTTTATTGCATCTTTTTCACTATTTCCTTCTTCAATGTACATTTTAACGTGTTCTATAATAGAAATATCAGAATAGTCTATGTTTTCTTTATTTCCTTCTACAACAATAACAAACTCACCTTTAAGTGTTATGTCACAATTTTTTAATTCTTCTAATGAACCCCTATATATTTCTTCATGCAATTTAGAAAGTTCTCTTGCAATTACAACTTTTCTATTACCAAAGGCATTATATAAATCATCGATAAACTCCTTTATTCTATGAACAGCTTCATAGAAAACAATAGTATATTGCATTGGCTTTAAAATTTCAAGTTCTTTTACTCTTTTACTATGTTTAGCATTAGTAAATCTATAAAATATAAATTTTGATGAATCAATTCCAGATGTCATAAGCGCCGGAACAAAAGCAGTAGCCCCAGGCAACGCTATAACATTTTGATTGTTTTGTGTAACATATTCTACAACTCTATACCCAGGATCACTAATAATTGGAGATCCTTGGTCTGTAACTAAACCTATGTTCTTTCCATCTTTTAAATCTTCTAAAACCTTTTTTTTGACTGTATCTTCGTTATGTTCATGACAACTAACTAATTTTTTCTTTAAATTAAAGTACTCCAACAAAACTTTCGTAACTCTTGTATCTTCACAAAGCACATAATCAACTAATTCTAATATATTCAACGCCCTCATGGTAATATCTTCCATATTTCCTATCGGAGTCGGAATTAAATATAATGCATTTTTTCCATCATAGCTTTTTTGTATCATATTATCATTCTCCAAACATATCGATTATCTCTTTTGTATATTCATCATCATTATATACAACAAGCGGTTTTTCTATAATACACCCATCTTTAGCATTCAGTCTAGCCTCAATTAAAAATAATTTTGACTTTTCATTATCTTTAGGATAAACCATACGAATAACTTTAGGTTCTAAGTTGTTATCACTTAATATTTTTAATAATTCAACTATACGCTCTGTTCTAAAGATTAAAAACAAACTTCCGTTATTATTAAGTAAATATTTAGATATATCTATTATATCATTTAAATTTAATTCCAACTCATGTCTTGCTTTAGCCATAGAATTTATCTTTGATATTTTCTTACTACTATCTAATTTAAAATATGGGGGGTTGCAAACAACTACATCAAATAAATTTTGTTTAAAGTGCTTTTTTAAATTTTTAATATTCTCATTTATTAATACTATTTGATCACCTAAATTGTTAATACTTATAGTTTCTAATCCTAAATTATAAACTTCTTGTTGTAATTCCACAGCATATACCTGTTTTTTTAATCTATAATTAATAAACAATGGGATCGGTATATTTCCCGTAGCTAAATCAATTATATTACCTTTTTTATAATGTTTAACCACAAAATCAGCAAGTAAAATAGAATCAAGATTATACTTAAAATAAGCATCATCTTGAACTATTTTTAATTTATCAAAAGCTAAAAACTGTTCTTTTTTTTTCATTTTATAAATCTATTCTTTCTACTGTATTTTCTTTAGTTTGAATTAAAAAATACTTTTTAAAAATATTCACTTCTATAACTTCTCCCATTTTATTACCATCTTTATATATTTCTCCTATAGCTGGCATTCCCTCTTTAAGTTCGGTATATAAATCATCCTCATAATTCAAACAACAAAGAAGTCTGCCACAAGCACCATTTATTTTAGTAGGATTCAAGGATAAAAATTGGTTTTTAGCCATATTAATAGAAACACTATTAAAGTCATTTAAAAACTCTTTACAACATAACATTCTGCCACAAGGTCCTAATCCACCAACTTGTTTTGCTTTATCCCTAACACCTATTTGTCTAAGTTCTATTCTTGTTTTATAAATTTGCGCTAATTTCTTAGCAAGTTCTCTAAAATCAACTCTATCATCGGCTGTATATTTAATAAATAGTTGTGTTTTATCAAAAGTAAAATACGCATCAATAACTTTCATATCTAAATCTAGTTTTTTAGCAAGTTCTTGTGCTTTCTTTACTACTTTTTTTCCTTCCTTTCTTGTTGAATCATAGTTTTTTATATCATCTTTTGTAGCTAACCTAATAACACTTTTTAAAGGAAAAACTAAATTTTCTTTTTTTTCTTTTTTAGTAGCTACTTCAACAACACCATATCCCAAACCGCTCTCTAATTCAACTATCAGATGTTGTCCTTTTTTTAATTCAAAATTCTCACTATTAAAGTAATAAATCTTATTGCTTCCATCTAATACTACACCTACTACACTATACATCATATCACCTCACTTATAGATAATAAAAATTGATCTATAAATAATTTTATATTTACATTATATCTTAATTTTTTTAAACTATCATCAATAATAGTTATCTTTTTTGAAATATTTATTATTTGTTCTTTAGAACTGTTTTCTAAATTAAACTTGCTTATATAATAACTTTTTAATTCCTTCAAGAAATTATTAATTTGTTCTTTATCCATAGAATATATTTCAATATTAATGTTACCAAATGCATTTTCTTTATATTTTTCTAAATTTTCAGCAAACTGCTCAACATTATCACTAAAACTTTTTATTATGTTACCATCTAAAATAATTTTTTGACATCTAGATGATATTGTATCAATAACATTATACAAATTGTTGGTCAACAAAAAAGCAATAATATTTTCAGGAGGATCCTCTAAAAATTTCAATAATGTATTAGCAGATGATTTATTAAAATACTCTGCGCCATCTATTATATAAATCATATACTTACCATATATCGGTTTTTTATTAAATTCTTCCTGCAATTCCAACAATTGTTCTTTTTTTATAACATTGTTAATTGGATTTATTATTTTTAATTCTGGATAATTATCATTATCAACTAGCCTTGCTATATCAATGTCTTCAACTTTATTTTTCTCCAATATTTTTTTTATTTTTTCTAATATTGATTGCTTATAATTATCTACGTTTCTACATTCAATTAAAAAAGCATGAGACAGCTTGTCCTCATTAATTATTTTATCCATATATTTATCGAATTTTTCATAATTTTTTTCATACTTATTCAATTTAAACACCTCAATAAACTATTAACAATAACATTATTAGTGCTACTAAAGCTGGAGCACCTAAAACACCAATTAAAAGTATTGTAAATATATTAATTGGTATTGTCATGTTAAATGAAACAGCAATTAGATTATATCCATATAAAATTACAAATCCAAAAATTATCCTTTTTAAATAATTAGCTATTAAAGATTTCATAGAATCACCAATAATATCTATGATAAGTTTTAATTTATTATTCCATTCTTTTTCTATCTTCCAATGCTCTTTCTAAAGTCATTGTATCAATATATTCCATATCAGCACCCATTGGTACTCCACTAGCTATTTTTGATACAACAATATTCAAATCCTCTAATATACTTTTTATATATAATGCTGTAGTTTCGCCTTCAATACTCGGTTTTACAGCAACTATAACTTCTTTATATTTTTCCTTTTTTATTCTATCTATCAGTTTATCTAAACCTATATCTTCAGGATTTAATCCATCTAATGGCGATATTAATCCTTTTAAAACATGATATTTTCCTCTAAATAATCCTGTTTTCTCAAAAACAAAAACATTTTTAGGATCTTCTACAACGCATAATATATCATTTCTACTTTCATCATTACAAATCTCACATACATTGTCCTCAGTTAATGAATTACATATTTCACAATTTTTTATATTATTTTTTGCATCTTTTAATTGTTCAGAAAAAAAAGCTACATTTTCTTCTTCCATATCTAAAACAGAAAAAGCCAATCTTTCAGCTGTTTTTTCTCCAATTCCAGGCAATAACTTAAAAGATTCAATTAAATTTTTTAAACTCTTTGGATACATTAAAATAACCCTGGCATCATACTATTATATTTAGCCATCTTTTCATCAGTATATTCATCAACCTTTTTATATGCTTGATTTAAAGCAACTACTAACATATCTTGTAACATTTCAATTTCATCAGATTCAATTGATTCATTATCTATCTTAATCTCTAAGACATCTTTCTTTCCATTAACTTTTACTGATACAAAAGAACTACTTGCTTCAAAAACTCTGTTGTCTATCTCCTCTTTTGTTTTTAGCATATCATTTTGCATTTTCTTTGCTTGTTGCATTATTGCTTGCATATTCATATATATTCCTCCTATCTAATTTCAACAATATCTTCTCCAAATAAATCACTTGCTTTATCAATTTCTTTTTTTTGAATTTGTTTTGTTTCTTTTTCTAATTCTTTTAATTCATA
This sequence comes from uncultured Muribaculaceae bacterium, assembly GCA_964422195.1. GTDB lineage: Bacteria > Bacillota_I > Bacilli_A > RF39 > UBA660 > CALVUP01. The sequence continues at coordinate 5,022 of CAYRAF010000027.1, read as the reverse complement.
TTTTTTGTTCTTTTGTTTATTCTCAATATATTTTTTCTTTTCTTGGTTCCAATTATCATCAGTTATAAATGAAATATTATATTTTTCATTAAAAAGATTGTTTAGGGTAGCTATTAATTCATCATATGTTTCTAAACCTTTATTAACCATTGCATCATATTCATAACTAATAATTAAATTGTTTTTTCCGCACGCTCTGATATTTCCATCTGCTAAAAAACAAGCAATAGAACCAATTTTTTTATCCAATAAATAATCATTAAGTTTTTTCCATTTTTCCTTTATATCTATTAAATCGCTCTTATTTGCTAAAGCAAAAACGTTATTAAGAATAATACTATTATTTCTAACAATAATATTATCATCATTTAAATTTTCGTTATTTTTGTCATCTATATTATTTTCTTTTATTTCATCTTGTATTATATTCTGTTTTCTATTCGTTGTTGGTATATTATTCTCAACCAACGAGTCAATAAGCTCATTTGTATTTTTGATCTTAGTTATAACAAATTTTATTATATTTGCTTCAAATAAAGCTTTTATACTATCTGTTGATTTTAAATCACTACATAATTTATTTAGTTCAATTATCAAATCGCATAAAATTGTTTTATTATTGTTTGTTGAATAATATTCTTTTAACTGTTTTCTTATATATTCAATCAGTTCATTAGTAAAGATAACATAATTTTTTCCATTCTCATATATTTTTTGTGATATAGATAAAATATTATCAATATTTGCATCCAGCAAACTATTATAAAACTCGACTAGTTCTAAATCATCAACAAAACCAAAAACTTCATTAAATTTCTTAATATCTATATTATTTTCTGCTGCAGCAACTAACTTTTCTAAATTACCTATAGCATCTCTCAATCCACCATTTGATATTTCAGAAATTTTTAATAGAACTTCATCATCTATTTTAACTTTTTCCTCAGAAGCTATATACTTCAATCTATTCATTATATTTTTTTCAGAAATACTTTCAAAATTAATACATTGACATCTAGAAATAATAGTTGTGGGAACTTTTTGTATATCAGTAGTAGCTAAAATAAAAATTATATGTTCTGGAGGTTCCTCTAAAGTTTTTAAAAGTGCATTAAAAGCACCAATTGTTAACATATGAACTTCATCTATTATATAAATTTTATAATTTAAAGTTGAACATGATAAGCTGACATTATTACGAATTTCCCTTATTTCATCAACTCCATTATTTGATGCCGCATCAATTTCAATAACATCCATTGTACTATTGTTTATTTCAATACAGTTTTTACATTTTTCGCATGCTATACCGTCTTTTAAATCTAAACAATTAACTAATTTTGCATATATTTTAGCCATTGTTGTCTTACCTGTACCTCTAGGACCAGAAAATAAATATGCGTGGTTTATTTTGTTATTATTTAAACTATTTTTTAGGATTTTAACAGCAATATCTTGTCCAACAACATCAGTTAACGTTTTTGGTCGATACTTTCTATATAAACTCTGATACATAATAATTCCCCCATTTAATTAATACATATTTATTATATCATTTTTAATTTTTTATGTAAAACATTTATAAGTTTATTTCCCGGGAAATAATTTATCTTTTTTTCTTAAAAAAATCAGATATGATATTTTCATATTTTTTTATGACAATTTGTTCTTTTTTATATTCGAACATTTGTTTTGTTTCATTTATTCTTTTTAATGAATAATATACATTTTTTATTCTCACTGTCTTTATTACCGATTCACACATTTCGCAAGGTTCTAGAGTTGTATACAAAGTGCAGTCATTTAATCTCCAGTCCTTTTTCTTTTTTGTTGCTTTAAGAATTGCAATTATTTCCGCGTGGTTTATAGGATTATGTTTTTTTTCTTTTTTATTATATCCTTTTCCAATAATTTTTCCTTTATTATCAATAATGATTGCACCAACTGGTACCTCATCTATTTTTTTTGCTTTTAAAGCTTCTTTGAATGCAATTTCCATATATTTATGTTTTTTCATAATATCACCCATAAAAAATGACGCACATAAAAATTAATTATTAAGGCTGCTACTTTCCAGTCCTGACCTGGTTCTAACAATTTTTATTGCGTCAAAACTATATTATAATATTTATTATTTTTTTTCAAGTAATTTGTAATGTTTCACGTGAAACATCCTTACAGTTATTTCCCGGGAAATAAATTATGTTTCACGTGAAACATAAAAAGAAGTAGATTATTTTTCTACTTCTTCTTCATTAATTATATTTGATTCACTTTCATCTTTGTCTACAATAGCTACCGTTGATACTTTTTGCTTATCTTTTAAGTTTATTAATCGAACCCCTTGTGTAGCTCTTCTTAATGTTGAAATTTGATTTAAAGGCATTTTAATAATAATTCCACTATCTGTAATTATCATAATATCATAATTTTTATCAATATCAACGCATTTTAACGCAACCATCATTCCGTTCTTTTCGGTAATGTTAAGCGCTTTAACACCCTTACTACCTCTATGAGTTAATCTATATTCATCTACATGTGTTTGTTTTCCATATCCGTTTTCAGTAACAATCAAAATATTACTTTCAGCTTTTACTACTTCCCCACCGATAACATTAACACCTGAAACATCAATTCCTTTTACACCAGAAGCAGTTCTACCCATAACTCTAATTTCTGATTCATTGAATCTCACAAGTCTTCCATTTTCTGCCCCTATAATAATCTTATTATCTCCTGTTGTAGAACGAACACTAATTAATTCATCATCTTCTTTTAGTGTGATAGCGATTTTGCCCGATTTTCTAATTCGATCAAACTCAGTTAATAATGTTCTCTTCACAAGTCCAAATTTGGTAATAAATACCAAATATTTATTTTCTTCGTTATCTCTAGATAATCCTATTATCGAACTAATGTTCTCTTCTTTTTCTAATGGTAATAGATTTATAATTGGTAATCCTTTAGATTGTCTACTATATTCTGGAACTTCATAACCTTTTATTCGATAAACCCTACCTTTATTAGAGAAGAATAATAAGTAGTCATGTGATTTCATCGATATTAAATGTTCAACAAAATCCTCCTCATTTGTTGACATTCCTTTAACACCAACGCCTCCTCTATTTTGTACTTTATAAGTATCATTTTTTAATCTTTTTATATACCCTTTATTTGTTAATGTAACAATAATGTCTTCATTTGGTATTAGTGACTCGTCTTCTATATAATCGATTGCTGTCATATCAATACTTGTTTTTCTTTCATCACCATAACGATTTTTAATATCAAGCATTTCATTTTTTATTATTTCTAATACTTTTGCTTCACTTGCAAGTATAGCTCTTAACTCTTCAATTTCCTTTAATAGTTCAGTAAGTTCATTTTCGATTTTATCGCGCTCTAATCCCGTTAATCTACGTAATTTCATTTCTAAAATTGCTTGTCCTTGAGCTTCAGTTAGCTTAAATTTGCCCATTAATCCAGTTAACGCTTCTTGATCGCTTTTAGATGCACGAATTAAAGCTACTATTTCATCAATATGATCAAGTGCTATTTTTAAACCTTCTAGAATATGTGCTCTTTTTTCATCTTTATCTAAATCAAAACGAGTTCTCCTAATAATAATTTCCTTTTGAAATTCAATATATTTTGAAATAATATCTTTTAAACCAAGTGTCTTAGGAACTCCTTGATCTAACATTAAGAATATTATTCCATAGTTTGTTTGAAAAGCTGTGTGTTTATATAAATTATTAAGTACTACTTGTGCATTAGCATCTTTCTTTAATGTAATAGTTATTTTTACACCATCTTTTAAATCTGTATGATAATCTGTAATACCATCAATAACTTTATTATGAACTAACTCAGCTACTTTATTTTTTAATTCTAAAGTATTAACTCCATATGGAACTTCATCAACAATAATATAATTTCTTCCATTTTTTTCTTCTATTGTTGCCCTGCTTCTTATTGTTATTGAACCTCTACCAGTTTCATAAGCTTTTCTAATTCCACTATTTCCAAGAATTATACCACCTGTTGGAAAATCAGGACCTTTTATATATTGCATTAATTCATCAAGTTCTATTTCAGGATTATCTATATAAGCTACACATCCATCTATTACTTCATTTAAATTATGTGGCGGAATATTTGTAGCCATACCAACAGCAATACCCATTGTTCCATTTACTAATATATTAGGAAAACGTGATGGTAAAATTTCTGGTTCCTTTTCTGATTCATCAAAATTTGGTAAAAAATTAACTGTATCTTTATTAATATTTCTAAGTAATTCTAATGATATTTTAGAAAGTCTAGATTCTGTATAACGCATTGCTGCAGCACCATAACCCTCAATATTACCAAAATTACCATGACCATCTACCAACATGTAACGATATGAAAAATCTTGAGCCATTCTAACCATAGCTTCATATATAGAAGAATCACCATGTGGATGATATTTACCCATAACGTCACCGACAATTCTAGCACTTTTTTTATGAGGTTTATCAGGGGTATATCCTGATTCATACATTGAATATAAAATTCTTCTATGAACTGGTTTTAATCCGTCACGTAAATCAGGTAATGCTCTTGCAACAATTACACTCATTGAATATTCAAGAAAAGAATCTCTTACTTCCTTTACTATGTTATTTTTTTCTAATCTGTCCATAATTACCTCCTAAACATCCAAATTTTCTACATAAACTGCGTTTTCTTCAATAAACTTTCTTCTTGGCTCTACTTCATCACCCATTAATTTAGAAAAAGTATCATCCGCAGTCATTGCATCTTCTACTGTAATTTGTCTTAAAACACGTTTTTCTATATCCATTGTTGTCTCGTTTAATTCTTCAGCATCCATTTCTCCTAAACCTTTCATACGCATAATATCATACTTTGTATTTGGAGATAATGTTTGTAAATATTCATCTCTATCAGCCTCATTCAAAACATATTTAATTGTTTTTCCATGTTTTATAACAAAAAGTGGTGGTTGAGCAG
>CAYRAF010000026.1:0-16777 GCA_964422195.1 uncultured Muribaculaceae bacterium | reverse complement strand
GAATATCAGTTAGTATTGTATAATCATCTCCATCTGTGATTAATCCCATAGCAATACCTGCAACTGGAGCTTTAATTGGAACACCTGCAGCCATTAATGACATACATCCAGCACAAATACTAGCTTGTGATGAAGATCCATTACTTTCAAGTATTTCTGATACAACACGAATAGTATATGGAAATTCTTCTTCTGAAGGAATAACTTGCGCTAAAGCTTTTTCACCAAGTGCACCATGTCCAATTTCACGTCTTCCTGGAGCACCATATCTACCTGTTTCTCCTACTGAGAATTGTGGGAAGTTATAATGTAACATAAATCTCTTAGAACTTTCTAAATCTAGCCCATCAAGTATTTGATGTTCCCCAAGAGCACCAAGAGTAGTTACAGATAAACTTTGTGTTTCTCCTCTTGTAAACATTGCAGAACCATGAGTCCTTGGAAGCAAGTCAATTGCTGTAGATAATGGTCTAATTTCAGTCATTTTTCTTCCATCTGCACGTTTCTTCTCTTTAACTACAATTCTTCTAAAAACTTCATATTCAACATCTTCAAGTACTAATTTTACTGCAGTAAGTAATTTAGTTAATTCTTCGTCTTTTAATTTATCTTCATATTCTTCTTCATATTTTTTTACTATTTCTTCTTTTATTTCATCAATTGCAGCATATTTTTCTAGCTTGTCCTTAATACGTAAAGCTTTATCTAATCTATCTCTAGATAATTCATCAACTTCTTTTCTTAACTCATCAGATATTTCTAATGTTTCATATTCCATATCAGGTTGTCCAATTTCTTTGATGATTTCTTCTTCAAACTTAATTAATTCCTTTATTGCTTTATGCCCAAATTGTAAAGCCTCTAACATATCGGCCTCACTTACTTCTTTAGCAGATGATTCTACCATATTAATAGCTTTCTTAGTACCAGCAACAGTCAAATCTATATCAGATTCTGCTGCCTCATCTACTGTTGGATTAATAATTAATTTTCCATTTACTCTACCTACTTTAACAGCTGCAACTGGTCCATTAAATGGTATTGGTGAAATACATGTAGCAAGAGATGATCCAAATAATGCAGTTAACTCCGGTGAATTATCAGGATCAACTGATAATACTGTATTAACTATTTGAACTTCATTCCTAAATCTTTCTGGAAATAGTGGTCTAAGTGGTCTATCAATCATTCTTGCAGCAAGTGTTGCATTCTCTGTTGGTCTACCCTCTCTTTTTATAAATCCACCAGGTATCTTTCCAACAGAATATAGTTTTTCTTGATATAAAACCATTAGCGGAAAAAAGTCAGATAATATTTGAGCATTTTTAGATACAACTGCAGTAGTTAAAACCACAGTATCACCATATCTAACAAGTACTGATCCACTAGCTTGTTTAGCCATTTCTCCATATTCTACAACTAATTCTCTTCCTCTAAAATCCATTTTATAAACTTTTTTGTTACTTTTATTTTTTTCTTTTCCAAACATATTTTACTTCCTTTCCAAAAAAAATAGACACTCAAAAAAACGTGTCTACTGTTTTATTTTCTTAATCCTAATTTTTTAACAACTTCTCTATAAGATTGAACATCTTTCTTAGCTAAATATTTAAGTAAGCTACGTCTTTGTCCAACTTTCATTAGAAGTCCTCTTTTAGAATGATAATCGTGTGGATGTACTTTTGCATGTTCAGTTAATTCTTTAATTTCCTCTGTAAGAATTGCGATTTGAACTTCTGTAGATCCAGTATCTTTTTCATTCTTAGCAAACTTTTTAATAATATTTTGCTTTACTTCTTTTGTTAAAGCCATTTTCTTTCCCTCCTTTATTTATATACACCATTACTGAGTATGAATCGAAGGTATTTCATACCAAGTAAAGGTAACTAACAATAATATACTAAATATTTACTATTTTTGCAAGTTTTTATTATTTTTTAATTATTTCACGAATACTATCAGGTGCATTATAATCATTAGCAGCATTTTCAATAGCATTATGAGCCATATATCTTAATAATAAAATAGTTCCTCTATTAAATTCCTCACTTATATATGCATATGCCTCTTGCTTATTTATATCATTTCCATCAGCAGAATGTAATATTATTAATTCTTCAAAGCTTAATTTTTCTCCATCCATACTTCTTTCAAATATATTAGTATTTTCTAGATCTAAATCAAATATTGTTGCTTCAAATAAAGATAAATCAAAGTTATATAATTGAGTAATACTATTAATACTGTTTTTGTTTTTTCCTAATTTAAATGTTATTGCATCAATATCATTTCTTAATTCATTTAAAAATTCTTTTTGTGAAGCTAATGCTTCCATTCTAGTTTCATGTAATGTTTTTTCCATATTCAATTTTCCCCCTAATTATTATATTACTTAATTTCAGTAATTTCTATTTCATAAGTTCCATTTGGACTATCTACTGTTACAATATCTCCAACCTTTTTATTAAGCAAAGCTTGTGCAATTGGACTTTCATTGGATATCTTTCCAGAAAAAGGATCAGCTTCCATACTACCAACTATTTTATACTCATCTTCATCATCTGGATCATCTACATATTTTATAGATACACTATTTCCAACTGATACTTTATCATTACCAGCTTCACTAATAATTTCTGCATTTTCTAACATCTTTTCTAATTGTTTAATTCTATTTTCAATTTCTGCTTGCTCATTTCTTGCAGCATCATAGTCTGCATTCTCTGACAAGTCACCAAGTGAGCGTGCTTCTTTTATAGCTATTATATTAGCGGGTCTCTTTACTTTTATTAATTCTTCTAATTCATTATTTAATTCATCAAACCCCTCTTGAGTTAAATAAACTTTTTTGTCTTTCATAATATTCCACCTCACATCACAAGTTACTCAACATATTACCACAAAAGTAGAAAAAAGTCAATGTTTTTTACATATATTTAACTACTTAGCATTAAAGAAAAATTCATCTGTCATACCAGCTATAAAATCTATAACTATTCTTTTATTACTAGTATTTTCAATATATTCTTTACTCATATTATTCAAATATACTTTAAATATGCTTGATGAAGTATTATTTTTTTCTAAATCTTCTAAATACTCATAATAAAGTTTATTTATTTTATCTTCATAAAACTTTCTTTCTTCCTTAGTATTTGCTTTTGAATATATGTTTTCATAATTAAACTTTTTTAAATCAAATAATGCTTGATACACTCTATCACTTAATTTAATATAATCTTTATTATAACTATTTTCTATAACATCAAGTATTAATGTATTAACAATATCTTTGTTATTATCACCAAGTACATCTCTTATTTCCTTAGGAATATCTTTTCTTTGAAAAACTCCTACTTCGATAGCATCCTCAATATCTCTACCAAGATATGCGATTATATCAGATATTCTTACTACACATCCTTCTAAAGTAGATGGTGTTAAATGTTTTAAAATATTTATATCAGTATAAGATTTCTCATATTCATCTAAGAATTCTTCTTTTGTTTTTGGTTTTGGTTTATAAATGTTCGAAGGCATTTCACCATTATGACAAAGTATTCCATCATATACTTGCATAGTTAAGTTTTCACCTTTACCATTATTCTCTAAAGTCATTAATGTTCTTACGCTCTGCACATTATGAGCAAAAAACTCATTTAGTTCTTTTTTGGAAATCTCATTTAATATTCTTTCTCCTTCATGTCCTAATGGAGTATGTCCAATATCATGTCCTAATGCTGCAGCTTCTATTAAATCTTCATTTAAATTAAGTGCTCTACCTATAGTTCTTGCTACTTTACTAACAAGTTGTACATGAATCATTCTTTTACTAATATGATCATTCTCTAAATAAGAAAAAACTTGTGTTTTATCTACATATCTAGTATATGAAAGAGAATGAATTATTCTATCTATATCTCTATAGAAAGCTGGTCTAATATCATTATCGTTAATCTCTTCATACCTAATAGCATCACTGCTTTTAGTAGCATATTTTCCTAAATTACTTTCTTTATTTAAAAAATTACTCTTGATTTCTTTTATTAATTCCTTATTCATAATTTCACCTACTTAACTTTTAATCTAATCATGGAATATTCTTCTAATTCTTTGTCAAACGGAATTTTTAGTATTTGCTCAGGATGACGCGCAACATCTAATAAATTATTATCTTCATCATATATTTTATCAATAGTCAACTCATATATTTTTCCACTTGGGGTAAATATTTCTACAAGATCACCAGGTTTAAAATAATTTCTTTCTTTCATTATTAACATCTTATTATCATAATCATATCCAGTTATTAAAGATAAATAATCCTGATTTGAAACTTCTGTTCTTCCTGAAAAATATTGATCTTTATCGCTTGCTAAATGATCAAAGTACTGAGTAGTAGTTTCTCTATTAGCAACCCTATTTAATATTTTAGTTTGTTTATCCATAAAATCTTTTGTTAATTCTTTATTATAACAAGCATCTATTATTTTTCTATATGTTCCTATAACAGTAGCTAAATAATAAATAGTTCTCATTCTACCTTCAACTTTTAGTGATCTAACGCCAATATTAATAATATCATTTATATATTTAGATAAATTCAAATCACATGTTGCAAAAGTAAATTCTTGTTCTTTACCAATATCAAAAGCAAATCTACATACTTGCGCACAACCACCACGATTAGAATCTCTATTAGTAACATAATTTGATAAAGCACACCTACCACTATAAAATGTACACATAGCTCCATGAATAAATATTTCAATGTCAACATTAGTTTTATCAATTATTTCTTTTATATCTTCCCTAGATAATTCTCTAGCAAGCACTACTCTATCTATACCTTTTTTCTTAAAATAATTAACAGTCTCATAATTAGTAGTAGAATTTTGCGTACTTAAATGAACCTCTACATCTTTGTATTTATTTTTAATATAAGATATTAAAAATGGATCACTAATTATAAAAGCATCTATTCCACAATTAACTACTTCATCTATATACTCATATACTCCATCTATATCTTCATTATGAAAAACCATATTTAAAGTTAAATATACTTTTTTATTTAATTTATGAGCAAAATTACAAGCCTCTTTTATTTCCTCTTTAGAAAAGTTAATAGCATTAGCTCTAAGTCCATATTTATATCCACCAATATATACTGCATCAGCTCCATATAAAAGTGTTACTTTTAAACGTTCCATATCACCTGCAGGAGATAGTAATTCAATTTTTTTCATCTTTCTTCACCTTATATATAGTCTTTTTATAAAAGAAACCTTCATAATCACTGTTAATAATATTATACATTGTTTTATAATTAATATCTTTATTACCACCATTAATTGAATCTTTTATTACATTTAGAATATCTATAAAATTATCATCAATAACTTCATCTACTATAAAATAATTATCACCAATATCTTTTAAATCATAAATAGCATTAATGCCATTCAATAAATCCTTACATCTAACAGTAGTTCCTAAATCTCCCTCTATAATCTCATATTGTTTATTACTAACTTTTTCTTCTATTTCATAATTATCCTTATCCTTATTAATAGCAAAATGATTAAAATAATTACTAACTAAACATCTTTTAGAATGTGCGATTATATTTTTACCAAAAATATAAATAAATGGAATTATCTTAGAATTATTCTTTATCTCATTCATTTCATCAACCGTAATCTCAGAGGAAAGTAATGCATATTTTACTCCCTCATCATAATAATAATTACAAGTATTATAATTCGTAACCATATGAGATTGATTCCATACCAAATCTATATTCAAATTATACTTATTCTTTATTAATAATATAGCAAGATCATAAAAGAAAACTCCATTAATATTTATATCATCTAATTTACATAAAATTTTTTCTATATAATTAATATCTTTATTTTCTAAATTTTTATTAATAACTACAAATAATTCTTTATCATTATAATCTTCTTTTAATTGTTCGATTTCCTCGATTGTTAATAATAAGTTAATACCAATAGCATAATCTTTTAGTCCAACTATAATACCATCTATATCATTTATATAATCAATTTTTGTATTTTTCGGCATAGTAAATATTTTATTCATAAAACCACCTACAAGAATTATAATACAAAATAAAAAAACTATCAATTGATAGTTTATTCACTTTTTTTACTAGTAACAGCAATACCATCACCAATATTATCATAAAACATAGTATTATATTCTTTATTATCTTCTAAAAATAATCTATATTCCTTTATTTTTCTAACTAAACCTCTTAAATTTCTACTTTCTATTTCTTCTTCTTTTTTATCTAAATAACCATGAAATTTCATATTATCAGTAATTATAAAACCATGCTCATTTAAATTAGTTTCATATCTATTAAAGAAATTTATATTTTGTCCTTTAGCGGCATCAATAAATATTAAATCAAAGGTATCTTCTAATTTCATGTTCAAAGCATCATTAAATATTAAAGTTATTCTATCTTCTAAATTGAAATGCTTAATATTCTTTAATGCTTCCATGTATCTACTTTCATCTCTTTCAATAGTAGTAATCTTAAGATTGGGATTAGAAAGAGCCATCATAATAGCAGAATACCCAATAGCAGTTCCTATCTCTAAAATTTTATTTATATCATTTTTAATAATAAATGTTGTTAAAAACTCTATTCCATCATCTACCATAATAGGAATATTATTCTCTTTAGCATATTGTTTTATTTCTCTAATCATACTATAATCATCAGGTTTTACCATTCTATCCAGTCTCCTTTTCTCCTAATTTCTCCAATGGTTGCATTATGCTCACTATCAGTCTTTGAAAAATATACTTTTTGATGTTTATCTGCAACAAAATAATAGTATTTATGCTTTTCTGGATATAATGCAGCTTTTATAGAGTTAATATCTGGATTACATATAGGTCCCACAGGAATCTTTCCATTCATTCTTGGCCCTCTAGTGTTATAAGGATTATAAGTGTTTAACTCCTCTGTAGTTAAATCTCTTTCATTCATTTCTATTTTAAAAGCATAATATGTAGTAACATCACTACCTAAACTCATATTTATAGCAAGCCTATTATAGAACACTCCTGTAATCTTAGCACGGTATTCCTCATTACCTTCGTTTTCTGCCATACTAGCTATTGTTAATAATTGATGATATGAATACTTACTCTTATCAATGTCTTTCTTATAATCTTTCAACATATTATTAGTTTGCTCTAACATTTTATCAAATATTTCTTCTATTGATACATCTTTATCTTTAAATTCATATGTATCAGGATATAAATATCCCTCTAATTTATAGTAAATATTACTATTTAAAATATCATTTGTTAAAAACCAATACTTATTAATCTGTTTTTGTAAGTAAGCTTTATCATTTACTTTTTTTAAAACATCTTCGTATTTATTATTAGTATTTTGAGATATTATCTTAGCAACACGTCTCATATTTATCCCTTCAGGGAACATTAAAGTAACACTATTTGGATTATAATTATTACCTTTTTTTAATATATTTACAATTTTTTTTGTTCCCATACTAGGAGATAATTGATAAGTAGAAGCATATAGGTTATCAACTTTATTTAATTTTAAATAAATATTAAAAAAAGTAGCACTTCTAATTAATTTCTTTTCTTCTAATATTTTAGCAATTTTAGTTTTTGGTGTTCCATGTTCTATAGTAACAGTTACATATTTTTTATTTCCATTTACAGGAGATAATTCATAATTGTATATACAAATTATCATAATAAAAAAACTAAAGAACAAAATTATTAATCCTTTTAAAAGTTTTATAAAATCATTTTTCATATTATCACGTCCACTTAAACAAAATGAGCAAACTATTGCTCATTATTTTGATCTTCTGGTTTTTTCTTATTCTTGATTTCCTCTTGTAATGAAGAAAGTATTGTTTCAATAATTTTCCATTCTTTTTCAGTTTCAATTGGAAGAAGTGTTGTTCCATCTTTTTCTTCCGGATCATATATTGAAGCAAAAACTTGAATTTTACCACTAGCATCAACAGAATTATCTGTATACACTACATAATTCTTATGTGTTTCATCACTCTCAAAAGTAAAAAGCACATAACAAACAATTTCTTGTCCTTGATCATTAACTACTGTAAAAGTATTTTTTTCCATTTTTATCCATCCCTTCTATCTAAATAACTTTGCAATATAATAGTTGCCGCTAGAGCATCTATTACTTTTTTTCTTTTCTTCCTTGATGTATCGTTATTAATTAACATAACCTCAGCTTGTCTAGTTGTTAATCTTTCATCTTGTAATATGACATCCATATTAAGCTCTTTTTCCAATTTCTTCTTAAAATCTATTGATAACTCTCCTTTTATGCCAATAGAATTATCCATATTTTTTGGAAAACCTAATACTATTTTATCTATATTTTTTTCTTTTACTATTTTTTTTACTTCGTCTATTAATTTATCATATTCTTCATTATGACGAATTATCGTATAACTTGAAGCAATCATACCAGAAACATCTGATATTGCTACTCCTAAAGTTCGTGATCCTAAATCTAAACCAATATATCTCATTTTATATTATTAATATAATTATTAAGTAAAGTTTCTAATATAGTATTTCTATCTACCTTAGATATTTTACTTCTAGCATTTTTATAATTTGAAATATAACCTGGATCACCACTAACTAAATAACCGACAATTTGATTTACAGGATTATATCCTTTTTCTTCTAAAGCTGCATATACATCTCTTAATACTTCTTGTACAATCATATTATCAAATTGCTCGACTGTGTATAAATGTGTATTTTCATTATTCACATACATCACCTACTATATAAATAGTATCATAATACTTAAAATATTTCAATACTACTTTGCATAACTGAATGTCATATATATTAAAAACGCTAAATATATTACAAGAAGTATCCATCCATTAACTTTTTCAAACACTTTACTCTTATATTTTACCCCCACTGCATATGTAGTAAGTAATCCACCAATTAATCCTCCAATATGACCAGCATTATCAATACCAGAATTAGGAGTAAATCCAATAACTAAGTTAATAATAATTAATGGTAATATTTGACTTTTTAAAACATTACCTAAATAAACTCTATAATAATAACCAAAATATAAAAGTGCTCCCATAAGTCCAAAAATAGCCCCACTTGCGCCTACTGAAAGACCTTCACTACCTAAAAATAACATAGATAATACAGATGATGATACTAAAGACAGAAAATCACTAATTATGTATTTCAATTTACCAAAATAATTCTCAGCTTGAGTACCAATAATATATAAAGCATAACAATTAAATAATAAATGCAATATACCTCCATGTATAAATCCACCTGTAATTAATCTATAATATTGTCCATTTCTAATAAAAGGACCATATACTGCAAAACTATTAATAAATGATTCTTCATTACTAGTTAGTACCATATATAAGAATAACACAATATTAATAGCTATTAATGTTCTTGTAATAATTGGATTTTTTTCTCTAAATACTTCTTCTACTTCTCTATTAGTCTTTTGATTTTTCTTATTGATATCTGAAGTTAATTTAATATATAATTGAATGCCTTTTTCATCAACCATTAAATTATTCTTAATATCTGGAAAACTCTTTTTAATAAAATCATACTTACTAATATCTGATTCATCCTCTAAATTAACAAATACCATGTGTTTATTCTTGTTTTTATCTAAATTAACATTTTCACCCAAATCAGTAAAAATACTAAGAACATTTATATTAAAACTAAGTGTTTGTTTCTTTATTTTCTTAACTACTCTTTTTGTTTTAAAAATATCAAAACTTAATTGCTCATTATTATGAATATGAGAAGATACAATCCTAACTATCTTATATTCACTTTCCATGTTTTCTAACCAAATTTCATTTTCAGCACCTTGAAGGATAATTGGATTATAATTTTTAACAGTTATAAAATAATGAAGCAATTTCATAATCATTTCATTTTGTTTTTCTAATGTATTGTCCATAAACACCTCCATAAGAAACATTAACATTATTATACACTATTTTTTTTATTTTGAATATTTATTTTCAGAAAAAAAGAAAGTATTTACTTTCTTGTCATTATTAAATATACAGCGACTGCGATGACAGCTAACAAAATAACAATTAATAGTATTTTTAAAAAAGTATGATTTTTATTTAATTCTTTTTCTAATTCATCATCCATCATGAAGTCTTCATCAGATAAATCCATTGATTTTGTATAAAATGATCTATCTATTTCTTGTTTAGTAGGCTCTTTTTCTTCTTCACCAATTTCTTCTGTTTCCTGCATTAATTGCTTAACCTCTTCTACTAAAACATCTTTTTTAGTTTTAGTAGGCATTAAATCTGAAAGCAAATCATTCTCTAAAGCTGTATCAATATCTTCCCTTAATTGCTCAGAAGAAATAGTATTAATCATCTCATCTATTTTTTCTTTTTCTTCTTCTATTTTTTTCTTTCTCTCTTTTAATTCTTCTAAAGTTGTACCTTCAAAAATATTATAATCGCTGTTTTGGAGTTTTCTTTTTCGCTCCTTTTCCTCTTCCTGCTCCTGTCTATTTTTCTTAGCATCTGCGATGATACGGTTTATATCATATATTTTATTATCTTCTTCTAAATACTTTCTCAATTCTTCTTTAGTACTAATTTCTTTTTTGGGAATTAAACTTTGATAATCTTTTACCTTTTGATATTCACCTCTTTTATTCATATTAGTGGTTGAATATCCTAAATCAACAACATTATCATCCTCATACTTATCTAAATTAGTATATCTAGTATTTTTATAAAAATCTGTATATAGCTCTTGATTCTTATTTGTTCTCTTTACAGATTCTTTTTTTGAAGAATTATTCTGATATTTATCCATACGACTCTTCATATCATCACCTACTATAAAATTATTTTATCATAAAACTACAAAAAACAAAATAGTTATTGTTTTTTTTCATAAGAAATAATATAATAATTAAGAAAGGAAGTATATTATGAAAGCAAAAGTAAATAAGGATCAATGCATTGGATGTGGGTCTTGTACAGTTATTTCACCAGAAGTATTTAAAATTGATAATGATGGACTTGCAGTAGCCAAAGAAGAAAACATTAATGAAGAAAATAAGGAAGAAGTTAGAGATGCTGCTGAATCTTGTCCAACATCTGCAATTGAGGTAGAAGAGTAATCTTCTTTTTTTTATAAAAAAAAGAACTAATCGTCCTTTCTTCCTACTATTCTATATCTTTTTACCTTCACTTTGTTTTTAACCTCATGAGCATCACAAAGTCTACGATATTTTTCTTCTGCAAGAGATTTATTATTAACGCTTAATTTAATTAAATTATTAATATATTTTTCTTCTTGTTCATCATTATTCCCATAACTCTTACTATCTTCATAATTACATATTTCTTCATTTAACATTGAATTTGCCTTATCTCTAGCCTCAACAAACATATTAACATATTTAGAAGCATAAATACTACCAGCTAATGAACTTGTTAATATTCCCATAGGTATAATCATTGGTGCAAGAGTAGGTAGTATAGCTATTGAAACTGTTGCACTAATACCAGTTCCAATCGCAGCAATAGTAAAAGCTACTTTTAATGCATACTTTTTTATTTTTTCTGCTAATTCTTTTAATTCTTCTCTAGACTTATTTTCTAAATCTTCTCTTGTATATTTTTTCATTACCAAACTCTCCTATTTATTATTATTTACTAAAGCGTATAATTGTTTTATCTCTTTAGCATTTAATTTTCTATAATCACCTGATTGTAATCCTTTAAGTGTAAGAAAAGCATATCTTTCTCTTTTTAGTTTTATTACATCAAGTCCAACTGCTTCAAACATTTTCTTTACTTGATGATTACGTCCTTCATGAATTATTACTTCTACAATTGAAGTATTTGTTTTTAAATCTACACTTCTTACTTTTACTTTTGCTTTTGAAGTTTTCCTACCATCAATTACTACACCTTTTTCCATAGGAATAACATGTTCTGCTTTAGCAACACCTTTTACTTTAGCAACATAAACTTTATCTATCTCTCCTTTTGGATGCATTAGCATATTAGCAAATTCTCCATCGTTTGTTAATATTAACAATCCGGTAGTATCATAGTCTAATCTTCCAACTGGATATATACGTTTATCTGTTTCTATTAAATCAACAACACTTTTTCTTCCCTTTTCATCACTAGCAGTTGATACAACACCTCTTGGTTTATTTAAAATATAATATTCTTTATCTTCTTGTGAAAGCAATACACCATCTACTTCTACTTTGTTTTTAGATGTAACTTTAATTCCCATTTCTGTTATAACTTTTCCATCAACTTTTACTTTGCCTTGTTTTATTAATTCTTCTGCTTTTCTTCTAGAACAAACCCCAGAAGAAGCAATTACCTTTTGTAAACGTTCCATAGTATCACCTGCACTTATTATATTAAAAAAATATAAAAAACACAAGCTAATTATATTGTTTATTAAGTTTACATATAGTATAATAATTATGGATATATTTAATTAGTGTTAGGTGTTCTCCTTTTTAATAAAATAAAAAGGAGGTGATGTTTATGACTAAAAGAGAATTATCTCAATTTATTATAATCATCCTCCTATTTATCTTAGTATTTATAATACTGTTTAAATAGAACAAACCCTAACACTCAAACTTGAGTATTAGGGTACCAATTTGGAGTACATCTAACCTTAAGCAAATTAGATATATCCTTTTTTATTGTATGCAAGTTTCCTTGACATATTCATTATAACATATAGTTAACTTTTATGCAAATTCATATAATTAAAATATTTTCTTTAACCAACTCTTAAAACCATTAAAGAAACTTTTTTTATTCGGAATTTTAATATATACATCTTCAGAAAATAACACATCATCATATAGCATTACTCTTACAATACCAACTTTATCATTATTCTTATGTTTTTTATTTGTATCTAATGTAATAGTAACTTTACTATTTTTATATTCCTCATTTGTCATAGGATATGAAAATGATTTCTTTATATAAAGAGTACTATCTTTATAATCGCTATCTATATCAAAGTCTTTATTATCTATTAATTTGTAGTTTTTATAATTTTCATATACATAATCATACAATGAAATATGTGTATCATATTCGTTATTATCATTTAAAGTTACTACTGTAAGTGACAGACTGTCTTTTTCAGAAGTTGTTATTAAAGTCCTGCCTGCTTTTGGAGTATACCCATTCTTTCCACCAGTTGCAAAATCGTATTTAGAAAGTAATTTATTTCTATTATACCAAATATAAGATTTTATATCACTTTTAGTAGTATATTTCCTGGTACCAGATATTTTTCTATATATTTCATATTTATTAGCATAACTGGATAAAAGAGCCATATCATAAGCAGTTGAGCTATTTCCTTCTACCTCTTCATCAAGGCCATGAGAATTAGTAAATTTAGTGTTTTTCATACCTAACTGTTTAGCCTTATTATTCATTAATTTTACAAATTCTTCTTCATTTTTACTAACGTAATTTGCAATAACTACTGCAGCATCATTACCACTTCTAAGAAGAAGACCATATAGTAAATCTTTCATACTTATTTTTTCACCAACACTTAAATAAATATTACTTCCGTATATTGGTAATATTTCTTCACCTACAGTAACTATATCATCCATATTAGAATTTTCTATGGCAATAACCGCAGTCATAACCTTGGATATAGAAGCAACTGATCTTACCTCATTAATATTATTTTTATATAGTATTCTTTTACTATTCATATCCATAACAATACTAGATATAGATGTATCTGATAAAGCAAAAGTAACAGTTGGCATAATTAATAACAATAAAAACAAACCTATTTTTTTCAAAATGTTCACCTATATAATAATATGTATTTATTCTAATTTTTTTCTTATTTAAAACATATTTTTGAATTTATATAACAAAAATTAAAAAAGTATGTTATAATGCTAATATAGGGTAAGGTGGTGATACTATGAAAAAGAAAAAAAATGAAGTTGAAACTATTATTATGAACAAAAAAGCATTGATAATTGGTAGTATTGTTATTGGATTGGTTATGAGCTTTTTAGGGGCTATACTACTTGCGTTCTTATTTGTAGATGGTATGGGAATTATTGATGCAAGTTTAAGATTGGAAGTTTCTATCTATTTAGTACCAATATTTATAATATATATTGGAACTACAATGGTTGCAACATACATCACTGGTAAAATTGACACTGACTAGCCTAGAGGCTTTTTTTTTGACTAAAAAAAGAGCTTATCTGCTCTTTACATAATCCATATAATTTCTTATTTTATATGCCCAATCTGCATTTTCTGCATAAATTGGATTAATGTCTTCAGGTGTTTTTAATCCTTTTTTATAATAATCATTATATAAATATTTTAAATATGATTTTATTCCCTCATCTAAAGAAGAATAACCTTGATATCCATTACAACTACCATTACCTTTGATACCTGCAACATTATTACAAGAGTTAACTAATGCACTACATGCATAAGAACAACCACTTTCTTCTAGTACTATTGCTACTGCAAGATATGGATCAAGTCCTGTTTCTTTAGTATAATTAGCAAATATATAACCTTTTCCCTTTAAATTAGAATTTAAAGATCTATCAAGTTTATCAGTTAATTGTTCTAATGTTAAATTATCCCAAACCTTTTCTTCTACTAACTTAACATCAACTACATCTACAGCAGTTACATTATTAACACTATTTATAACTTCTTTTTTTATAGAAGTTTTTTTATTATCATTATTATTCTCTTTTGTGCAAGTTTTACTAGAACTAACACTTTTAACAGATGCCATAACAGCATTTCTATTACTACATGTTTCCTTTTCATTCGTAAGATCACTAGATGATCCTTGATATACCACAAATAGACTCATTATAAGTATAATAATACCAATAAAAGTAAGAGCCTTTTTCGAGTGTTCTATTTCCATATTCACCATACCTTTTCTTACCTGAAAACATCTATATTATATCATATGCAGCATTTATAGTCAAATTTGCAGCATTTATATAACTATGTTATCATATTATTATTGGAGGGAAAATATGAAAGTTACAATTATAGGTGCAGGAGCATATTCAATAGCTCTTTCCTTTATGTTTTATGAAAATACTAGGGATATTACTATATACAGTAAAGTTCCTGAAGAAATTGAAGTATTAAAAAAATACAGAAAAAATGACAATTACTTAAAAGATATAAAAATATATGATGATATAAAGTTAACAACTAATTTAAAAGATGCTTTAGATAATACTGATTTAATAGTAATTGGAGTAGCTACTAAATTTGTAGGAAGTATTACTCAAGAAATTAAAGAGTATTATAAAAATCAACCAATCTTAATAGCATCTAAAGGAATTGATCAAAATAGTCTTTTATTTGTAAGTAGCATTGTTAAATCAATTATTAAAACTGACAAAATAGCTGTCATTTCTGGTCCAACATTTGCCATACATTTAGCTATGAAAGAAACTTGTGGATTATCTATTGCAAGTACTGATAATCAAACAATGGACTTTATTGAAAATTTACTTGCAAATAAGTATTTAAAATTAAGAAAAACTAATGATGTTTTAGGTGTTGAAATATGCGGTTCTATAAAAAATGTATTAGCAATTGCTGCTGGTATTTTAGATGGTATTAATGCATCTGATTCTACTAAAGCAATGTTTTTAACAGAATCATTAAATGATATAAGATATTTAATTCAAAAACTTGGAGGAGATGGTAATACAATAATGTCTTATGCAGGATTTGGAGATTTTTTACTAACATGTACATCAACGTCTAGTAGAAATTTTTCCTTTGGTAAACTAATTGGCAAACAGACTAATAAAAAAGAAATTGATAATTATTTAGACAATAATACTATAGAAGGTGTATATACATTAAAAGCTCTAGAAGTTTTATTAGAAAAAGAAAGAATAGATCTTCCAATTATTGGATTAATACACGATATTATATTTAAAGATAAAAGTCCAAAAGATATATTATTATTTTTAAAAAATAAAAAATAGAAGCAATTATTTTGCTTCTATTTTTGTTTTTCCACCCATATATGGTTGTAATACTTTAGGTATATTTATAGATCCATCCTCTTGATAATTGTTTTCAATTAAAGCAATTAATCCTCTAGGAGTTGCAACTACTGTATTATTTAGAGTATGTAAATAATATGTTCCTTTATCCCCTTTTGTACGAATACCAAGTCTTCTAGCTTGAGCATCACCTAAATTAGAACAACTTGCTACTTCAAAATATTTCTTTTGTCTTGGAGACCAAGCTTCTATATCACAAGATTTTACTTTTAAATCAGCTAAATCACCACTACAACATTCTAATTGTCTAACTGGTATATCAAAATTTCTAAAAATCTCTACTGTCAATTTCCACATTTTTCATACCAATCAAAAGATTCCTCTGGTTCACAAATAACTATCATTTCTTGTTTTTCAAATTGATGTACTCTATATAATCCTCTCTCTTCCAATCCATGAGATCCACCCTCTTTTCTAAAACATGGTGAATAAGATGTCATATTAATTGGAAGCTCATCTTTTTTTATAATTTGATCTTTAAATTTACCACGTGCCCTTCCAACCAGCGGACTTATTGCCCGAACCAGTCTGACCCAGAATCGG
>CAYRAF010000025.1:0-17148 GCA_964422195.1 uncultured Muribaculaceae bacterium | reverse complement strand
GCTAAAGAAAAAACTTGAAAACCACCACTATCTGTAAGCATTGGTCCATTATAGTTCATAAATTTATGAAGTCCACCAGCCTTATCTATTATATCTTCTCCAGGTCTTAACCATAAATGATAAGTATTACCTAAAATAATACCACTATTAACATCATATAATTCTTCAGGTGATAAAGTCTTTACAGTAGCACGAGTTCCAACAGGCATAAACATTGGTGTATCAAATGTACCATAATTAGTTTCTATTTTACCAAGTCTAGCTTTTGTATTATTCTCAGTTTTTTCTAAAGTATATTTTATTTTCATAATATCCCTCTTTTTTTCTTTCACTATTTTAACATATTATTCTAAATATTACAAAAAAGTTCTATTTTATTTAGAACTTTTTTTTATTGATACATCTTTTATTAATTGTTTTATTTTTTTAGTATAATCATTATCTCTAGCATATTGTGTATAAAACTGTTTTAGTGATGAAAGATATTTTTTATCATTACTATTCTTAATATTATCCTTAATTGCTTCATAATGAGCTTCTATATTTGCACCTTGTATAGAACTTGCAAATTCAAAGTTCCACTCTGAACTCTTACTTTCAATAATTACAGCAGCATGTGCTTCTTTGTCTGCACCTTCTATATCTCTTGCAAAATAATAGTTATATACTGGGTTCTTACTTTCTAAAACTACAGCAGCATGTGCCTTTTTATCTGATTCTTCTATATCTCTTGCAAAAAGGTAATTGTACTCTGGATCCTTACTTTCTAAAATTGCGGCAGCATGTGCCTTTTTATCTGATTCTTCTATATCTTTTGCAAAATCATAATTACACTCTGGGTCCTTACTTTCTAAAACTACAGAAGCATGTTCTTTGATTTTTTCTTTTGAAATATCTCTTGCAAAGTAATAGTTGTATTCTGGAGATTTACTTTCTATAACTGCATCTGCATATGCTTGAATATTTTCTTTTGCAATATATATTGCAAAATTATAGTTATATATTGGATCTTTACTTTCTATTATAACTTTACTTTGAGCTTCTATTATTGCCATATAATCTTTAATCTCTTCTTGTAATTTTTGAATGTTTGCATCCATATTTTTCTTATAAAGTAATTTTTTTAGTTTTGAATCATTTTGCATTTTTCTTATTTCGTTTATATTCTTATTTATAAAATTTAAAATATAAGTTGCAAATAAATAATTATATTTTGGATTTTTGCTTTCAATAACAGCCTTTGCATGAGCTTTTATATCTGCTCCTACTATTTCTTTAGCAAATGCATAATTCCATTTTGGATCCTTACTTTCTAGTACTATCCTTTCATGTGCTTTTCCATAATCATCCGAAATATTTGCAGCAAACATTAAATTATATTTAGCGTCCTTGCTTTCTAAAATTACTTTAGCATGTGCTACTATGTTTGCCTCTGGTATATATTTTGCAAAATAATAGTTAGATTCCAAATCTTTGCTTTCTATAACCACAGCTGCATGAGCTTTAATATTTGCATCTTGTATAGCCGAGGCAAAATAATATGATAATTTTGGATTATTTGCTTCTAAAATGCTTTCTTCAAATCTTTGTATTGTCTGCGAATTTCCATACGTATGACGATATCTTTCAATTTCAGCAATTAAATCTTTAACTTTTTCTTCTTTTTCTAATTTATTCATATATATATATCCTCTATTTGAAACATTAAATCATAATAATATTATTCATTAGATAATTCCTTAATTAATCTTTTTATATTTCCCACACTATTACTTCTCTTTAATTCATATTCATATTTTTCTCTTAACTCTGATTTATAATCTTCTCTATCACTTTGCATAACAACTCTTGCATGATCTATAAAATTAGAGTTTTTTATATATTCACAAAACTTATAATTATACTCTGGATCCCCACTATCAATAATTAGTTGAGCATGAGCATCATAATCTGCACCTGGTATAGTCGCAAATGCATAATTATATTTAAGATTTTTACTTTCTAGAACAACTTTTCCATGAGCTCTTACATCTACATCTGCCGCTTTATTTATGAAATAGAATGCAAAATTATAATTATATTCTGGATCTTTGCTTTCTAATATTGCTTGTTCATGTGCTTTTATACTGTTTTTATTATCAGACCAAACGTATTTAGCAAATTCATAATTATATTTTGGATCCTTACTTTCGATTACTACCTGTTCATGAGCTTTTAAATCTGCACCTGCACCTGATAAATTTACTGCAAAACAATAATTATAATATGGATCTTTGCTATCTAGTACTACTTGTTCATGAGCGGCCATTGCTTCTCTAGGATGAATATTTAATGCTTTCTGGTCAAAATTGAAAACTTCTTTTGCAAATTGATAATTCCATCTTGGATCTTTACTTTCTAATACTACTTGTTCATGTGCTTTTATATCTGCTCCTGATACAAATTTGGCAAAACTATAATTATATTCTGGATTTTTACTTTCTATAACTATTTTTCCATGCCTTGCTACATTTCCACCAATAGTGTCTGCAAAAAAATAAGATAATTCTGGATCATGAATGTTTAATATATCTTCTTCAAATTGATTAATAGTATCTTCACTACCATATTCTTGATAATATTTCTGTAATTTTTCTTTCAACCATGCATTTTTATTTTTTATAATTTCCTCATTACTTATATTATCCATATAATTCACTCCATTTCTTTTACTATATATAGTATATAATTTTCAATTTATTGTCAATTAAAATACCACACAAAAATTAAAAAGTGTTATATTTCAAATATTAGAGTATTAACTACTCATAATTAATAAAATTTTTATATAAAAAAGACATTTTCGTAGTTTTTTAGGGTATAAAATAATAAATTACTCGTTTGCACACTATATTTATTTATGTTAAAGTATTTCTCGAACATTCATCAAGGGTGTCTACCTAATCCTTTTAAGGAGGAGGTGTAATTATGTTTAGACGTGATTTATTAATTATTGTTTTATTCATAATTATCTTTATCTTAATCTTAAGATAGGTTCCTATCAGGGGGTTAATTTAAAAGGCACCAATCGTAATTATTACGAATTAGTGCCATATCATAAAAACATGGTAGGCATTCGAGTATGAATGCTCTTTTTCTACCTATTTATATTTTATCATAAATAGGATTATTTATTCAATACTATTTATTCTAAATTTGTAACATTATATATTAATTTTTTTATTTTATTAGCGTCTTGTGTTCTTTCTTCCTCTTGAAGTTTTTCAACAGTTTTTAATAGCAAATCCTTATTAGATTTATGTACATTTCTAGCAAAAGATTCAATTTCTAATACATCTTCAGTTTGTAATATTGCCTGTTGCAAAGCATCTATATCAGCACCTTCTGATTGCAACTCATTAGCAAACCAAGCAATATAAAGCGGATCATTGGATTCTATTATTTTTTGTTGGTGAGCAGCAATATCAGCACCTCTTATTTTTTTAGCAAAGTAAATATTATATTTGCTTCCCTCACCATCCAAAAGTGCTTGTTCGTGGGCTTTTTTATTGGAATCAAATATTTCTTTAGCAAAGAGATAATTATATTTTGAATCTTTACTATCTATTACTGCTTGAGCATGTTCTTTTTTCTTGTTTTTAAATAATTTTGCACAAAGATAATTGTATTCTGGATTCTTGCTTTCAATTATTATTTCTTGATGAGCTTCTTTATTTGAACCATCTATACCTATTACAAAATAATATGATAAAGCTGCATTATTAGCGTCAAAAACTAATTTTTCAAGCTCTTTCACTACATATTTATCACCATAGTGAAAACAAAAATCACTAATCTTTTTTAATATTTCTTTTTCTTCTTTCGTTACATTAGTATTTATATCACCTGTATAAAACATTCTATCACTTCCTGTTTATATATTATATATATAAAAAAGATATTAAGCAAGTAACACCTTTCTTATTCCATAATTTCAAAATGATTACCAGAGTCTAAATAAAGGATACCTTTCTTTCCTTCTAATTGTGGAAGTACATCTTCATAATAATTAATATTTTTAAATTTAGTTAAAGTTAAGTATACATAATTACCATCAGTCATAGAAAATAAGAATCTTCCTTTATCTAACTCAGTTGGTTCATATTTAATTTCAGATACTTTACTTAAAATGTTTTTATCTACCTCATTTAATTTCTTAATAAATCTACTTTTATATTTAGTATCAACTTCATTAATTAAAGTAGCAACTCCTACACTATTTTTATCTATATCAATACTTTTTTCATTTGATAATACCATTTTGTTAGTATTACTATCGATATATAAAATACTATTTTCATCTATTTCTAATATTATTTTATTAAAAAATGCTTTATGAACTTTAACATCATTAATATAAGAATTAGTCTTTAATTTTTTCTTTATCCCATGAGAAGTAGTTCTTAAAAATGAAGGATAATCATCTATATTTGCAAGTTCTAATATTTCTTGATCAGATAATATAGTTGTCCCTTTAATAACAATATTTTTAATAGGCATATCTAAAAGTAAATATGAAATATATGAAAATATACCTAATAAAACTAGAAATATAAGAAAAGGTATTATTTTTAATCTTTTCTTTTTTACTATTTTTTTAGCCATATATTACTCCCAATTTACCATTTCTTGTTCAATTTTTAAATCTATACCATAACTATCTAAGACACTATCATGAACCATTTCCATTAAATCTTTAATATCCTGAGCTTTTGCATTTTTTTTATTTATGATGAAATTAGCATGTTTTTTACTAACTTGTGCTCCACCTTTATATAATCCTTTTAATCCAAGATTTTCTATTAATGCTCCTGCATAGTTATCTTCAGGATTTCTAAAAACAGAACCTGCGGATGGATATTCTAATGGTTGTGTTTCTAATCTTCGTTTTAATCTATCTTTAATTAGTTTTTCAATAGCATCTTTTTTTCCTTGTTTTAAACCAATTTTTACTTCTAGGCAAATATATTTAGGATGTTTTTGTAAAAATGATGTTCTGTAATGAAAATCTAATTCTTTATTAACTAAAGTTATTATTTTAAGGGATGGAGTTAATACTTTTACACTTTTTACAATATAACCCATATCACTCTTATAAGCTCCAGCATTCATAAATACTGCCCCACCAACAGTACCAGGAATACCTGATGCAAATTCTAAACCTGTTAATGATTTTTTAGTAGCTTCTCTAGAAAGTTTTACTAAAGAATATCCAGCACCTACAGTAATGTTATTTCCTTTAATATCTAATTGATCAAATTCATTTAATTTAATTAATACTCCATCATAAGTTTTATCAGAGAATAATAAGTTGGAACCATTACCTATAACTTTATACTTAATCTTTTTAGCCTTTAATATTCTAAGCAACAATATTAGTTTTTCTACATCCTTTGGATATACCAAAACTTTAGTATTACCTCCAACTTTATATGAAGTTAGTTTTTTAATACTATAATTAGATTCATATCTACCAATATTATTATCTTTTATATATTGAATAATTTCTTGCATTGATATCATTCTCCCACTATTTTTTTAATTTCATTCACAATGATACTTGCACTATTTTCTTTACGCATACTTTTTGCGTTTTCTCTTAAACTATTAGTTATATCTTTATTATCGATTATTAAATCTATAGTATCAAGTAAAACTTTTTCATCTAAATTTTCTTCTTCAATTATATAACAAGCTTCCTTATTTTTTAAAGCTAGTGCATTTTTCATTTGATGATTATTAGTGACATATGGACTAGGTATTAAAATTGATGGTATTCCAACTGCGGTTATCTCAGCAATTGTTGAAGCCCCTGCACGTGATACTAATACATCACAGTTTTTTAAAAGTCCTAACCAATCATCAAGTAAACTATATATAATTACATTATTAGGTAAGCCTTTTATATTTTTGAATTCATCATAATAAGCATTACCTGTTATATATAATACTTGATATTCTTTATTACCAATATTTTTTAATATTTGCTTCATCTTTTGATTTACTGTATAACTGCCTAAAGAACCCATAGTAATAATAACAAGTTTTTTATTAGGATTAAGTTTATACTCTTTTAAATCTTTTTTCTTTGCTTTAATTATTTCTTCACTACGAGGATTACCAGTGTATACAACTTTATTTTCATCAAAGTATTGTTTAGATTCTTCGATTGATACAAATACTTTGTCAACTTTTTTAGATAAATATTTATTTGAAAGACCGGCGATAGCATTTTGCTCATGAATAGCCGACTTAATACCTAGCTTATTTGCAGCATACAAAACAGGCACAGTTATATAACCACCTACTCCAAGAACAAAGTCAGGATTAAACTCTTTAAGTATCCTTTTTGCTTTTTTAATTCCTTTTAGTAAACAAGATATTGTTTTAAAATTCTTAAAAACATTTTTTCTACTTAAACCAATCATCTCTATACCTTCATACTTAATTCCAAGTTTTGGTATAATATCTTTTTCCATTCTATCAGTGGTACCAATATACAAAATTTCTACATCTTTGATTTTTTCTTGTAATTTTTTAATAATAGATACAGCTGGGAATATATGTCCACCTGTTCCACCTGCGGTAATAACAATTTTCATGCATATCACATCCTTAATAATTATATCATAATTATATGTTTTAAAGCGAATAAAAGGATAAATTTTATTATAGAAAAGTATAATTATGTAAAAAAAAAGCTTAGTCAAGCTTCTTTTGTAATTCTTTTAAAACTGACAGAAATTCATTAGTTTTCTTCAATTCTTGATCTAGTTTTTCTAAATTAGCAGTTTGTTCTAACTTTAATTTCGTATTTTCTGCAAATGTATCAAACTCTTCTATATTGGCATCTTCCATTGCACCATATACTGGTGAAATGACTGGTGACATCTTAAACTTATGATCTCCTGTTTTAATAGCAAAATCATCTAATCTAACCTTAGGTTGTTCCTCTAATATTTCAGTATTATTGATTACTGGTTTTTCTAATGATTCAATAGCTTCTACTAAATCAGATTTTTCCTCATCACTCGCTACTTCTACAGTTGGTATCTCATTAATTTCTTTAAACATATCTTGAAGTTGAGCTATACTGATAGGTTCATTTCCTTCATCTTTATATTGAGTTTCTTCATTATTTTCATATAACTCATCACTTACTTTTTTTAACTCATCATAACTAATAATTGCATTTTCTTCTTGTTCAACTTCAAAATCAGTTAAACCTATATTTTTATCTTCTGGTTCTTCTTTTAATTCTTGAACAAGCTCTTTCAATTCTTCCCTTGCTTCTTCCTTTTTTTCTTCTTCGTTTTTTTCTTCATATTTAATATTACTATCAATATTATCTTCTGTTTTTTCAATAATCTCTTCCTTGATAGGTTCTTCTTGTTTTATTTCTTCTACTTTTTCTAATTGTTTATCCTCAATTTTTTCGTCAAAACTATCTCTTAAATTATCATATGTTTCATATTTTTCAATAGGAGTATCTCCCTCAATAACTATAGAATGATCAATATCAAGATTTCTTTTTTTACTTTTATAATCAAGAACAAAAATTGTAATTAATAATATAGCCATTATAAAAATTAAAGCATATATCATAATAACATCACTATTTATTTGTAACATATTTAATAGATTATTCATAAAATCACCTCATAAAATTATAGGAAACTACGCTTAAAATATATAATGAAGTAGTTTCAGTTCTAAGTACATTTTTACCAAGAGTAACTCTAATAAATCCATGATCAATCATTTTTTGTTCCTCTATATCAGTAAAACCGCCTTCAGGTCCTACTACAAATAATATTCTATCACTAATTTTTGTATTATGAAAGACCTTTTTTAGACTTATTGACGCTTCATTTACACTACATAATATTTTAATATCATAATCTAAATTTATTAAATCATCAATAGTCATAAATTCTAGTACTTTTGGTATTTTCAAACGTTTAGATTGCGAAGACGCTTCTTTTACAATCTTATTATATCGTTCAATTTTTTTATTACTTCGATCAGTTATTTTAACAACACTTCTTGTTGTTATTAATGGAATTATATTATTAACACCTAATTCTGTTGATTTTTGTAATACAAAATCCATCTTTTTATCTTTAATTAATGCTTGGGCTATATCAACATGATAATATTCATGATGTTCTTCTATTTCCTTCTCTATTTTTACTTTAATATTATCATTAAGTGTTACTACTTTTCCTAAATATAATTTATTGTTATTTACTATTTCAAGAGAATCATTTATATTTGCTCGCATAACAACTCTTAAATGATATGAATCGTCTTCATTTAAGTAAGTTATATTATCAATAATTTTATCTGTAAAATATCGTTGCATATAATATCCTCCGTAAATATAATTGTAAAACAAATATAAATAAATGTAAATAAAAAACGCAATTTTACATTACGCCTTTACAATATTTTTCAGTTTTCTTATTACTTTCTTTTCTATCCTAGATATATATGATTGTGAAATACCAAGTAAATCTGCGACTTCTTTTTGTGTCATTTCCTCATGATTATATAAACCATATCTCAAGATTATTATCTCCCTATCTCTTATATCTAATTTTTCTATTTCGCTCATCATTAACTTTCTATCATCTTCTTCTTCTATGCCTCTAGTTACAATATCATAATCTGTACCTAAAACATCTTCCAAATGCAGCTCATTACCATCAGCATCGTAAGATAAGCTATCTTCAAAACTAACCTCACTTCTTACTCTTTTATTCTTTCTCAAATACATCAATATTTCATTATCTATACAACGTGATGCATATGTAGCTAATTTAATATTCTTATTCATAGAAAAAGTATTTATTCCTTTTATTAATCCTATTGTTCCTATACTAACTAAATCTTCTAAATCGACTTTAGTATTTTCATATTTTTTGGCTAAAAACACCACTAATCTTAAATTATGCTCAATTAGTTTATCTTTAGCAAACGTATCTCCATCTTTAGCTAATTCTAAATAATATAATTCTTCTTCCTTTTTTAATGGTTCTGGTAATATATCAGTCGCACCAACATAAAGTAAAGTTGGTATTGATGTTATTATATAACCTACAAATAATATTAAACTAATCATTATATCCCTCCAAATCACTATGTAATATAAAATCTACTCCATCAATATTAAAATCTTCCTTAGAAATACCTATTAATTGATTTTTATAAGTTATTTTATGATCAATTATTATTTTATCTGCGATAAAACACTTAATTATCCCTATTTTATTTATCGTTTTATAACTTACATAAATAGGATTATTTATCTTTATATCTTTATATATTAAAGATACTGGTCTTCTTTTATATTGATCATATAATTTATTAGCTGTATCTATATATCCATTACAGGTATATATTTTGTTATTGTAATATATATCTACAAAATGGTATGAGCTTACTTTTCTTTTTAAATCTTTACTTTGTTTAATATAAATATATATTGATAATATAAATAATATGAATAAAATAATTATATTTAAACTTATACCATTATTTATGAATAATAATCCTTCGTGTTTATATCCAAAATTATCATTAATTAAATATATTAGTCCTCCAGCAAAAATAGATACAAAATATAAATAGAATAATTCTTTTAAATATTTTTTTAGATTCTTATATTCAAAACTTATTAATATCATTATCATACCCATAATTATTTTAAGTAAAAAAAGTTCAATATTATTAAGTTTAATAAATAATGATAATAATGTTACTGATCCAAATAAACTTCCAAGTATTAATCTAAATATATTGCACTTCCGTTTTAAAACTATAGAAACTGTTAATAATAATATGAAATCAAATAAAAAATTAGTAATTATAATAATATCTAAATAAAGCTTCATATTATCACCATTACTATCATATAAAGATTAACTATATTTTTTTGTCAAAAAATATATGCAATAAAAAAAATTCTATTTACCACTAGAATTTTTTTTGCTTTTTATATTTTCTATTACTTTATCTGAAGCAGATTTAGCTGTTTTTAATTGACTATTTATATAATCAGTTTGTAATTTAGTTAATCCTGTGCCAAGACCATTTGTATTTTCATCAAAGAAATTAAGCATTAATTTATTTTCACCAAAGAAATCACACATAGTTTGAAATACAGTAACACCATGTATATAAATCATTGATACATTACTGGAATTAGTTTTTAAAAAATCTTTTCCATACATTACTCGACATCTTAACCATTCCGCTGCACATTTACCTATATATTCCTCTATTGATTTTTCATAATTTGTAATATTTCCAGATAATTTTAAATCTTCATTATATAATAAAAGAATTATTTTTTCTCGAAGAAGTGTTTCTACTGTAATATCCTCTTTATTTATATAAATTCTATTTTTTTTAGCATTATAGGTTGCACCATCAATTATATCATTATTATCTGATAGTTCTATTTTACATTTACTTAATCTAGGATTATTTTTTTTACTTTTGAAATATGGTAGTAGCATAATTTTAGTTTCTATTATCTCATTGGTTAATTCATCTATTTCTTGAATTTTTTTTAATACTTTTTCATCTTTTACTACCATAGGCTTTTAGGATATTCTCCATTATCTATAAGTTTGTTTATAGATTTTTCTAAAAATTCTTTATCTTCTTTATATGTTACACCATACCATTTAGACTTAGTTTTAATAACTTTGACATTACATTTATTATCTTTAATCATGTTTTCTACTACTTCTGGTAATAGATATTCACAATTGTTAATATTGTCCTTATTTACTTCTAAGAAACTTCCTATTTCTTTTTCTAATTCTTCAAATATCTTAGGAGTAAAACCAAAGAAATTCATGGAAACTAAATCATCTTCTAATACTTCAACTTTAACATCATCAATTAATCTCTTAGCTATTAATTTGTTGTTCTCATATCCAACAACTGATTCAACTAATTTTGATAAGTAGCCATCTCTACTTTTACATAATCCTCTTTTAACAGTTCCATTTTCTGATAATGTATTTTTAATGATATATCCTGCCATCGAGAAATTAGTGCTAGTAAGATCAACTTTATCCATATATTCCTTTATTAATTTAAAAGGTTCATATCCATAAAAATCATCAGCATTTATGACAATAAAATTATTTTTTACTATGTCTTTACAACAAAGTATAGCATGAGCTGTACCCCAAGGTTTTTCTCTTACTTCACTTAAACTTTTATCATTAATAAAACTATCTTTTTCTTGGAACACATATTCTACATCTATTTTTCCTTCTATTCTTTTGCCAACTGTGTTTCTAAATAGATCATAATTCTCTTTTTTGATAATAAATACTACTCTTTCAATACCAGCTTTGATAGCATCATAAATTGAATAATCAATAATAAATTCTCCTGAAGGTCCAACTGGTTCTACTTGTTTTAAACCACAAAATCTAGATCCCATACCTGCGGCCATTATAACTAAATCCATAATATTTCTCCTTTTAATTTGCAATATTTTTTATATAATTTCTAAACTCATCAGAAATCAAAGTATGAAAGTTTTCCATAGTTCTACTATTTGAATATTGTACAATACAACTATCCCCAAATGATAATTCAATATCATCTGCAACTATTTTATATTTATTCTCTGCCATACATTTAACTTGGTTTGCTTTACTAAAATTTTCTTTTTTAATATACTTAATAATTTCATTTTTTTCCTCATTAGTTAAATTAATAGCATTGTTATAACTATATAGTTCTATATTCTTATAATTATTAGTCTTACCACCAAATACAAATTTAAAAAGTATAAAACCAATAATTAAAACTCCAACTACAACAATTGTGATTATAGTACTCTTGTTTCTCATATTATTCCTCCACTGTAAAATCTTCTAAACCAGCATCAGTTAGAATTTTACTAACCTTTTCTTTATTTTTATCTAATGTATCACTACAATCTTTAGCTAGTTTCATAGCTTCACTATATTTTTCAATCGCAGTATCTAAATCAACATTACCACTTTCTAATTCTGATACTAATTTTTCTAATTTTAATAACTTATCTTCAAATTTCATTTCATTCTTTTCCATTTTCTTCTACCTCCTCATTATCACCATTTTTATCATAATCATTTTGAAGTTGTTGTAAAAAAGCATTTACTTTATCTAAATCTAAATTACCATCTGTATTTAAATCTAATTCATCAGTTTTTGTAGTTTTAATCATCTTTTATCACCTCTTTTACATTTGCAAGTAATGTACCATCACTAAGCTTAATATTAATATTATCATTAATCTTAACTTTTTTTATACTACTAATACTTTTGTCATTTACCTTTATAATTGCATAACCTCTTTTTAAGGAATTAAGTGGATTTAATAATTCTATTTTAGAAATTAAATTTGCTACAGCAATTTCTTTTTTAGATAAATAATTATTCATAAATATATTTAATCTATCAATATTGTTATTTACATTATCTAAATTCATTTGACATAAGTTTATGGGACTTAGTAAGAATAACTTACTATTTAAATTACTTATTTTTTGTTTATTTAATAATACTGTGTTTTTAATGTAATTATTTAGTTTTTCTATATTAAGATCTAACCTTTGTTCCTTGATTTCATAAATATTCATTGGATTTTTCAAGGCATAACTATCAGTCAATTTCTTTAATTTTAAATTATAAGATACAAGTAAATTATTAATACTTTGATTCATCCTTATATTTAATTGATTAATAAAATTAATAACATCTACTAAATTAGGTACTGCTCTTTCTGCAGCTCCTGTTGGAGTTTCAGCCCTAAGATCAGCAACAAAATCACAAATAGTAAAATCAATTTCATGTCCTACTGCAGAAATAATAGGTGTTTTAGCCTCAAATACTGCGCGAGCAACAATTTCCTCATTAAACGCCCATAAATCCTCAATACTTCCTCCACCTCTACCTAGTATAATAGTATCTAAATCATACGTATCAGCAATTTTAATATTTTTTACAATATCTTCTTTAGCATTTTCACCTTGTACAAGTGAAGGAAATAGTATGACTTCACATAATGGAAATCTTCTCTTGATTGTAGATAGTATATCTTTTATAGCAGCTCCTGTTGGGGCAGTTATAACTCCAACTCTATTAGGTACTTTAGGAACCTTCTTTTTATATTTTTCATCAAACAATCCTTCTTTAGATAATTTTTCTTTTAATTGTTCAAAAGCTAAATATAGGTTACCTAAACCATCTTCACTCATTTCTTCTACATATATTTGATATGCTCCACTAGCTTCAAAAACACTAATTCTACCTCTTACTAAAACTTTCATACCATCAATGGGAGTAAATTTAACATTTTTAGTAGAGGATGCAAACATAATAGCATTTATTCTAGAATTCTCATCTTTAATGGTAAAATAAAAATGGCCTTTCGAATGAGCTTTAAAATTAGATATTTCCCCTTTTAAATAAACATTACTTAAATTTCTATCATTGTCTATTTGAAATTTTATATATCTTGTTAATTGGGTTACTGTTATATAATTATTTTTCATCTTTTATTTCCTCATTATGAAAAATATTATCCAAAACCCCATTTAGCATCTTTGTTACTTTTTCATCACTATATTTCTTAGATAATTCTATAGCTTCATTAATTGCAACAACGCAAGGAGTATTCGTATACATCAGTTCATATATTCCTATAGTAAATATAGCTTTATCTACCTTATTTAGTCTATCCAAACTCCAATTATCTAAATATTTATCTGCAAGTTTAGTTATTTCATCTTGATTTTTTATTGATCCATTTACTATATCATTTAAAAATTCATTTTCTACTTCTAATTGTTCTTTAATTAAATCATTAACATTATAATCTAAATTAGAAGATGATAATATATATACTTGATATAACACTTTCATAGCAATTTCTCTGATTTCACTTCTATTTTTCATAAATATCACCTAATAAAATTTTATCATAAATTTATATAAAAAAAAATATAATTATATTACTTTTTTTATATTCTACATAAGTATCTATTAAAATATTTATTTTTATATATAGTAAAAATATAAATTGCAAAATATTTTATTTAAAATTGATAAAAATTGCTATTTGCACACTTCTTTTATATATGTTACTCTAATTTTTGAGCATTCACTTTGGGTGTCTACCAAATCCTTTTAAGGAGGAGGTGTAATTATGTTTAAGAAAGATTTATTAATCTTTGCTTTAATCTTAATTATTTTAATTCTAATCACAAGATAGGCTCTATCAGGGGGTTAAATTAAAAGGCACCAGTTCTTATGAACTAGTGTCTATCACAAAACGGTAGGCATTCATATAGTGAATGCTCTTCCTCTTTAATTTTAACACAATTGTAATAAATTATTCAATACTATTTATATTTTTATTTTGAATTAAAATATGCATCGCTTACCTTTTTAGCTATTCTTTTAGTAGTATCAGCAGTATAAGCATATGAACTTTTTTCATATGAAATATCAGGAGACGTAACAGTTATTGTCATATTAGGTTTTTTAAATGGCGCAAATCCTATAAAAGCTGTTGATATTGTTTCAGTATCTATTATTCCATCTAAATCTCTATCTAAAAAACTCTGTGATGTTCCAGTTTTACCTGCTGGAGTATATTTCTTACTTATATAATTATGTCCTATCCCATAACTAGCATTCATAACCGCATAAAATCCTTTATGTACTCTATCAATATATTTGCTATCTACATTAACTTTATTTAACGCCTCACTTTTAGATGTATATATTACTTCATTTGTTTTAGAATCTCTAATTTCTCTTAATAATCTAGGTTTGTATCTGGTTCCCTTATTAGCAAGTGTTGAAATATACTGAGATAATTGTATTGGAGTATATGTTTCATATTGACCCA
This sequence comes from uncultured Muribaculaceae bacterium, assembly GCA_964422195.1. GTDB lineage: Bacteria > Bacillota_I > Bacilli_A > RF39 > UBA660 > CALVUP01. Next base: position 2,177 of record CAYRAF010000025.1, on the reverse strand, counting down.
TAACAAAATCTAAAAGTAATCCTGAGGAATTATCAATACCAGAATATCCTAATGATTCTATCGGTAAATCTATTCCTGTTTTTACACCTAATCCAAAAGAATGGTACATATTTCTATATTTATTAAAGACATCTTTAGACACTTTTAATCCCATATTATATGAGTAATTATAACCTGCGACTTTCATCGCAGTTTTAAATTGGTAAACATTAGATGATAATGCTAGTGCTTGGATATCATTAATCATTCCTAAATTTTTCCAACTACATTTCTTAGGAGTTGATTTAATTTTTACACATGAATCATAAAAATAATCTCCAATTTTAATAGCTTTTTCTTGATATCCAACTAGTATAGAAGCTCCTTTCACTACTGATCCAACAGTCATTGGGTTAGTAAGTATACCACTAGTATAATCAATAGTTTGATATTTTCCGTTATTCTTAATAACTTTTTTGCCAGCCATTGAAAATATTTCACCATTATTTGGATCTTCTAATACAACAAAACTTTTATCATAATACCTAGTATTTATTTGACTCTTTGTTTTAATAACTTCTTGATCTAAAATATCCTCTACTTTTTTTTGTAATTCAATATCAATATTTAATACTATATCATTACCCCTTTTTCCTTTACTTATTAGTTTTAAACTACCATCAGATAGTACTTTATATTTAGATTTTTCACCTTTTAAATAATCTTCATATTGATATTCTAAATATGATAAACCAACTATATCAGATAAATTATATCCTTTATTTAAATACTCTAGTTTTTTTTCTTTGGGTATTTCTCCTACTGTTCCTAACATTGTTTTAAATACATCACCATATTTATAATCTCTAACCCAAGAGATATCTATATAAAATCCTTTAAATTCATTACTATGTTCAGCAATATAGGCATATTCTTGGTCAGTTATATTACTTTTAATTATTTTATTATCATATGCATATCCATTATTCATCAAATAATATATATATGCACTTTTTTTATCCTTATCATTTAACTTAGTCAAATCTTTTTCTGTAATTCTACTTATTTTTAAGTTGTAAATATCATTTGTGGTTAATTCTCTAGTTTTTACTTTATTATACTCTTTTTTAGATACTCTTTTATCTATTTTATCCTTATTTATTAAATAATAAAATTCTTTTAAATTTCTTGTAGATAATCTACTATAATCTAAATCTATAATATTACTAAGAGAATATGCATATTTAATTTCAGTAGCTTTAGGTATATTCTTTATTTTTTTATAATAAAGGGTATTAATTGATTTATTATCTACAATTAATTTGTTGTTTCTATCATATATTCTTCCTCTTGGTGAAGAAGTTGTATTCATATATATATTTGTTAATGATTCTAATAAGTTATTATAATATTTGTTTTTTAAAATGGTCATACTAAATACTCTATAAATAATTATTAAAAAAATACTTACAATAATGGTAGATATAATTATGTTTTTTATATTTTTTTTACTTTCTAACATCTAAATCACCATTATTATTTTGTATCATTTTTTTTAATTTATTTAATAAAATATATTAGGTGATTAATTTGAATTATTTAATAAAAGGATATATAGATAAATTAACTATAAATGATATTATTTATTTATGTGGAAAAAGAAACATAAAAATAAGTGAAGTAGATGCTGAAATATTACTTAATACTGCGAAAGAGCATTGGAATGATTTTTATAGTGGAGAACCTTCTAAAATAATAAATGATTTAAAAGACAAATTAGATACATCTACTTATAATAAATTATTAAAAGTTTATCTAGAATATAAAAACAAGGGAATTATTAATTAACTCTCTTGTTTTAGTTTATCATTAAATTTTTTATTTTTTATCATTTCTATTTCTTCTTTATATGGTGCTTGTTTATCAATATATGGTGTTTCTAATATCTTAGGAACATCTTTTAATTTTTCATTATAAATAATATTTATTAAATTATCAAAGCCTATAGTACCATAACCAATATTTTCATGTCTATCTTTATGCGATCCTTTTATATTCTTACTATCATTTATATGAATACAGTGTACATAATTTAGACCTACTATTTTATCAAATTTAGTAAGTACATTATCAAAATCACTCAGCGCCCCATTACGGTCTGAAATACAACAGCAGCTTGCTCACAGGCTATCTTGCAT
>CAYRAF010000024.1:0-17800 GCA_964422195.1 uncultured Muribaculaceae bacterium | reverse complement strand
AATATATTTTTTTCTCTTTTCTAACATATCTGGATGATGTGCTAATGCATCACATTTTTGTATTTTTAATAGCTTTAAACATAAATCATAGTCATTTACGATTTGTTCATCACTAATAGGAGTATCATGATTTTCTATTAAGTAACATATATAATTAATATATTTTTTATCATATCTTAACCTATTTAAGATTATTCTAGACATATCACTTGATACCTTAGCATGATTCCTAAAATGTCTCACTTCTTCATCTTGATATGAAAAAGGTTTACCAATATCATGAAGTAATAAACATAATCTTATATCAAAATCTTTTTCTGATAAGCTAAGAGCTAATATTGTATGATTCCATACATCTAAATGATGATGCGGATGTTTGTGTTCAAATCCAATCATATTTTCTATTTCTGGAATTAGTTTCAATAAATAATCTATATTTTTATTAATAGATTCTACAATATTATCTGATAATAAAATTGATTGCAAATCCATGTCTATCACCTCAATCTTCTTATTATTAGATGACGTAACCATCTTACTAATTTCTATAATCTTTTATATAAAAATCATATGTACCCCTTTTTATAACAAATCTTTTAATTCTTCTATATCATTTATTTCTTTATAATTATTTTGATTGATTTTTGAAGCATTATAAAGTATTGTATTCATTCCAATTCTTTTAGGCAATTCTAAATCAATATTAATGCTATCACCAATAAAAGTATAATCTCCTATATTATCTTCTTTTATAATATCCTTTAGTCCACTTAATGATGGTTTGGATGGTAATATATCCCAACCATATATTTTTTTAAAAAACTTATCTAAATTATATTTTTTTAATCTATCTATTTGATTATTAGTAAACCAATTAGAATATCCTACTAAATTATATTTTTTAGATAAATATTCTAAAGTAGAATAGACTTTATCAATATTTAATAAAGGAATATTTGCGTAATCGATTAATAACCCATTAAACATTTTTTCATCTATTGTTATTTTTAAATTTTTATTTATATAATCACAAATCATCTTATACGAAACAATTTTATCTTCTGCTTCTTTTTCAAAGTAACCAATACATGTGTATAAATCTTCTAAGCTAATATTTAAATTATATTTATCTATAAACTCTTGATATGCATTCATCCATTTGTTAGATAAGAATAATATAGTATTATCCAAATCAAAAATAATTGTTTTTTTCATATTAACTCACCTATTACTTCCAATAATTCATATAATTAAATCCTAGTTTTTGATATATGTTTCTTGCTCTAGGTAAATGTAAAACTCTTGCTAGTAGTAAATTATAAATTTCATCTATTAGAATAATTGAACATAATGAGATAGTAATTATCAAGAAAGGTTTCTTATTTGCTTTTTTAGAAATATAGATACACATAGGTAATAAAAAGTACATAAGTAATAAGGCAGAAAGACCAAAACCAATAAAGCTTCTAAGACATACAAATCCTCCAATGTTTCCAAAATTTAGAATCTCTGTATTATAATTCCATAGTCTAAGTCCCCCTCTTATCTTATATATAGCAAGCCCGGAAGAATACTCTAATACACATGTAGCTATACCTGAAATTAAAAATACTAATACTGGATGTTTCTTTAGTTTTCTTGTTAAGAATATAATTAAAAAAGCCCCATATGCATATATATTAATCCATGGTAAAAAATTACCTCCTTGATAATAAAACTTCTTCATACCAAAATTAAAATAATAAAAAATAAATTCATAAATCCATCCTATTAACCCAGAGATTATAATTATTAAACAAATAACACCCAATTTTTGCCATTTTTCTAGTTCAATATTATCATCTAAATAATCTTTAAAAACTGCTTTCATACTATCACCACTAAATACTATATATTAATATTATATCAAACTCATATAATTAGTGAAAGGAGTTTTTATGAATAAGATTAAAAAGATAAAAATATTTGGTACTATACTAGCTTGTTTATTAACTTTTCCATTTCATTTTTTATATGAAAAGTTTCCTTCATTATTAACTAGTATTATTTCTCCAGTAAATGAAAGTATATGGGAACATATGAAATTATTATTTAGTAGTATTTTAATTTCTGGAGTTTTACAAAAAATAATTATTAAAACAAAAAAAATACCAGTTAATAATGTATGTATTTCCAATTATATTGCTGCGATTCTATCAATTCCAATTTTCTTGGTATTATATTTACCTATATACGTCTTAATGGGTAAAAATATGATTATCACTATTATAATCATGTTTATAGCAATCATAATCTCAGAAATTATATCATATAAAATTGAAATGAAAAAAGATTTAAAGTTAGAAAATATTACTATTATACTTGCAATAATAACTTATATTATTTTCTATATATTAACTATTCATCCTTTATCTATTGAACTATTTAGAGATCCAATTCATAATATTTATGGCATAAAAAAATAAAGTATATACTTTATTTTTTTGTTCCTATTCGATTAAAAGGAAATATAATCAATGAAGTTTTTCCTTCTATATCTTCCTCATTAATATACCCAAGAATTCTACTATCAATAGAATTAATTCTATTATCACCAAGCACTAAATACTTATTATCAGGAATTTCTTCATAACTAATATCTTTTGTTGTAAAATCTTTAGTTTTCATATGTTTAAAATTTTCTTTAACATACTTTCCATTAACATATAACTTATTATTTTTATATTCTATCTTTTCTCCAGGAAGACCTATAACTCTTTTGATTAAGAATTCATTTTCTTCTTCTAAATATATAACAACAATATCAAATCTTTTTATTTCATGATTTCTGTAATAAAACTTGTTTAATATCATAAGATCATGGTCTTTTAAAGTTGGTTCCATACTTTCACCATTAACTAATATTGGAGATATAAAATAGGTTTTTATTACTATAACTAATAATAATATTACTATATAGGGAAGTAATTCAAAAAACCAATTCTTTTTTTCTTTTTGATCTTGTTTCTTTTCTTCCATAATAAAACTCCTTTCAAAAGAATAAGACCAAACAACGTTTGGCCTTTCCTGTTAGTTTCTTTCTTTAATACGATATTGACCAACAAGGTTTCTTAAGAATGTTAGTTTAGCTCTTCTTACTTTTCCTTTACGAACTACTGTAATTTTAGCAATTTTTGGTGAATGAATTGGAAAAATTCTTTCTACTCCAACACCATAAGATACCTTTCTAACAGTAAAAGTTTCACTTATTCCACCATTTTTTCTAGCAATAACTACACCTTCAAATGCTTGAATACGTTCTCTTTTACCTTCGATGATCTTAACATCTACTCTTACAGTATCTCCTACTCTAAATTCAGGAACGTCAGTCTTAATCTGTTTTTCTGTAATTCTATCAATTACATTCATGATATCCCTCTCTTTCTGTTTTTACGTAATCATATATAAAAGTATAAAGCGGATTACAACGTATTAAATTATAACATAACTTTATAATATATACAAGATTATTTGTTATTTTTTATATATTTTTTTGGTCTTTCGAATAGAGAATCTATAAGTTTACTACTATTTTCATAACCTTCCTTATGATAATGTTTATGTTTTTCTGCAGCTTCTTTGATTAATTGTTTACGATTAACATTATCAAAGTTTAACATAGAATAAGTTTTAATTTGATTAAAACAAACCAAAGCACAAAATCTATCTGCTCCTTTATATTGATTTGATCTAATATCTAAAAAATATGGTAATATGATATCCAAAGTGATATGATGCTCACCATAAAATAATGGATCGCTATCTTGTAATTTTAATTCTTCTGTCTTTTCCTTTAATTCTTCATCTGCATTATCAATATCATCATATATATCAGTTTCTAATTCTATACCATCTATTATTAAGTCTTCTAATACTACAGGTGTTATTGGGTTGATAACATCATCGTATTCCATATTACTCATATCATCTAGCTCTATATTATCTAAACTATTATTTTTACATAATGATTTATATAAAGTACTATTAATCGTATATGCTTGCATGTATATAATTTGCAAAAGATCTTTCATATAAATTTCATTTTTAAATTCTTTACTTAAATCTAAGACATTTAAATATAAAAGACAATTATAGTAATTATTAGACTTGATCTTATAATATTCATTTGTATAATATGAAGATATTTCTTCACTACTACTATCTGATTTTAACATTGCTTGTTTTATGCTTAAATCTTTCACTAATGTTGTTGTTATAAGGTCTTCAGGCTCTTCATTTACTGGAAAATATATAATATCCATTAAATCTGTATTTAAATTATGTTCAATGTTATTATTTAAATAAAATATAAATTGTGATAATTCACTAACTGTCAAATTATTAATTAATCGTTCTTTTTTATATCCTAACATTTTTAATAATGGAATATATGATTTTATTGATTCATCATCACATAAAGACATTGTTTCATATACTTGATAAATACTTGTTTCTATAGTTAATAACTCTTTTAATTTATCCATACTAACCACCTGTGGCACATATTATAACACCCAAAGATTATTTTTTCAATAGTTACATATAATTAATAAGGTGATTATATGAGTCAAATAAGTATAGCTTTTCTTATAACAGCTATTGCAGGTTTTTCTACTTTAATTGGTAGTTTTTTAATATTTATAAACAAAAAAAATAATAGTATTCTTATATCCTCGCTTTCATTTGCTGCAGGAGTTATGATTTGTGTTTCTATTACTGACTTATTTAAAGAAGCTATTATAGCATTTCATTCTACATTTTATTTAATACCATCTATTTTAATAACTCTTATCACTATAATTATTGGTATTTTATTTTCAATATATTTTGATAAAAAACTTGATTTTTCAAATAATAAGCTATATAAAGCTGGAATATTTTCAATGCTTGCGATCATAATGCATAATATACCTGAAGGTATTATTACTTTTCTTACATCTACAACAAATATAAAATTAGGACTTTCTTTAGCAACAGCGATTGCCTTACATAATATACCTGAAGGTATTAGTATATCTATGCCTATATATTATTCAACAAAAAATAAAAAGAAAGCATTGATATATACTTTTATATCAGGCATGTCTGAACCATTAGGAGCAATACTTGCATTCATATTTTTAAAAAGTATTATCAATGATTTAACTATGGGGGTTATTTACTCTTTTACTGCTGGTATTATGATAGCAATATCTATATATGAACTAATACCCCTATCTTTAAGTTATAACAAAAAAAATATAAGTATTATAGCATTTATTTTAGGACTTATATTTATGTATTTATCTCATATTTTATTTTAAAAAAGAAGCTTAAAGCTTCTTACATCATATTTTCTTCCATTTCTTCCATAGAATGTCTTACTTTTTTCATTGTACTTTTTACCATACATTTTATATCTTTTGAATGAGACATATAATACTTATACATACCAAATCCAACACCTGCCATTGCAGCTATTGTTAACATTTGATTCTTTTTCATAATATCACCTCTTTAGAAAATATGATTGGTATTTTAATACCATTTTTATTTTTAACAAAATAAAAAGATTTATACTATAAATCTTTTTAAAACTTGTTCTTTTAAAGTAGTCTTTCTAATATCTATTTCATTATTATGAATAGCATATTCTAAAGCTTTAATATTTCCTATTAAATATAAATTTTTTTTACATCTAGTTACAGCAGTATATATTAGTTTTCTATATAACATGCGATTATAATTTTTTACTATAGGAAGTATTAAATATTCAAATTCACTTCCTTGTGATTTATGAATACTAATAGCATAACCTAAAGTTAAATTATTTAAATTATTAGATGTATATTTAACTAATGAACCATCAAAATCAACAATTATTTCTTTTTTATTATTTAGTTTGTTTATTTTGCTAATAAAACCAATATCACCATTAAAGACATTTTCATCAGGCATATTAGTTAGTTGCATCACTTTATCATTTTCTCTAAATAAAGTATTATTTACTTTAATTTCTTCTTTGTCTTTAGTTTTTTTATTTAATAAATCTTGAAGAAGTAAATTAAGATCATCTATCCCATTTTGTGTTTTATACATAGGAGCAAGTACTTGAATCTTATCCCTATCTTTCTTATCATATGATTCTATTATTTCTTTAATATATCTTTGTACTTCATCATTATCACAAGATATAAAAGTTAAATCTTCTTTTTCATTAAAAATACTTTCATCTAAAATATCATTTTTTATATTATGCGCTAATGTAATTATATTAGAATTATCTTTTTGACGATATAAAGTATTTAGTTTAATAGTATGTATTTTTTTACTTTCAATAATATCCTTTAATACTTGTCCTGGACCAACACTTGGTAATTGATCATTATCACCTACTAAAACTATTTTTGTATCATAATATAATCCTTTTAATAGATTATCAAATAAATAAGTATCTATCATACTTGCTTCATCTATAATTATAAGTTTAACTTTACTTTTATTATTCTCATTTATTTGAAATTTATTTGTATCTTTATTCCATTTCAAAAATCTATGTATTGTAGAAGCACTTGTTTTTGATGATAAAGCCATTCTTTTAGCAGCTCTACCAGTTGGAGCAAGTAAAGCAACTTCTTCTACAAAAGATTTTTGAGATAATTTATTTTTTAACTTATATATATCACATATAGCATTAATAATAGTAGTTTTGCCTGTACCTGGTCCTCCTGTTATCACTAAAATATTCTTAGTTAAAGCATATGATATAGCTTTTCTTTGTTCATCATTGTATTTAATTGAGTAAATATCTTCTATATCATCAATATATTTATCTAGTTTTTTATCCTTAATATCTGCCTTTTTTTCTAAATAAGCTAATCTATGGGCAATATTAACTTCAGCATCATACATCGCCTTTAAGTAATATTTATCATCTTTTAAAACTATCTTTTCTTCTTCAATATTTTTATTTAAAGCTTCTAGAAATTTATCTTCCTTTATATGACCAGTTACCTTTAATAAGTTTTTTATAATAATATCTTTGGTTAAATAGCTATGACCAACTATATTACATATTTCATCAATAACATAAATAATCGCAGCTTTTATACGTCTTATATCATCTGTTTTCATATTTTGCTTTAAAGCTATATAGTCAATTTTTTTAAAACCAATACCTTCAATATCATATATTATTTTATATATATCATCTTCTATAACATCAATACTTTTATCCTTATATTTATTATATATACTTATAGAATCTTTAGTAGAAAAACCTAAAGTAGTTAAATTTAATATTACTTGATAACTATTTTTATATTCAATTAACTTATCATATAATGTATTAATATTTTTTTGAGATATAGTTGGTATTAATAATAAGTCTTGTTTATTTTTTAATATTATATTTAAAGTATCTTTTCCAAATTTCTTAACAATTTTCTTAGCTTTTGATTCACCTATACCTTTGAAAATACCACTACTTAAAAATGTGACTATACTGTCTTTTTCTTCAGGTAAAGATATTTCAAATGATTCAACATTAAATTGTTCACCATATCTATCATGAGTTATTAATTGTCCATAAAACACATAGGTATCTATGTCATTTAGTTTAGGTAAATATCCTGTAAATGTGATAGTTCTATTTACATATATGTCTAAATCATCGTCATTAGTTTCAATAACCTTAAAAAGACCGATTACATAACCAGTCTCACTTTCAAATATAGATTTTTTATAATGACCTTTAATATATTTCTTCATACATAATATTATAATTAATTTTTAAATTTTAGTAAAGAACAAAAAAAGTAGCTAATGCTACTTAAATGCTTTATGATCTAATTTTATACTAGTTTTATTTAATGTATATTTACCAGTTACTAAAGGTCTTACTTTAATACTTTCTAAAATAAGTTTAGAGTTATTAGCTAAATATTTAAAAGCTTCATCTCCTACTTCTTTTAAATCATTTGATAAATATAATTTTTTGATACTATTACATCCATAGAATGCTTGTTTTCCTATTTTTTTAACTTTCTTTAAATTAAAACTTTTTAATGAAGAACATCCTTGGAAAGCTCCTGCTTGTACTTCTGTTAATTTTGAACCTTTTTCAAAGTTAACTTCTTTTAAATATACGCTTCCACTAAAAGCATTAACACCTATAGTTTTTACTGATGCTGGTAAAGTTATTTTAGTTATAGTAGATGATGAAAACATATTATCTTCAATTTTATTAATTTTCATTTCTACTTTTAATTCTTTAATATCACTACTACCAAAGAATACATCTTTATCAACTTTTTTAACGTTGCTTGGAATTACAACTTTCTTCTTTTCTTCATGCTTAATTAAAGTTGTTAACTTATCACCAGGTGAATATGTTTTACTTGTTCTAAGACCTTCTTTATCATATTCTACTTTTAGTTTTTTTGTTAAATTATATTCTGTAAATCCTGTTAAAACTCCTTCTTTATTAACAATCAAATAATCCATATCAGAATAAACAACTTTCTTTTTAATAATAGATTTTGTTGCAAGTAGTCCAAGACCAATTACTACTAGTATAGATAATATAATTACAGTAATTTTTAAATATTTATTACTAGCTTCTAAATTATTTATTTTTTCTTTAGTTTTTTTTCTCATAAGAACACTCCTTTATTCTTTCTACTTTAGTATAATATATTTTTTTTCTTTTGGCAATACTATTTATGTGAAGATGAACTTGTTTTTTCTATAAACATAGATTGTTCAGGTTTAGCTGTATATTCAGTATTTTCATTTTTTTCAATTGCTTCCATTTCTGCTTGAAACTGAGCTAAAGCTTGTTGTTCTACTGGAATTATAGGTTCAGATGAAACACTTTCTGTTTGACTTGTTATATCTGCTGGATTATAATCGAAATCTGTTGGACCACCTTCAGGAGAATTTGGTCCTGTTTTTTCTATAAACATAGATTCTTCTGGTTTATGTTTAAATTCTGTATCTTCTTGTTCTTGTGAAGGATCTGTAAAATAATCATCATATGAAGGTGTACTATATCCAATTGGAGATTGTTCAGTTGTTTCTATAGTTCCTTTTTGTTCTACTTCGGGTACATCAACTACTCTGGTGTCAACTTCCGTTATACCAATAATGGCCCCTCCTATTAGAGTAATTGCTACTCCTCCAACAATAACTTTCTTAGCATATTCTTCTGGAGACATATTGGAAATTTTTTCTTGTATATGTTTAGCAGCACCCATTGTCTTTAAAACAAATAAATCTAATTTAGATTCTTTTTTCTTTTCATTTTTTTGTCTTATTTGATCTACAGTTTCCTTTAATACTTCTTCTACGCTTAAATCTCTTTCTTCACCATCTAAAACAACCCTATTATCTAATATTTTAGAATCTTTATCAATAACCATGATAATATCATTAGCTTGCCCTTTTGCTTCATCAGTTACATGATAGTTAAATGTTAATGTATTCTCATCATTATTATCAATAACACTCGCACTACTATAAGCATTTTTACTAGCATTATTAGTAAGTGCTGTTATGGCAAATTCTACAAAAGATTCATATGAAAGGTCATATGTATCAAATTCATTTGTATTTTTATTTAAATCTTCTACAATAGCAGTTATTTGCTCTCCATTAATTACTATTCTAATTGATGGTATTATCATAAAACCACTTCCTATCATAATGATTATATCATACTATTAAAGAGTTTTTTAGATATTAGTTTTTTCTAAGTAAAAAAGTTGACAATATTTGTCAACTATTTATCTTTTAATGATACACTAACTAATTTAGAAACTCCTGATTCTTGCATTGTTATACCATATAGATTATCAGCAAACTCCATAGTTTTCTTTTTATGGGTAATCAAAATAAACTGAGTTTTACCATCATAATTATTTAAATATTGCCCAAATCTATCAACATTAGCTTCATCAAGGGCAGCTTCTACTTCATCAAATAAGCAGAAAGGCACAACTCTAACATTAAGTATAGCAAATAATAATGAAATAGCTGTTAAAGTTTTTTCTCCACCTGATAATAAATTAATAGTTGATAATTTTTTACCTGGAGGAGAAGCTATTATCTCAATATCTGTAGTTAAAACATCATTTGGATCAGTTAATTTTAAAGTAGCAGTTCCCCCACCAAATAAGTTTTTAAATACATTTTTAAATTCTTTTTCAACTTTAATAAAAGTTTCTTTAAATTCAGATTTCATTACTTCATCCATTTGTTCAATTATTTCAAGTAATGTATCCTCAGCTTTATATAAATCATCTCTTTGTGTAGTTAAAAACTCATATCTAGTATTAACTCTTTCGAATTCTTCTATAGCCATTAAATTAACCATACCAAGTCTTTTTATATTGCTTCTATATACAGATACTTTTCTTCTGGCTTCTTCTATATCTATATCAAGTATATATGTTTCTTTTGCTTTTTCAAATGTTAATGAATAATCTTCACTCAATTTATTAAGTAAATTATCTAATTTTATATCCATTTTACTAACATTTATTTCTAATTCTTTTAATTCTTGTTCTTGTTTTCTTAAAGTAGTTGAAACTATTTTTTGATTAGCTTCTGCTTCTTCTATTTCTGTATTAAGATTCTCTTGCTTTTTTGTTAAACTTTCTATATCTTTTACTGTTTCATCTTTTTCTTTTTCTTTTTCATAATATTCTTTTAATAAATTTTCTTCTTCTTTAGAAATAGATGAATCAACAACATGATTTAAATTAGAAAGTTCATTTATAGTATCTTCTAATTCATTCTTTTTACTACTAATAGCTTCTAATTTATTCTTTATTTCTTCATCTAAAGTAACTTCAGTTGCTTGATACTCATATATATCATTTTGTTTTTCTTTTCTTTGTTTTTCACATTCTTTAAATTGCGTATCTATTTCGTTTAAAGTTATTTCAATTTCATCTTTCATTCTTAGAAGTTTATTCAATTCATTTTTTAATGTCACTGGTGAATTTTGTAATTTAAGACTACCACCTGATAATGAACCACCTACATGAATTATTTCTCCTTCTAATGTAATAATTCTATATCTATTATTAATTAGTTTACTTATTTTATTGGCATCATCCAATGTTTTACATACTATTATGTTACCTAATTGATTTAATACTATATTTCTATATTTAGAATCATAATCCACTAAATTCGATAGTATATCTATATATCCTTCTTCATTACTAATAGTATCTAAAGTATCTGGATCTATTCCCTTAGGTTTAATAATATTTAGTGGGAAAAATGTAGCTCTTCCTAATTTATTATCTTTTAAATACTTAATAGCATCTTTAGCAGCATATTCATCTTCTACAATAATAAATTGTTTTGATGAAGATACTCCTATTTCTAAAGCTTTTGTATATATATCATCTGTTTTTAAAATATTTCCTAAAACATCAAGTATACCTCTAAGTTTTGGATTACTCATAACTTTTCTAACACTAAATGGATAAGCTTCATTATTGTCGATAACATCTCTTAAACTATCAATTTTATTAGATATTTCATATTTTTCTTTATTTTTAGTATTAAATTCTCTTAATGTTCTTTCAAAACTATTATTAATACTTTCTAAATCTTCTGTTTTTGCTCTTTTGGTTTTCAAAAGAACATCATATTCACTCTTTTTATTATCTATGTCTTTTTCTAATACTTTTATTTCTTTTTCTAATCTTAATTTTTCTTCAGTAAGATTTCTAATATTATCATGTACCATATCATTAGAAGCATCATATTTACTTCTTTCTCTTAATAATTTTTTCTTAGTATTAAGTTTTTCAAGTTCTGTAGTAATATTTAATAATTTATGATTAAGTTTAGATATATCTCTATTTGTATTATTATAACTATCTTTTAATTTTTCTAAATTTACATCTGATAAGTTAGTAGATGTTGAATTATTTATAATTTCTTTATTTAGTTTTTCTATTTTTTCTTTACTTTGTTGATATTCATAATTAATGTTTTCTATATCATAAGTAATTAATCCTACTTCTAGCTTTTCAAGGCCTTCTTTGTTTTCTTTATATTCTAAAGCTTTTTCTCTTTGTTCTCTCAAAGGTTCTACTTGGATTTCTAATTCTGAAATAATATCATTAACTCTATCTAAATTATTATGAGTTCTATCTAGCTTTCTTAATGCTTCTTCTTTTCTTTTTTTATATTTTAAAACTCCTGCGGCTTCTTCAAATATTAATCTTCTTTCTTCTTTAGAATTTGATAGTATTCTTTGTACTTCGCCTTGAGAAATGATATTAAAAGAATCTCTACCAATACCTGAATCCATAAGTAAATTAGTGATATCTTTTAATCTACATTTTTCTCCATTTAAAAAGTATTCATTTTCTCCTGTACGATATACTCTTCTTTTAATAGAAACTTCTTCATATGGTATTTCTAAATAGTGATCAGAATTATCAAATATTAAAGTAATTGATGCGACATTAAGAGGATTTCTAGATTTACTACCAGAGAATATAACATCAGTCATTGAATTATCTCCTCTTAAGTTTTTAACAGATTGTTCACCTAAAACCCATCTGACAGCATCTACAATATTACTCTTACCTGAACCATTAGGACCAACTATACAAGTAATTTTATCATCTAATTTTATATTTAACTTGTCTGCGAAAGACTTAAATCCTGATGCGACTATTTCTTTTAAATACATATTCTTCACCTAACTTACTATATAAATTATACTATATTAGAGTTTTTTAGACAAGAAAAAAAGAAGAACTAGTCTTCTGTTTTTATAACTTCTTTTCCTTTATATTTTCCACATTTACCACAAACTCTATGAGGTTTAATCATTTCTCCACAATTTGGACATTTAACTACACCAGCTGCAGTTAAAGCATTATGACTTCTTCTCATTCTTTTTCTTGTTTTTGAAACTTTTCTAAATGGTACTGCGAACATTTGGATATCTAATTTCATCATAGTATCACTCCTCTCTTATAAATCAGCAAAAGGATTATTTCTACTTTTTAAATCATCTTCGCTAATTATTTTCCATCCTTCCCCACTATATTTGCTTAAGTCTTTCACGTTGGAATACTTAAGGGGAACTTCCAATACAATATTTTCCCACAAAATCTCAATTAAATCAAGACTATTTTGCATTTTTTTAGTATTTTCTTCTAAAATATCTTCTATTTCTAAAGAAAATGGGTAGTCTAATCGTTCTAGAGAAATAGAATCCTCTATAACCATAGTACCTTCTACAGATAAACTATAGTTTATTTTATTATCATAATCTTTATATATTCTGCCATTTACATTAATATTCTTTAAATCCTTAATATCTGTATTCTCATAATATGATTTATCGATATTTACTTCTTCATTTATAATTAATTCTTTTTTTAATCCACTATGTAACGGCATTAAATCAATATTCATTTACATCACCAATGATAGTATATAATAAAATTTATGTTTTTACAAATCTAACATTTTATTATATATTTATTTATTAAATTATTATTTTATTATATAACAGAAAAAAACAATTTGAAATGGTTTAATAGTTAAAATATGTTAAAAGTGTCATTTGCATCAACCTTTTATCTATGATAACTTACTTATTGAGCATTCATCAAGGGTGTCTACCAAATTCCTAACGGAAGGCGGTGATGATTATGTTTAAGAAAGATTTGTTAATCTGCGTATTACTCATAATTATTTTTATCTTAATCTTGAGATAGCATCTATCAGGGGGTTAATTTAAAAGGCACCAGTTCATAAGAACTAGTGCCTATCAACCCAATGGTAGGCATTCAAAGATGAATGCTCTTTTTCTACCTAAATATATTATATTACATAATTATAAAAATTACTACTATTTTCTATAAATAAATTGTCAATTAATCGTCATTTATATTAAAATATATAACCAAATTGGGGGATTATATGAAAATTAAATTAACAGATGAAGTAAACAGTTTTTAAAAAATGAAAAGTCAAGTTGAGGGATTTGCCAAACGTTTTTTAAAAGGATATGAATGATTTGGGAAAAGATATATATTAGAAAATGATTTTTATATAGGGATAATGGAACTTATCGGTATTTCACAATTCTGTAACAAAAAAAATATTAAAATTTCCAAACTAAAATAAAAGATAGAGATTTATTTATCTTCTATCTTTTCTATTTCAACACTATTTATTGAATCAAACTTTTTCTTAATCTTTTCTGTTGTAATATGAAAATTCTCTACATCTTTATTAACTGTTTGAATACTACGAGATAATTTATCCCATCTTTCTTTATATCTACCAAATTCAACTCCAAGTTTATTTAACTCTTCGTGAATGATAGATGTATATTTATCTCTTTCCATATCTTTAATAATCATTTGGATAACGGTTAATGTTGATATTAAAGTAGTTGGTGATGTTAGCCATACACGTTTTTTATATGCATATTCAACAATATCTTGATGATAGGCATTAATCTCTGCGAAAATTGCTTCTGCTGGTAAAAATAAAATAGCTTGTTCAGAAGTTTCTCCAGGAATAATATATTTACTACTAATCGCATCTATATGCTTATTTATATCCGTTTTAAATTTCTTTTCATAAAACTCCCTTTGTTCTTTTGATATGTTTTTATCTACCATATTACGATAATTTTCTAAAGGAAATTTAGAATCTATGGCAATTGTTCCTAATGGTTCAGGAGCATATAATACACAATCTGCGATTGTTCCATTTGACATTGTGCATTGAAGTTTATAAATGTTATTGTTATTATCTCCAAAAACACTAGATAAAATATGTTTTAAATTAACTTCACCAAATATACCTCTTGTCTTTTTATCAGTTAAAACACTTTGAAGAGATACTATATCATTAGATAATCCTTCTATTTTCTTTTGGGCCTCATCTATTTTACTAATTCTTTCTAATACTGAATTAAAAGTTTTGTTTGTTTTCTCAAAGTTATCATCAATCCTCTGTGTTACTTTATTATTAATTTGATCTAATCTATGCTCAATCTTCTCATTCATTAGATTAAAATCATTATTAAAATCTTTTTCTAAAGATGATTTAAATTCTCCTAATTCTTTTGTAATACTAACTTCAAACTTACCTAATCTTTCTATTTCATCAGTATTTTTTTTAAGTAATATTATTATGCCTAAAATAATTAAAACTACTAATAAGGCAATAATTACATACTCCATAATATACCTCCTATTCTATTTTCATTTTCTTGCCTATTACTTTTGATAATGCATATGCACCAATTAATAATAAAGCAATCTTTATTAAAGTATCTATATCCATCATACTATCTATAAAGCTTTTACCAATATATCCCCAAAAATATACTATTGAAAGTTTTCCTATAAATATAGCAAATATAAATTTTTCTTTACTTATTTTAGAAAGTCCTGCTGCTATATTAATAAAGAAAGCTGGAGTAAATGGTAAAGCTATTAAAAGAACTAAATTAGTAAATGATATTTTATCTATACTTTTTTTTATTTTCTTTACCTGCTTAATTTTTTTAGATTTATGTTTTTTTAAATATTTTTCTAAACTATTTCTAAATAAACTTCTAAATATATAAAATGAAATAATGCAACCTAAGCATGTAGATAACCAAGAAATTAAGAACCCAAAAAACACACCAAAAGAAGTAAAATTTAAAGCAATAAACACACCTAATGGTAACATTGGTATAATTGATTCAAGTAATATTAAAACAATCCCCGCGATAGGACCTACATTTTGTAATATACTAACTGCTTGGTTTATTACCCCTTCTATTATTTCCATATTCATAACCTCTCTATTATTATAATATATATTATATAAAATTTCTATACTTTTAACTTTTTTTACATATATTATTATAGGTGATTATATGGAAATAAATATAAATTATTTATATAATAATGGATTTAAAAATATAATTGATATTAGGAGTAATGATTTATATAATTTAGGAAGTATACCTAATTCTATTAATATTCCTAAAAGAATTTTACTTTTAAATCCTGAACTTTATTTAAAAAAAGATACTAATTATTACTTATATTGTGATAATGGAACAAGTAGTAAAAAAGTAAGTAATGAACTTAATGAACTTGGGTATAACACTTATAGTATTAAGGGTGGATATTTAGAATACAAAAATAAAAAAGCCTCTTAGGCTTTCTTTTTTGTTGCTTTCTTTGTATCTTTATTGCTTGCTTTTAATAGATCTCTTATTTCTTCAAGTAAAATAGTTTCATCTGTTTTTACTACTGTGGCAGCTTCCTCTTCTTGTTTTTTCTTTCCAACAGACATAACTTTATTTACAAATTTTAATAGTAAGAATAGTATTAGAGCCATTATCAAGAAATTAATAACTGCTGTTAAAAAATGTCCCCAGTTAAGAGCTTGTCCTTTTCCTATAGGAAGTGTACCTTTAACATCTGCCCCTCCTATTAAATTTATTAATGGATTAATAAAGTCATCAGTTAATGCTGTTACAATACTAGCAAAAGCACCTCCGATAATAACACCAATAGCCATATCCATTACATTACCACGCATTATAAATTCTTTAAATTCTTTTATCATTATATCTCTCCTCTCTATAAATAGAATACAATAAAAATTTTGTTAATGCAAATAAAAAAGAATATATATTTTATATATTCATTATTTGTATCATAGATACTAATATTATAACCATTGATGAAAGTCCTGTTGCCATTAACATACGCATAGTCATAGCTTCCATTTTTTCTAATCTATCTTTGTATTTTATTTCTCTTGCTTTATTTTGAAGAGATGATACAGTTCTTGAAAACATTAATACTCTTTCTTGTTTTCTTTCTTGGGAACCTATTCCTAAACGATATAATAATCTCATCATTCTCATTGAATCTCTTACTGGATATTTATTAGCAAATTCCATATATGGATCAATACTAGAATCACCGGCATCTATTTTTGCAAGTAACTCTTCTAATCCTTCTCTAAATATCTCAGGGGCAGTATTTAAAGATTTCCCTAATGCCACTGGAACTGTATAATGTTGTACTAATATTTCTAAACTCTTTAAATAATAAGGAAGCATCAAGTCAATAGTATGCAAATGTTTTTTATAATAACTTTTTAATGATATATATTGACTTTTAAAACCATATACTCCTGCGGCACATATAAGAACAAATACTAGTGCACTCATACTAGAAATACCTATAAAGAAACCAAATGCTATTACCATAAAGGCATTTTTAATTCTTTTTTGAAAAAATAAATTTGCATCTAAATCAGGTCCATATTTCGCATGTAATAAGAATTCATAATCATCTTCTTTAAAATAATTAAAGATGTCTTTATTATCATCTAAAAATTGTTGACCACTTAATGTATTATTATAGAATAATGCAAATAATATTAATCCACCAAATATTAAGACCTCCATTATTCAACACCTACATTCTCATTATAATATTTTTCACCCTTTAAAAGGAAATATGTATTTATAAGAATTACAAAATGTAATAATATCTGTACATAAGCTTTATCTAACATTTTAACATATGTCTCATTACCTACTAACACTTGTACAAGTAGACATAAGAAATAAAGTGCTATACCAAATTTTACAAATTTACCATGGAATGATTTTCTATCAGCTCTATCTCTATATACACTTTCAACAAGCATATCTATATCATGTTGCATATTTTCTATACTTTCTCCACTATCTCTAGAACCT
>CAYRAF010000023.1:0-17877 GCA_964422195.1 uncultured Muribaculaceae bacterium | reverse complement strand
CCAATATTAATAACAACTTTTTCTAATTTTGGAACTTCCATTATTGTTTTATAATTATGTTTTTCTCTTAAACTTGGAACAACTTCTTTCAAGTATTTTTCTTTTAGGCGGTTCATAAATTACCCTCCTTCCAATTAATCAAGTTTTTCACTTGATTTTTTTGCTATTCTTATTTTTTTATTTGTTTTTTCATCAATTATATGTCCAATTCTAGATGGTTTTTTTGTTTTTGGATCTAATATCATAACATTAGATGCATGAATAGGTGCTTCTATTTCTAAAATTCCACCAGATTCTTGTCCATTACCTCTTTGATGTTTTTTTACAATATTAACTCCTTCTACAACAACCTTATTATCTTTTCTTAAGATTTTAGTTATTTTTCCTTCTTTACCCTTACTAGAACCAGCAATAACTTTTACTTTGTCTCCTACTTTAAAGTTCATATAAATCCTCCTTTATAGTACTTCTTTAGCCAAAGATACAATCTTCATGAAATCTTTATCATCACGAAGTTCACGTGCTACTGGTCCAAAGATACGAGTTCCCATTGGACTCTTGTCATCTCTGATAATTACGCAAGCATTGTCATCAAATTTAATGTAACTTCCATCTTCTCTTCTTACACCAAATGTTGATCTAACAATAACAGCTTTGACTACTTTTCCTTTTTTCACAGTTCCATTAGGTGTTGATTTTTTAATTGTACCAACAACTATGTCCCCGATATTACCTGTTTTAACTTTGCTTCCACCAAGTACACGAATTACTAATAATTCTTTTGCACCAGTATTGTCAGCAACTTTTAAACGACTTTCTTGTTGAATCATAATTAATCCTCCTTCACCTAAGAGTTATAAAATAACTGCTTCTTTTACTATTTCTTTTAAATAGAAATGTTTTGTTTTTGAGATAGGTCTTGTTTCTACAATTCTTACTGTATCTCCTACCTTAGCTTTGTTTGATGCATCATGTACTGCATATTTTTTAGAATATTTAACACGTTTTTTATACTTTGGATGTGTCTTATAAGTTTCAACTAATACAGATATTGTATGAGTTCCTGAAATACTTACAACTTCACCTACAAATTCTCTTTTAATTTTTTCCATCTGATCCTCCTTCTAACTCACGTTCTTTTAATACAGTTTTCATTCTTGCAACTGTATGTCTAAGGTCTCTGATTCTAGATGGTTTTTCTAGATTACCTGTAGCTTGTTGAAAACGTAAATTAAATAATTCTTCTTTGCATTCTTTTATTTTTGCAATGATTTCTTCAGTGGATAGTTCTCTAATTTCATTAACTTTCACTTAAATCACCACTTTCTTCTTTTTTCACAAATTTTGTTTTTATTGGTAATTTGTGTGCAGCTAGTCTAAGTGCCTCTCTTGCAACTTCTTCTGATACCCCATCAATTTCAAACATGATTTTACCAGTTTTTACTACTGCTACCCAATATTCTACATTACCTTTACCTTTTCCTTGACGAGTTTCAAGTGGTTTTCTAGTAATAGGCATATGTGGGAAAATATTGATATATACTTTTCCACCACGTTTCATGTAACGAGTCATAGCAACACGAGCAGCTTCAATTTGATTAGCTGTAATCCAAGCTCCTTCTTTAGCCATTAACCCATATTTACCGAAGTGTAATTCTGTATTACCTTTAGCTTTTCCTTCGTAAGGTAATCTATGTACACGACGATATTTAACTCTAGATGGTATTAACATATTAATTACCTCCTTTTACCTGTTTAGTAGGAAGGATTTCACCTTTATAAATCCATACTTTTACACCAATTTTACCGAATGTTGTATCAGCTTCTGCTGTTGCATAATCGATATCAGCTCTAAATGTATGTCTTGGGATTGTTCCCTCTTCATATCCTTCACCACGAGCCATTTCAGCTCCACCAAGACGACCTGATACTAAAGTCTTAACACCTTTAGCTCCTGCCTTCATTACATTTCTAATAGCTCTCTTTTGAACCATTCTAAATGATGCACGATTAGCTATTTGATTTGCAATTGAATTAGCAACAAGTTGTGCATTTAAATCAGGTTTCTTGATATCAACGATAGAAATTTGAATTTCTTCGCCAACATATTTTGAAATATCTTTCTTTAATTTTTCTATTTCTTCTCCACCTCTACCGATGATAACACCAGGTTTAGAAGTGTGAACGATAATTTCTGTTCTTTTGCTTGTTCTTTCAACTTCAACCTTAGCTATAGCAGAATTTTTTAACTTTTTATCAAAGTATTCACGAATTTTTAAATCTTTTGCTAAAAATTCTTTAACTTGTTTACCGTTAGCATACCACTTAGCTTCCCAGTCTTTGTTTACTCCAATTCTAAGTCCGTTTGGACTAACCTTTTGACCCATAATAACCTCCTTTATAGATTATCTACTAGCAACAACGATAACGATGTGACTAGTTCTTTTATCATTGTGTCCAATATGACCACGAGAATCAATGATTGCTCTATGCATAACTGGACCAGCATCTACTCTTGCTTCTTTAACATATAAAGTATTTATATCTGCTTTTTCGTTATTAACTGCATTAGCAATTGCAGAATCTAATACTTTTTTAATAAGTCTTGCTGACTTTTTATTCATATTATTTAATATGGTTTGTGCTTCACCTACATCTTTTCCACGAATAAGATCAATTACTTGTCTTGTTCTAATAGGAGAAGTTCTAAGTGATTTAGCTATTGCTTTTGCTTCCATACTTTCCCTCCTAGTCATTTAACTATTTTTTCTTATTGTCGCCGTGTCCACCAAATTTACGAGTTTGTGAGAACTCACCTAATTTATGTCCTACCATATCTTCAGTAACATAAACTGGAATAAATTCTTTACCATTATGAACTGCAAATGTGTGTCCAACAAATTGTGGATAAATTGTAGAACGGCGTGACCATGTTTTAATGACTTCTTTTTTATTTTCTTCATTCATCTTTTCAACCTTTTTAAGTAATCTATCGAATACATAAGGTCCTTTTTTTAAACTTCTTGCCATTTTAATCCATCCTTTCTATTTACCATTACGACGACGCATAATAAATTTATCAGAATTTTTCTTCTTACGTGTCTTAAATCCAAGAGCAGGTTTACCCCAAGGAGTAACAGGCCCTTTTCTACCGATTGGCGCACGTCCTTCACCACCACCATGTGGGTGATCATTAGGGTTCATAACAGATCCACGTACTGTAGGTCTGATTCCCATATGACGTTTACGTCCAGCTTTACCAATGTTAACCAAAGATGAATCTTCGTTACCTACTTCACCAACTGTAGCATAGCAAGTACCAAGTATTTTTCTTTGTTCTCCACTTGATAATCTAATTAATACATATTTTCCTTCTCTACCAAGAATTTGTGCAGAAGCACCAGCTGATCTTGCTAGTTCTCCACCTTTTCCTGGACGAAGTTCTATATTGTGAATTAATGTACCTACTGGAATATTCATTATTGGTAAACTACAACCAACTTTAATATCAACATTTTCTCCACTTACAATAACATCTTTTACTTTTAATCCCTTAGGAGCAAGAATATATCTCTTTTCTCCATCTTTATAATTGATTAAAGCAATGTTTGCTGTTCTATTTGGATCGTATTCGATAGCTGCAACTACACCAGGTATATCTCTTTTATTTCTCTTGAAGTCAATAATTCTATATCTTCTTTTAACTCCTCCACCTTGATGTCTTGTAGTTATTCTACCTTGATTATTACGACCAGCATTTTTCTTTAATGGAACTGTCAAACTCTTCTCAGGAGTAGACTTAGTTATTTCTTCATTAACTAAAGTAGTCATTCCTCTACGTCCTGGAGTTGTAGGTTTATATACTCTTATTGCCATAAATAATCCTCCTATCCAAGATCAATTGTTTGACCCTCTGCTAGAGTCACAATTGCTTTCTTAGTACGATTAGTTAAACCAGGATAACGACCAACTCTCTTTTTCTTAGGTCTAACATTAATTGTACGAATTTCTTTTACATTAACTTTGAATATCTTTTCAATAGCTAATTTAATTTCAGTTTTATTAGCTCTTGGATCTACTTTAAAAACAAATTTGTTTCCAGATCCAGCTATATTACCACTTTTTTCAGTGATAACTGGTGCTTTGATTATATCTAAGTACTTAGTATCCATTATTTAAGCACCTCCTCAATTTCTTTTAATGCAGCTTCTTCTACTAAGATAGCATCTGCTGCTACTATATCTAATACATTAATTTCATTTGCTTCAATTAAAGCAACATTTTGCAAATTCCTAGAAGCTAATATTAAATTTTCTTCTAATTCTTTTACAACAACTAATACTTTCTTATCAGCTAATTTTAATGTATTAAGTACACCTATAAATTCTTTTGTTTTTGGTGTTGCTACTGTTAAACTTTCAATAGCAACGATAGCTTTATCTTCTGCTTTATGTGATAAAGCAGTTACTAATGCTAATTTTCTTTCTTTTCTATTCATCTTTTTGCTATAATCTCTTGGAACTGGAGTACCATATCTTCCTCCACCTACCCATTGTACAGCACGAATAGAACCTTGTCTTGCACGTCCTGTTCCTTTTTGTCTCCATGGCTTACGTCCACCACCAGAAACTTCAGAACGAGTTTTTGTTTTATGAGTTCCTTGTCTAAGGTTAGCTCTCGATAAAATAATTGCATCATATAAAACTTTATCATTTTTAGTAGCAAAAATTTCATCATTTAAATTAATGTCTTTTAGTTTTTCACCTTTTATATTTAAAAGTTCTGCCTTTTTCATACTTTTCCTCCTTTCATCACAATTCAAATATTACATTTTAAAAGTGATGATTATTCTTCAGTTTTTGTATCTTCAGCTACGGCTTCTTCGTTAACTTCTTCTTTTACTTCTTCAGTAGTTTCTACTGGTTGTTCTTCAACTGCCTCACCTGAAGTTTCTTCAGTAGCAGGAGTTTCTTCAACAACTTCTTCTACGTAAGTTATCAACTCTTCTGTATCGTTAACTTTTTCACCTTTTTTAACTGCAGTTTTGATTATAACTAAAGACTTCTTTGGACCTGGAACATTACCTTTTACTAAGATAACATTTTCATCCATGTCAACTGCAACAACTTCAAGATTTTGAATAGTTGTAGTAACATGTCCCATATGTCCTGGTAATTTTTTACCTTTTAAAACGTGCATTGGTAACATAGTACCTAATGATCCAACACCTCTATGATATTGTGACCCATGTCCCATAGGACCTCTTGATTGATTCCAACGTTTAATAACACCTTGGAATCCTTTACCTTTACTTACTCCACTAACATCAACCATTTCTCCAGCTTGGAATAAATCAGCTGATATTACTTGACCTAGAGTATAATCAGCAGGATTTACTCCTCTGATTTCTCTTAAGAAGCGCTTAGGAGTCGTATTTGCTTTTTTTGTATGACCCATCTTTGCTTTATTACTGTTTTTTTCTTTCATTTCTACAGCACCAAGTTGAATAGCATCATAACCATCAGTTTCTACTGTTTTGATTTGAGTTACTACATTTGGTTCAACAGAGATTACAGTAACAGGAATTAATTTACCATTTTTAGTAAATACTTGTGTCATACCAACTTTTGTTCCTAAGATTCCTTTCATTTCATTTTCCTCCTATTTTTTATAATTTGATTTGGATATCTACACCACTTGGTAATTCTAGATGTTTAAGTGCATCCATAATTTCCTTATTTGGATTTTTGATATCAATTAATCTTTTGTGAGTACGCATTTCAAATTGTTCACGTGAATCTTTATATTTGTGAACAGCTCTTAAAATTGTAAACTTTTGAGTGTTAGTTGGAAGTGGTACAGGTCCACTAACCTCACCTTTAAGTCTCTTTACAGTCTCAACAATTTTAGAAGCAGCATTATCAAGTACTCTGTGATCGTATGCTTTTAATTTAATACGAACAACTTCTTTTGACATGTTAAGTCCTCCCTTCGCCTATATCAATGATAGACTTGCTCAACGTAAATAACCTGATATTTTCCACCAACTTAACCTGGCGTATCAGCAACCTCACGCATCCTCGCAGTCACACACATGAATAATTCTAACACAATAGCATATGAAAATCAAGCATTTTTTAAAACTTTTTTGCATTTTTTAACATACATTTTACACATAATTCTTTGTTGCGACAAACTATTTTTTCCTATATAATAATGATAGTAGATGTAAAGTGGTGATAATATGTTTAAAAGCTGGAATCAAGTTGAAAAGAACAAGTTGGGACTTATGGGAAGTATCTTAATTAATAATGTATTATATATGTTTATTAATACATTTTTAGTAGCATATTTCTTTAAATTATCTAATTATAATTATAAAATTATTTCTATCTTTTATGTTTTTTCTTTTATTTTTATCCCCTTAACCTTCTTTATTCTTTCAAAACGAATTGATAAAAGAAAAGTACAAGTATTTCGTACAGGTATACTCTTACATACTTTATTCATTCTTTTACTGGCACTTCTTAAAGAAAATATTATTAAATATTTTATTCCCTTAGGCATGTTATATGGGATTGTACAAGGAATGTTTTGGTGTAGTGGCCATATATTAGTTAATATTTATGCCGGAAATGATTCTAAAAATTTTGTTTCACTAAAATCTATGATTAGTAAAACGTTAAAGATTATTTTCCCATTTATCTTTGGAACTTCTATTGAATATACTAGTTTTTCATCTGTTGCTTTTATCGTTCTTATTTTAGCATTTATACAGTTTTTGTTTTCAATTTTAATTAAAGATATACCTCATGGTAATCATACATTTAGTTTAAGAAAATATATGCAATATTTAAAGACACTTCGTTCTAATGATTTAAAAACCTGCTACCAAATAACTGCACTTGATGGTGTAGTAAATTATCTACTAGAGACAGTTGTTACTATTATTATTGTCATGACTTTTAAAACAAATATTTCTTTAGGATTTTTAACTACAGTATTTGCTATATGTTCTATTGCAGCTTTATTTATATTTCAAAGAAAAATTAAAGACAATACTCAAATTTTAAAATTAAGTTCTATTTTAGTTATATCAAGTATATTTCTTCTTTTAATTGATATTAATAAAGTTACTGTTATTATTTATAACCTTGTTAATAGTATATTTTTAGTTTTATTAATTAACTCGGCTGAAGCAAAAAGATATTCTATTGCTTCAAGCTATGAAAGAGTAAAAAAAGAATTTATGATAGAACATCAGACTCTATGTGAATATGCAATTAACTTTGTTAGAATAATAGCTTATATCATATTATTTATTACAAGTCTTACAAATAACATTGCTTTATTTAAAATATTATTGGTAGGTATTGCTTCTTGTATTTATTTATATGCATCCTTTATAATAAAAATTAATAAATAAGCATTAAAAAAGTACCAATATGTTAGTACTTTTTTTATTCCACTGTTACAGACTTAGCTAAATTTCTAGGTTTATCTATATCACAACCATTAAGTTTTGCAGTATGATATGCAATTAATTGGAGAGGTATTATTGTAAGAAGACTTTCTGTAAAAATAGAGTTTTTCTTTAATACTATCTTTTGATCATAGAAATCACTATCTATATCTACATTAGTAATGTATATAACATATGCTCCTCTTGCTTTAACCTCTTTGATATTACTAATAGTTTTATCTCTTAAATTATCATTTGTATTAATTGCTATTACTGGAGTATCTTTATCTATTAAAGAAATTGTACCATGTTTTAATTCACCTGCAGCATAACTAACTGCATTAATATAAGAAATCTCTTTTAACTTTAAAGCTCCTTCCATACTCATAGCATAATCTATACTTCTTCCTATAAAGAATATATCATTACGATTATAAATAGTTTTAGCTATTCTTTCATAATCATTGTCTAATAAATCAGAGATATCTTCCTTAATATTTAAGAATTCTTTCAAAACATTTTCTTTCTCATCAGTACTAATTAATCCTTTTTCATAGCCTAATTTTAAAGCAAGTAACGAAAGAAGAGTAACTTGAGCAGAATAAGCTTTAGTAGTAGCAACTGCTATTTCACATCCTGCATAAATATATAATACTTTATCAGCCTCTCTTGCAATTGATGAACCTACAACATTAACAATAGCAAGAGTATCAATACCATCTTCCTTAGCTTTCTTTAAAGCTGCAAGTGTATCTGCAGTCTCTCCTGATTGCGATATTACTATAACTAATGTATCTTTATCATAAAAATTATTTTTATAACGATATTCACTAGCTATTTCTACAAGAACCTCTACATCACATTTTTCTTCTGCAATACTTTTAAATATCAATCCTGTATGATATGCCGATCCGCAAGCTACAACATGTATTTTTTTATATTTCTTAAGTGATGGTAAGTTTTCAGAAAAATCGGTGTTATCTTCATTTAAATAGTAATCAACTAAGTTGTTTATAATAGATGGCTGTTCATTTATTTCTTTTAGCATGAAATGATCATATCCACCCTTTTCAGCAGAATGCATATCACCTTCAAATTCTAATATATCTTTACTAACTTTCTTTAAATTATCATCATATATTGTTAAACTACTATTTAACACAGCTATTTCATTATTATCAAGTAACATATATTTATTTGTATACTTAAGTATTGCTGGTACATCTGATGCAATAAAATAATCATTATCTTCTATTCCGATAATTAATGGACTGTCCTTACGTATAGCATATAAACTATCCTTATCATCTTCACATAATATGCCAAGTGCATAAGAACCATCTACAATATCTTTCAATCTATTAATTGATTTTAAAATATCTTGTTCTTCTTTATAAATACTATCTAAAAGTGTAACTAACACTTCAGTATCAGTATCTGATATAAAGTTATATCTCTTATTCCTTAATTCTTCTTTTAAATCCAAAAAGTTTTCTATTATACCATTATGAACAATAGTAAACTTACCCTTAGAATGAGGATGAGCATTTTCTTTTGTAACTGCTCCATGTGTTGCCCATCTAGTATGAGCAATACCTATAGTAGCATCATCACCAACTAAAGTGTTTTCTAAATTAGCGACTCTTCCTACTTCTTTAAAAACTTTTAATTCATTATTTTTATAATAAGCAATTCCCGCGGAATCATATCCACGATATTCTAATGCTTTTAATCCGTCTAATAAAACATCACAAGTATTATGTTTTTTACCAACATAACCTACTATCCCACACATATTTTACCTTCTTTCACTATTAAAATATGTGTTGATATATCTTTTGTTATAATTTTAATTTTATTTTTTAAATATATCTTACGTATACACAAACTCCGTAGCAGCATCCGCCGAAATTTCGATAACTGCTATCCTCGTCACCTATTTAAAGGTCTGGCGCTAGATAATAATACTACCTTTCTCTTATTATCTTTATAATAATTATACATAATATAAGAATTAACTACAAGTTTTTAGATAAAATTTTATATTTTTAAAAAGTTATGATTTCTATGAGAATTAAAAAAGAAATTTATATTTTTTTTATATCGAAAATATAAATTTCTAATACTTTAATCATTAAAATTTATCAAAAGTGTCATTTGCAAAGCCATTTATATTATGTTAAGTTGCTTTTGAGCATTCACTTTGGGTGTCTACCGAATCCTTATATGGAGGAGGTGTAATTATGCTTAAGAAAGATTTATTAATCTTATTATTATTCATAATTATTTTTATTCTAATCTTAAGATAGGTTCCTATCAGGGGGTTAAATTAAAAAGGCACCAGTTCTTATGAACTAGTGTCTACCCAAAAATGGTAGGCATTCATATAGTGAATGCTCTTTCCATTTATATTCTAGCATATTTATTTAGTTATATTCAAGTCCTATTATAAAAAATTAAATTTTTTACTTTTAATATTTTGTTTAATATATTAATATACATTTTAATATTTTATATACTAGAATTTAATAAATTCATAATTTTTATGAAGAAAATATATTAAAAATACAATTTGCGTCTATATTTTATCTATGATAGTCTTTGTTTTGAGCATTCATTTAGGGTGTCTACCAAATTCCTAACGGAAGGCGGTGTTAGTTATGTTTAAAAAAGATTTATTAATCTTTCTATTATTCATAATTATCTTTCTCTTACTTTTAAGATAATGAAAATTATCAGGGGGTTTGAAAAAAGACACCAGTTCAATATGAACTAGTGCCAAACACAAAATATGTGGTAGGCATTCAAATAATGAATGCTCTTTTTCTACCTACTTAAATTTTACCATAATATTTATGAAATATACAATACTATTTTTTAGAATCAAACTTTTTTCTTTCTTGAGTATTTAATATTTTTTTTCTTAGACGAATAGATTCAGGAGTTACTTCTACTAATTCATCAGAATTAATATAATCAAGGGCATATTCTAAAGTGATAGGTCTTGGTCTTTTTAATACTACAGTATGATCTGATCCTGCAGCACGTGTATTTGTAAGTTGTTTCCCTTTTACTACATTAATAGCTAAATCATTATCACGATTACATTCACCAACTATCATACCTTCATATACTTCAGTACCAGGTTCAATGAACATAACCCCTCTATCCTCTAAATTACCTAAAGAATAGGCTGTTGCTTTTCCATTATCTACTGATACTAATACTCCAAGTTTTCTTTCACCTACATTAATATCTTCTAGAGGTCTAAATTCTTTAAATGTATGATTAATTATTCCGTATCCTTTTGTTAAAGTCATAAAGTCTGTCATAAAACCAATTAATCCACGAGAAGGAATTACATATTTTAAAGTTGTTTGTCCATCTCTAGATGACATGTTTTCCATAATAGCCCCACGAAGGCCTAATTGTTCAATAATAGATCCAACTGTATCATCAGGTGTTTCTATTTGTAAATCTTCAAATGGTTCCATTTTTATGCCATCTACTTCTTTAATAATAACTTCTGGTTTAGATACTTCAAGTTCAAATCCTTCTCTTCTCATATTTTCGATTAAAATGGATAAATGTAATTCTCCACGTCCTGAAACTATGAAACTTTCTGTGTCATTGTTTTCTACTCTTAAAGATACATCTCTTTGAGTTTCTCTATATAATCTTTCTTCTATTTTTCTAGCAGTAAGTATTTTACCTTCTTTACCAACAAATGGAGAAGTATTTGCCCCAAAAGTCATTTGTAAAGTTGGTTCATCTATTCTTAATATTGGAAGTGGTTTATCTACTCCTACATTACATAGAGTTTCTCCTACTGAAATATCAGCAAGACCTGCGACAGCACATATATCCCCAGCTTCTGCTTCTTCAATTTCAATTCTTTTAAGACCTATAAAACCAAATAATTTTTGAACTCTAAAACTTTTCTTGGTTCCATCTAATCTAATACAATCTACCATTTGTCCAACTTTTATTTTTCCATTAGCAACTCTACCTATACCAATTCTTCCTACAAACTCATTATAGTCAAGTAATGCTGGTTGAAATTGTAATTCTTCATCAACTGATCCTTTTGGTTCAGGTATTTCTTCAATTATCATATCTAAAAGCTCAGTAAATCCTTCTGTTTGTGTAGATAAATCCTCTGATGTACTACTTGTTCCATTAAGAGCTGATGCATAAATTGTTTTAAAGTCTAACTGATCATCAGTAGCACCAAGTTCTATAAACAACTCTAATACTTCATCCATAACTTCAGCAAGTCTTGCAGAATCTTTATCAACCTTATTAATAACAACAATAGGTTTTGCTCCTGCTTCTAATGCTTTTTTAAGAACAAATCTAGTTTGTGGCATAGCACCTTCATAAGCATCTACAACTAAAATTACCCCATCAACCATATTCATAATTCTTTCTACTTCTCCACCAAAATCAGCATGTCCTGGAGTATCAACAATATTTATACGGTAATCTTTATAATTAATAGCCGTAGTCTTCGCTAATATCGTAATTCCTCTTTCTTGTTCAATAGCATTAGAATCCATTGATCCTACTTCTTCATTATCCCTAAAAGTTCCAGAGGACTTTAATATTTCATCTACTAAAGTTGTCTTTCCATGATCAACATGAGCTATAATAGCAACATTTCTTTTTTTCATAAACTTCACTTCTTTTCTTAAACCTGTTCTAAATTATAACATACTTTTTTTTATTTGTGAATATTTTTGTATAAAAAAAGAGACATAGTCTCTTATACTCTTATCAAACCAAGTAACATTAATATCAAAATAATAATTACTATTATTGCTCCTATTATCATACCAATAGACATACTTCCAACAAATCCCATTTCATTTATATTCATTGTTTTAACTTTAGTTTTAGCTTTTACCTCATTATTATTATTTAATGTATTATCTTTTACTTCAGTTATAGCAGGCATAGTTCTTGTAACTTCTAATGCATGATTATTAATATTCTCTAAAATATTAGTAGGTAAATCTATGACAACCATACTATCACCATTAGATGATGTTGCCATGAATCTACCATTTTTTAAATCATCTGTATCTGTAATAACTTCAGGGTTTTTACCATTATAGAAAGCATCATATACTGCTGGTAACATTACATTATCAAAATATTCTATAGATTGAGTAGTAAATGATACTTGATTAATATTAATTGTTCTAGATGATTCAGATTCATTTACATTAGATGTACCAACAACGCTAATAGTCAATCTTTCTCCATTTTCAATCAAATTATTCATCGCATTTATTATTTGGTTTTTATCTCTTTCATTTACTTCATCAAGGTTTTCAGTTATTTGTTCACTTATAGGAGTTTCAGTAACTATAGGTTCTTCTGTTAATACTTCTGTAGTTGATATTTCTTCAGCTTTTGATATAGAATCCAATAATTTTTCCATGACTTCACCGCCTATCATACTAAGTATAATATAGCATAATTAGCTTTAATTGTAAAGTTATACTCCTCCTTTTATTCCTCTACTTCTAAGTATAATTTTTCTAATCCAATCTACAGGAATTACTGTAAAAGCAAATAACAACATCATATTAAATTCTTTAAAGGTTAAACCATAAGTTCTAAATAACTCCCCTCCATAATAAATAAGTATTGTTTGTACCAATATAATAAATAATATAACTATTAAAAAAACTTTATTCTTTATAATATTAGATAAGATATTTATTCTCATAGTTCTAGCACTAAAACTATTAAATATACCTATAAATATAAATAATCCAAAAAATGCGGTTAATAGGTACTTACTATTTATATCAGTTCTAAAAAATGAAGATATAATATTTGTTTTTAAAAAGACAATACAAAGTAAAGAAGAATAAATACCAGTAAATAAGATTTCATTAAGCATATACTTATTTATGATATGTTCATCTTTTTTCTTAGGATATTCATCCATATATTCTTCTAATGCTGGTTCATATGAAAAAGCTATACCTGCGAGTGTATCCATAACCATATTTATCCATAACATTTGAATGACTGTAACTGGTGTATCAATTCCAATAAATGGTCCTATTATCGATAAACTAATGGCACATAAATTAACAGTTAACTGAAATATAATAAATTTTCTTATGCTTTTAAAAATAGTTCTTCCATACATTATAGCCTTTGAAATAGATAAAAAATTATCATCAAGTATTACTATATCACTTGCTTCTTTAGCAACTTCAGTACCACTTCCCATAGCAAAACCAACATTAGCTTGTTTTAATGCTGGAGCATCATTAACTCCATCCCCTGTCATTCCTACTACTAAATCCATCTCTTTTGCAAGTCTTACTAATCTTGATTTATCATTAGGAAGTGATCGTGCTACCACTCTTAATTTAGGAAATATAACTTTTATTTTATCATCACTTAACTCATTTAACTCTTTACTTGTTAATACTATATCATCATCACTTTTTATAATTCTCGCTTCTTTAGCAATAGATATAGCTGTATCTTTATTATCTCCTGTAATCATAATAGTTTGAATATGAGCTTTTGTTACCAACTCTACCCCTTTAATAGCATCTGTCCTTACTTCATCTTTAATACAAACAAATCCTACTAAAACCAAATCTTTTATTTCATTAGATATGTTTGTAGAGGTAGCAAACATTAAAATACGATTACCTTCTTTATTCAATTGTTTTATTTTTTGTTCAACTTTATTCCTATTAATAAAAACACTCTTAACACCATTTTTATCATAACAGTATTTACATTCTGGAAGTAATTTTTCATAAGACCCTTTAATATATTTAATCCCATTTATTACACAAGAAGAATACTTATTTTTACTATTAAAACTTACTCTATTATTAACTTTATATTTATTATTTTCTTCACCAATAAATTTTAATAATGCTTTATCTGTAATATTACCCCCTATTATTTCTTTTTTAGTAAATATTCCTTCATTGTTATAAATAAATGATTTATATAATATTTCTTTAAATTTAGAATTTACTTTTTTTAAACTTTTATAAGTATATAAATTACTATCATAAAATTCCGTTACACTTAAATTACCATAAGTTAATGTTCCTGTTTTATCGGTAAATAAGATATTTATATTACCTGCGGTTTCTATTCCCACTAACTTTCTTACTAAAACATTATTCTTAAGCATTCTTTTCATATTAGATGATAATACTAAAGTAATCATCATTGGAAGTCCTTCTGGTACTGCGACTACTATAATAGTGACGCTAAGAGTTAAAGCATATAAAACATAACTACTCATTAAAGGAAAATTCTTTAAAGTAGAAATAATTAATGATAAATTAAAATTATTATCTAAAACTATTTTAGAAAAAAGATAAGAAAAAGATACTAAAAAAGCACCTATATATCCTATTTTACTAATAACCTTAGCAAGTTCAGTTAATCTTATTTTAAGTGGGCTTTTCTCTTGTTTTATATTTAACTCTTCATTCATTTTTCCATAAAAAGTGTTTTTACCAACAATTTCTACTATCATTTTAGCATTACCAGATAATATAACTGTACCTCTAAATATCTTTTGATTTTTGTTTCTATATATTTCTTTTGCTTCACCAGTTAAAGAAGATTCATCTATTGATACTTCTCCTTCAATTATTTTACCATCCGCAGGTATCTTATCACCTGTTTGTAACAAAACAATATCACCTACTACTACTTCATTAACTTCTATTAATTCTTCTTTATCATTTCTTTTAACCTTACATTTCACTTTAGATGCTTCTTCCTGCATTTTAATAAAAGCTTGTTCACTACCATACTCTGATATACTTGAAATAAAAGATGCGATAAATATAGCAATTACTATCCCAATAGTTTCAAACCAATCAAAGTCTTTAAATAAAAAAAAAGTTTTTATTCCTAAAGCTATTAATAATATTTTAATAATTGGATCTCCAAGAGATTCTAATAATAATTTAAAAAAACTATTATTAGATATCATACTTATATCATTACTACCATATTTTTTTCTACTCATTAATACTTCGTCATTACTTAGACCATTACTATATTTATTCATAGAATCCTCCTAA
The DNA here is from genome assembly GCA_964422195.1 of uncultured Muribaculaceae bacterium. GTDB lineage: Bacteria > Bacillota_I > Bacilli_A > RF39 > UBA660 > CALVUP01. The sequence goes on along the minus strand of CAYRAF010000023.1, from coordinate 2,322 downwards.
ATAAATATATGAAAAATATAAAAAAAAAGAACATGCATTTTCATACATATCCCATTCATCATATTTTATTTTTTGTGTTTTTCTAATTCCATAAAGGATTGATTATGCACAATTTCACTTACATTGCCATGATCTGAAGTTACATAACCATATATATATTTTGAATTTAAAACAGGAAATCCATCTTTTATTTCAATCAATTCACTTTCCTCTTTATCTATCGGAATAGCTATTAATAATACATCTGCTTTTTTACCTATAGATTTATATGAATAAGCTACTTTTAATTCCCTAATTAAATAAAATAATGAAAGACTATCCATATCTTCTTTATTATAAAAAGATATATTATTTTCTAGATATACAATATTATTTACCACACCACTAGAAATATCACCTGTCAATCTTAATCCCCCAGATTCAATAATGGAATTAGCTCTTTGAATACCAGCTCTATGTATCCCAAGATTATAATTAGGGTTTTCCAACAGTTTTTTTAGTTCTTTTCCAGTCTTTTTAGATATATATCCAAAGTTATCAATATCATCATAGATCTCTTTCAACATAGGATGTTCAGTATATGTTTCCTTATCTGTTTTTGCTAATAAAAAAGGTATTATTTATATAATTAATACTTTCTTTAATAAGCCTGATTTTCATAATCTTATACCAATGTTAGTTTTAAACCATTCAATAAACTTAACTTTTCTATTGTTAAAGTAGTATTTTCTATATTTCTATTTTCTTTATCATAAATAGTTGTGTCTTCAGTAATTTTATAATCACCATGTGTTTGTTTGTTAATAGATGAAGAAATAATTCCGGATATCTCATGAATAGTTTTATTAGTTGGAACAAAAACATCATAAGTTTTATTTAATTTTTTTACGTAAACTTCAACTAGTATTTTTATATTCATATGATATCACTTTCTTTCTTTTACTAACTATTATTTTAACAATGTAAAATAATAGTGTCAATAAAACTAAAAAACTTTACAGGAATATTCTGTAAAGTTTTGTATTTAAATAATTGGACTTTTATAATGTTCGATATCAAATTTAACTTCATTAAAGCTTTGATATCTTTCGTTAGGATCTTTCCTTGTACATTTAATAATAATCCTCTCTAATTCATCTGATAAATCTTTATACCAATATCTAATCGGATATATCTTATAAGGTTTATCACAAGGAGATTTATTAGTTAATAAATAATATATAGTTATTCCGAAATTATAAATATCCGTTCTTTCATCTGTTTGAGCATTTTTATCATATTGTTCAGGAGCTGCATACCCAATTGTACCAAGTCTTATAGTATCTTCATTTTTACCATCTTTATACTCTCTCATAGTACCAAAATCTATTAAATGAATATTACCACTTTTATCCAACATAATATTACCAGGTTTTAAATCTCTATAAATAACTTTAGGATTTCTACTATGTAAATAAGTAAAAACATCACATAATTCTAAAGCCCATTTAACAACATCTTCCTCTTTTTGTCTTCCTTCGGTATCTAGCTTTTGTTTTAACGAAATACCATCTACATATTCTAAAACTTCATAATATGTATTATTATCTACAAAACTATCTAATACCTTTGGTAAAGCTTTATGATCTAGTTTCTTATATATATCTAATACTTTAGTAGAATCATAATCTTCAAGTTTTTTCTTTAAAATAAACTTTTCATTAGTATCTTTATTTCTACCTATATAAACCATTGACATTTCTGTATTAGCAATTTGTTTTAAAATTTCTATATTATTATTCATAGTATCACCTATACTACTATTCTAACATAATTAAAAGGCAAAAAAAATATATTCAAATATTTGAATATATTTTTAGTGTCATTTATTGTCTAATAATTACAATTATTAGGTGTTCTTGGGAATGGTATTACATCTCTAATATTTTCTACTCACGTTAAATAAATTAATAGTCTTTCTAAACCATGTCCAATGCCAGAGTGATAACATCCTCCAATTGTGGTTAAGTTACAGAACCATTCTACTGGTTCTTTGTCTACTCCTAACTCTTTCATACGAGATAATAATACATCATAGTTTTCTTCCCTTTGTGAACCACCCATTAATTCTCCAGCACCTGGCACTTCAAGATCAACTGCGGCAACTGTTTTATTATCGTCATTTAATTTCATATACCAAGCTTTTATATCTTTAGGCCAATTTGTTATAAATACTGGTCCATTGAAATATTCTGTAATATATTTTTCGTGTTCTTTAGCTATATCATCTTCATAACTAGGTTCAAATTCCCATTTTTCCTTAGCTTGTTTTAGAATATCAAT
>CAYRAF010000022.1:0-18637 GCA_964422195.1 uncultured Muribaculaceae bacterium | reverse complement strand
AGCAGTTAAAACTAACTGCTATTAAAAATATTCCCAATATTAATTCAAAGTATCTTCGTAATTGATATTTTCTTTCTATCTGCTTAAATATTTCATTATTAAATTTGAATTTATTATTAAAATGAAACACTATTTCATCTCCTTTAGATACCTCTCTATAAAACCATCTAAATCTCCATCTAATACTTTATCAACATTACTTGCCTCATAGTTTGTTCTGTGATCCTTAATCATTGAATATGGATGTAAAACATAACTTCTTATTTGCGATCCAAATTCAATGTTACTAAGGATTCCTTTAACATCTTGTACTTGTTGTTGTTGTTTTTCTAATTCTAGTAATTTAAGTTTTCCTTTTAAGACAGACATAGCTGTTTCTTTATTTTTTATTTGACTTCTTTCATTTTGACAAGTAACTACTATTTTAGTAGGTAAATGCGTGATACGAACAGCACTATCTGTAGTATTAACACCTTGGCCTCCTTTACCACTTGATCTATAGACATCAATTTTTAAATCTTTTTCATCTATATCAATATTAATGGTATTATCAAATTCAGGAGTTACATCTACTGATGCAAAAGATGTATGTCTTTTATTAGCTGCATCAAATGGCGAAAGTCTAACTAATCTATGTACACCTTTTTCACATTTTAAATATCCATATGCATATTCACCAACTACTTTTAGAGTAACAGATTTTATTCCTACTTCTTCACCTTCTTGATAATCTAATATTTCTGTTTTATAACCTTTTTTTTCAAAATACCTTGTATACATCCTATATAACATATTAGCCCAATCACAAGCTTCAGTTCCACCTGCGCCTGAATGTATTTCAAAAATGCAATTATTATGATCATAATCACCATCTAAAAGTAATAATACTTCTAATGAAGATAAATTGTTTTCTAATGTTTCTATATCAATCTCATTTAAAAAAGCTTCATCCTCTATAGATAAATCAAAGCAATCTTTTGCATCCTGATATTTGGATTTTATAGAATCTAGTCTATCTGTAATATTTTTTAAATCTTTTATCTCTTTTATAACTTGCTCTGATTTTTCTTTATTATTCCAAAAATCAGGATTATTTTGTTCTTTTTCTAATTCATTAACTTTCTTTTTTTTATTATCTACGTCAAAGAGACCTCCATAGTTCATTAATTCTTGTATTTATATTTTCTAAACTCTTTGTAATTTCATATCTTTCCATTATTTTTTCCTCTTTTCTTCTTTAGTTAATCTTTCTGTTACTAAGTTAAACCCTTTTCTTATTCTATCTTCAATAGAAATATTCTCATTATATATATTAACTAAATCTTCCATTATATTATCATCTCTATTATAAAAATAATCATAGGCTTTGGCTTTTATAGGAAGTATATCCTTTATTTCTTTACTATTTAATATAGGATCTACTACCATTTCGCTATATTGCCAAGGTATATATGGAGTATCCATTTCTCTTCTTTTAGTATCAGGGAAAAGCTCCATAAATTTTTTAAACCAAATAAAATGTAGACTTTCATGGGCAGCGCATTCTATTAGCTTTGATTCACTAATATTAGTTCCTAGGGCAAAAGTAAATGTATCTAAATATCTTGGAAATACAGGTATAAAACCAACAGATACAACTATTTCTTTAAATTCCTCTGGCCATTTTATATCTAAATACTTTGTAATTGCTTCAAAATATCTATCATTATAATTATTCCAAATGTCTTTATATTTTTCAACTTCATTATTTAGTCTTTCTTTATATTTTATATGATCTTTTTTTACGACATTTTCAATTAAAGAATCTATTTCTTCTTCACTATAGCTATCATCTATTTTTCCTAGCTCGGGGAAATATTTAATAGCATAATCTTTTACTCCTAAAAATTCATCATCTTCTCTAAATGCCCATTTTATTACATCGGCATTTTCTTCTGGCGACATTTTTCTAAATATTATTTTTGGTATCACTTTTATCACCTCTGTTATAGTATAACATATAAATAAAAACTTACAACAGTGTTGTAAGTTTATTGTAAAACTTGAGCGTTATCAAACCAAGACCAATCTTCTTGTACGGTATATGGATCAGTAGATGTTCCTGAACCTGATAATATTGTTGTATCAGTTATATAGAATGCTACACGATATTGTTGATTATAATAATATGTTCTTGAAACTATTCTACCATGAACCGTTCCATCTAATACCCAGAAATCATTATCTGTAGAAGTAGCATTTTTTGAATTTATAGTCCATTGGTCTATAGACATATCAATCCAACTATTAGCATTAAAGATATCTCTTTTTGTAGTACCTATACCAAGAACTCCATTATCTTGTGTATCATCTATGTTTATTACTACATCATGGGCTTTACTTGCTTTTAAGTAATCACTAACATTTGGATATGCTGAATATCCTTCAAATGCTGGGTTTGTATCATTGTTTCCTCCAAGGTTAACTCCACCTGTTTGTTCGTAGTACACAGTATAAGAAATATCTGGAGCATCACTCTTATTAAATCTTCCTGCATAGAATGTAGCAAGCGCTAAATGAGCTTTTTCTTCAGTGGTAAATAACTTATATCTAGATTCGCCTGTTTCATTATTATATATTTGACCACGAGGCCACCATTTAGTACTCCAGGTATTATATGTATTTGAATCATATATTTTTCTATTTCCCCAAGCTGTTTTTACATCAGAAATATCACCAAGCACTTTTATACAATCATTTGTTGATACATTTAAAATTCTAAATGTCGATGAGGCAAAAGATATGTAATTATCAACTGTTGGCCCTGTATAATAGTATTTACTTGCAAATGGCAATCCAGTATTAGCGCCAGTTGCAGCAGTATCTTTATATAATCCATTGGTAGCAGTAGTACTTGATAATCCTTCTCCGGCGATATCAGGACCATCTAATTTAGTCTTTTTAACAACATATCTACCACCTGTTGGCCACCTTACCAATATTTCAGAATTCAAATTAGTTGTATTTCCAGCAACATCAGATACTTCTAAGCTAATAGCATATAATCCTGGGTAAGTGAAATAATTAGTATTGGTAATTAAATCTGTATTTCTTCCTGTAGCAATTTCAAATCTATTAACTTGTAAACCTGTTGCATCTATTCCTGATTCATTATCAGTGGCTGTTGCTATGCTACTAATTGGATTAGAATCCCCTAGAGTAACAATTGTTTTGTTTGAAGCAAAATTAATACTAGGATTTATTTTATCTATTTTAGTAATTATTTCTGTTTTTTGACTACTTGTAAATCCATCTAAAGCTCTTATTTTCATAGGCACAACTTGATTGCTTGAAAATATATGTGATGGTGTGTTTTGCCATGTACTACCTCCATCAAAGGAATACTCATAAGTGCCAGCAATATCTGGTACTATAGTTAAAGTAGCATCTTGATTAGTCCAATTAGCTGGATTCCCTGTTACCGTAAATGTTAATACTCTTCTCCACTGCGCATATAAATCAACATTCCCATTATTAACATGAGTTAATTTATCAACTACTTGTTCATCTGAATATGGGGTTTCTGATCCATCAGCTGCGGTATTCCAACCATCAAAAGAATAATCTGTTCTTATAAAAGAATTAGCTGTTAATGGTTGGCTTGTTCCATAAACAAAGTTTTGAGTAACTGTTGTATTATTACCATCATTACTATGAAAAGTTACAGTATATTCTGGTTTGTTTACATTTAAAGTTATTGCTTTGTAAAAGTGAGAGGCATATTTTGCGCAAACATAAAGCACGCTTATAGAACATAACAAAAATACAAAAAATGGTTTTATTTTTGTTATTCTCTTCATAGTATCCTCCCTTTCATTAATTAATTTATTTGATCAAAATCAATATCTATTCCTATAGTTGATGTGTTTACTATATCAGCTTCAAGTGGAGCATTAAATGTTAATGTATGAGTAAAAGTTCTATTTATATCCGCCCCCATAAATGAACCAGCATTACTAAATTCTATCCTATTATTAGTTGGAGTTATATATGTACCATTATCAAGCTTAACTTCTAATTCGCTAGGAACATTAGATAATATAATTGAATACTTAGCAGATACCTCTGATGTACTAGTAACGCTTATTGTATAACTAGTAGGTCCATCACCAGATATTAGGTTTAATACGTCCCCTGATAGGTTATTTGTATTATAAGAAACATTCCATTTAGCAACTTTAGCATTATCAGATCCATCAAAGGAAGATGTATATTTAGCTAATAAGTAAGCACTTGAAAATATAGCCACAGTTAAAATTAGAAAAATTATTGTTCGTTTTCTAAATTTAAACTTTTTCAATATACTCACCTCTTACTTCTAATTGCTAACCTTCTTATCCTTTGTAATTAACCATAATACTAATAAAACTGTAATTATAGTACTAAAAACCAATGGTTTTTTTAGGATATTTATAATATTTCCTAAATACTTTATTTTTCCAATATAGATGCCTGTAACTTGATTGATGTTAATTGGTTTATCTTCAGTATTGTTGGCATCACCTTTAGTAATTATTTCTTTTTTATTTATTTTAACTACTCTATGTAAAACTTCATGCTTATCATCATCTTTATAAGAAATAATATCATTAATTTTTATTTTTTTAGGTTTTTTTACTATTACAAAATCATTTATCTTTAATGTTGGTTCCATACTACCGGTTGCAACAATTGCTGTTTTTATTCCAAATGGATAAAATCCTTGAAATATTCTAGGAGCTATAATAACAAAAATATAGCTTAAAGATATTAATAAAAATAAACTAAAACATAATGTTTTTATAAATTTCATTTTTAAATTACACCTACTATTATTGATAATTTGTATCTTGAATTTATATCAAATCCAGCATCAGCATCATGACTGCTATCTACCCATTTCCAATGTAGAATATATGCTTTTTGCTCATTTGCAGCTAATTCCACACTTGCAACTTTTTTGTTGGCAATAGGTACATATTTAGTTGCTGATCCTATCAAATAATTCCCTTCATGAGTTAGTTTGTATTGCATATTAATTTTTTTATTATTAACTTCTTTAAAATAAATGTCATATACAATATCAAAATCATTGTTATTCTTAATTACAAAAGCATAACTATTTTTAGAACCAGGGGCTATTTTGTTTTCATACTCATATGCAGGGTTTGAGAAAATTCTTAATTGCTTGTTATCCCATATCTTATAATCATCAAATACTTCTATTTCTTTTTCGATTTCCTCTTCTTCTTCCTCTTCTAGCTTATTTTCATCAGTATCTTCCCTCTTAATTTCTTTTTTTCTTTTTTTCTTTTTAGTTATATTATATTTTTCCTTAGTATTTTCATCTTTTTTTATAGCTGGTTTTATATCTTCTTTACAACAGTCACATTCTATTTCAAAAATATCAACATTTCCTGTAGGCACTATCATTGTACCGTTTTCTATATATCCAAAATTTTGGATTAGAAGGTACAATAGTATTAAAACTATTAAAAATAATACTAAAAATTGTGTTTTTTTAATACTCTTATCTTTCATATTGTACCTTCCTTTCCATAAGATCTTAATCTCTCTAGAGAAATTAAAGTTTTTAATCAGCTTGTGTTACTACTACTGTTGCAGTTAATTTTACTGTTGCAGCAGAAGTGTTAGCACCAAATCCTAATGCAGTATCAGTTGTATCAGTTTGTGTGCTTGTATAATTTGAACTAGCATCTCCTGTGAATGCCCATCTCCACTTAACTGTTTTAGTTGCAGTTCCATTAATAGCAATGTTAGTTTCAGCAACGTTTAAATTATTAAGATTAGCTCCACTTACCCAAGTAGTACCATCAACACTATATTCGATAGGTACACTACTTGCATTAGTTTCAGCAAATCTAATTTCATATTTTGCATTAACTTCTGATTTGTTTTCAATATCGATATCTATTAATCCACCAGTACCAGGAGCAATTTTCTTACCTGATGCTACATCATTTTCTGTTGTTGTTGTATCTGCTTCTTTTATTGTACTGAAAAGATCAAATGTGTATCCGTTTTCTGCAGCTGTTGTTGAATCAATTGTACTATTGTTAATAATCCATTTCCATTTAGCTACTGAAGCTGTATCTTCACCTGCGATACTACTAGTATACTTAGCATATGTACCAGCTACAAAATAACTTCCTATTGCAACAATTGCAACTAGTAACATTGTAGCTATTTTCTTTTTATTACTCACTATTTCACCTCCTCTATTTGTACTTCTATATAAACATGAAATGTTTATAACTATTTTTTCTTCTTTTGACTTCTTAACTCTTCTAGCTCTTTTCTTTCTTCATTTGATAGTTTGTTATTACCTAGCATTATCCAAATAATTCCAACAACTAAAATAACCGTTAGCATGATAAATAATGTTGTTGGTTTTTGTAATACTAATAACACATTACCTACCTTAGCAATCTTGAATACGTATTTTCCTTCTATGTTATTTAAATAGACTGCTCCTACATCGGTTGTATCATTGTTATCACCTTTTGTTATAAACGCTTTTTTACCATTATCATTAATTACTTCTACAATACGATGTGTAACAACATGATTCTTTTTATCTCTAAATGCTATAATATCTGATTTTTTTATAGTTTTTTTATCTATATTTTTAACTACTACTAAATCTCCCTTTTTTAGTTCTGCTTCCATAGAACCAGACATTACAATAAATGGCTTATAACCAAAAATTGCTGGTATTTTATTTGGTTTGGTTTTAGCTTGTATAAATACTGATATACAAATACCTGCTAAAAATAGTAAAATTGTTAATCCAATATATTTCAAAACCTTAAATACTACTTTCATATAATCCATCAAAATCCTTTCATTACAATAAGGTAAGCCCCTCCTACTTTTAGAACACTCTCTATCATATTTAATTATAGCATATCACTACCACAAAAAGCGACATTTTTTTAAAAAAAAAGAACCTTTTTTTGATTCTTTTATTCTTCACGTAATTCTGCGCCACAAACAGCATTTAAAGCTTTTAATACTTTGTTCATTTCTTTTTGTATTTGTTCTGAAGTAAGTGTTGATTTCCCATCTCCTATTTTTATTCTAAAAGTTATAGATTTCTTTCCTTCAGGAATTTTTTCACCATGATATTCTTCTATAAATTCTACACCTTTTACTTTATTCTTGATTGTTCTGTTAATTGTTTGCCAAGCGACATCATTATCTAGCAATATAGATAAGTCTTTTTCTACATATGGTATTTGTGGTAATTTTTCATACTTATTAGTTCTAGAATCTAAAGGAGCAAGTTTATCAACATTAATTTCAAATATAGCAGCATTAGTTCTTTTAATCTTAGCATCATTCATAGCTGCTACTGATAATAATCCTAACTCACCAACCACTTCATTTCCTCTTTTAATCGTTAAATATGCATTTATATCTGCCCATGATGGTTTATCTGTTTTTTCTAGTGATAGTTCTTCCATATGCGTATAACTAGCTATTTCTTCTATAACGCCTTTAACTTGATAGAATATATCTTTGGCATCTTTTCCAACAATAGCACCAGTTACATAATTTTTATGAATTGGTAATGTTTCCTCTTTAGTAGAAGGATTATATTTACCTTTTTCAAATACTTGAGCCATTTCAAATATTTTAAAATCACTATAATATCTTGTATTTTTAGATATGGCCTCTAATACAGCTGGGACAAGTGATGTTTGAAGATATTTTTGTTCTGGTGATGGAGGTGTAGCTAAAGCCACAGCATTCTTTGTAGATATTCTAGCAGCATTAATATATTTAACATCAATCCAAGGATAAGTAAATACTTCATTAAATCCACATCTATAAGCTAGGTATTCTTTGATTCTTCTTTCAAGTAACACATCATTTTGTCTTACTGCGTGTTCAAAAGCTACAGGTAATGGTTTAGGATCAAAACTTTGATAACTAAGTATTCTAGCTATATCCCCTAAAACATCATCTTTTATAGATACGTCTCCAGTGGATCTCCAAACAGGAGCAGTTACATGATATATTCCGTTTTTGTAATCAACATCATAGCCTAATGATTTTAAAACTTTTTCTATAATGCTTTGTTTTAACGCTTTACCTAATCTTATGTCTAGGAATTCTTGTGATACATCTATTTTTGCTCTTTCTGTTTTTTCAGGATATTCTTCCCCATAAGCAACGATTTTACTGTCTTTAAAGAATTCCTTAATCATAGAAAGTGCCATAGATACACCTAAATCAACGCGCTCTGTATCAATGTTTTTTTCATATCTAATTGCTGAATCTGTTTTTTCATCAAATCTTGTTCCTGTTTTTCTAATAGTCCCAGCAGAAAAGTTAGCTACTTCTAATAAAATTCCTTTTGTATCAGGTAAGATAGAATCTTTTTTACCACCCTTTATACCTGCTAGTGCCATAGCTTCTTTAGTATCACAAATAACTAAATCATCTTCTGTTAAATCAACAGTATTATCATCTAGTAATAAAAGCTTTTCTCCTTTTTTAGCGTTTCTTACTACAATTTTTTCCCCTTCAACATGTGTTCTATCAAAGGCATGTAATGGTTGACCTACTGCCATCATAACATAATTTGTGATATCAACAATAAGATTAATAGGACGCATTCCTGTATTAACTAAAATTGCTTTTAACCAAATTGGTGATTCTTTTTCATAAACATTTTCTATCTCTATACCAACATAACGTCTACATTTTTCTGGCTCTTTTATTTCTATTTTATATTTAGGTAAGTTTTTATCAATTTTTACTTTCTCTAATTCTTTTAATGGAACTTCATATATTGCAGATAATTCTCTAGCAATTCCATAATGTCCCCATAAATCAGGTCTATTTGTAAGTGATTTATTATCTATTTCTAAAACTGTATCATTCATACAAACAATATCTGATATATTGTCTCCCGGCTTACAATCAACTCCTTTTAAATCTACTATTTCAAACTCACTTTGAGGAGGGAAAAACTCACTTAAAAACACTTCTTCTGCACCGCAAATCATTCCATAGGAATCTTCACCACGCATTTTAGTTTCTTTTATTTTTACTGGTTCACCTTCACCATGCCATACTACTTCTGCACCTGGTTTGGATACAACAACTAACTCTCCTTCATAAAGATTAGATCCACCACATACTATTTGTACTGGTTTATCTAAACCTATATCTGTTATACAAATCTTTAATTTATCTGCATTTGGATGCTGTTTAATCTCTAAAATTTTACCAACTACTATATCATGATACTTCAAACTTGTATCTATAACATCTTCTACTTCAACTGTACGAAGAGTAAGGTCATAAGCAATTTGTTTATCTGTGATATCTTTTGGTAAGTCTATGTATTTTCTAATTAAATTTAATGATACTCTCATAATAATCTCCTTTCTACTTAAATTGATCCAAGAATCTTAAATCTGCACTACGGAAATTTCTAATATCATCAACTCCATAACGCATCATAACAAGCCTTTCTAAACCTATATTGATATAAAAACCTGTCCATTCATCAGGATCAAGTCCTGCGGATTTTAATACATTTGGATGAATAACACCACCTGGCATTATTTCTAACCATCCATTATGCTTACATACACTACATCCTTTTCCACCACATACTAAGCATTCCATATCTATTTCATATCCTGGTTCTACAAATGGGAAGAATCCTTCGCGCATACGAATATTTATTTCTCTACCAAATACTTTTTCAAGAATTGTTTTAATCATTACAATTCCTGATGAGAATGATATGTTTTTATCTACGATTAATGCCTCATATTGATAAAAAGCTCTTTCATGTCCTGAGTCTACATCTTCATTTCTATATACTCTACCTGGATATACAAATCTAGCTGGTGCTCCATGTTTTAATAAATAACGTACAGATCCTCCAGTTAAATGTGGTCTTAAACATAATCTTTCATTAGCATGTTTTTTTTCAGTACCTTCAATCCAATAAGTATCCATCATTTGTCTTGCTGGATGATCAGGAGCAAAGTTTAAATTATCAAAAGCAAATTTTTCACTACTAATATCATCTTCACTAAAAACTTCAAACCCAAGTGACAAGAAAGCATCATTTAAGTCATAACACATTTGTGTTAATGGATGAAGCTTACCTTTTTCTACTTTTTTACCTGGTAAAGTGATATCAATAGGTTCTTCTAATACACTTTTTGACTCTATTATTTGTTTCTCTCGTTCGTCTAAGTGTTCTTGGAATACATTTTTTATTTCCGTAGTTTGCATACCAAGTTCTTTTCTCTCATCTGGAGTTAAACTACCCATTGTCTTCATTACATCCGAAAGTTCACTCTTTTTACCAGTCAATTCTCTTCTAACTTCTGATATTTCTTCCATAGTTTTAGCAGCCGCAATTTTTTCTAAACCACTTTTACGAATGCTTTCTAATTTTTCTTTCATAATCTCATCCTTTCCTTTATTAAATCATGTAAAGAAAAAACGACTAGTCATCCTAAAGGACGAACTAGCCGTGGTACCACCTTTTTTCATAGCAATTGCTATCTCATTAGATTAACGCTCTTACACGATTTGACTCCATTATTGAAATTCATTTATTTGCTTTCTCCTATAACTTTCAGTCAGTGGTTATAAGTTCCTAATTAGATTTCAAATAAACTACTTGGATAACTTCTTCATCAATAAATTTCTACTTGATTATAGTATAAAATATAGAGTTTGTCAAACTTTAATCTTTTATTTCTTCATCATATATTACATCATATTTAACATCAAAAGCTGGACAGTCAATTAAAATTGCATCAAATTTACCTTTAAATGCATATTTTGTATTTTTGGGAATAATCATCATTTCTCCTGTTGATATCTCAAATATATCATTATCTACATAAAACTTAGCCTCTCCATTTATTAAATAGTATGTTCTATTAGAATTAGTGTTCTTCATATAAGGATGTTTACCATCTAAATGAGTTCTTACTACTGAATAACCTATATTATCATCTTTAGATATATAATTATCCACAACATAATTCTTCTCTACTTCAACACTTTTATTTTTATCAAATATAATCTTCTTTGCTTTAGTTACCATATCCACCTCTAGATTTAATTCTTTACATCACTTAAATATATTCTCTTTTGAAAACCACCACGTTTTTCACGTTTTTCATTACAAATGTTCATTACATCATTTAAACTCTTACCTTCTAAATCTGCAAGTGAAGTTATCACTTCTAACATATCTGCTAATTCTTCAATTCTATCACTACCACTAGATTCTAAAACTTCATTCATTTCTTCTTGTAGCTTTTTTTCAAGTTCTATTTTAAACTCATCATCATTTAAAATTCTAGTAATAGGCTCTTCTTTATTATTTCTTATTATTTCAGGTATTTTATCTCTAACTAATTTATTATATGACATGACAATCACCCCCAAATACTATACACAATTATATACACTATGAATTGGCAATATTACACCTCTTGCATAACTTGCTTCATCGCTTGTTAGATAAATAGCTCCTGCGTTTAATTCTCATTCTTTTTCTAAATTTTTTTATTATCCTATTTAATTTTTCTTCTTATTATCAACTATAAAGAATATACCAACTCCAAGAATCATAATAATAAATAATATTTTTCCTTTTTTGGTTCTTTTAACATTTTTATCTAATTCTTTAGTTAGTTTTTCCTTATTGTTTACTTTACCAACAAAAACTTGATAAACCTCTTTTTTCTTATCTACTTTATAAGGAACAAATGAATTTCCTTTTTGAACAGCAAGAATAGATAAATTAGGATTTTTTTCTAAATCATAATATTTATATGTTATTTTCATATCTCCTACTTTTAAATCTTCTTCATAAGGATCTCTACTATAGTCTATACCTGTAGTAATTAAATCTCCTATCTTTTCTTGTTTACTATAATATTTATCTGCTGGTATTAAGTCTAATCCTTTTTTATCTAATTTATACTCACCTATATTAACATTAGATACTTTTTCTTCTGATATTATTGTTTTTAAATAATCATTAGTTTCGGCTGGAGTATTAGTTCTTTCTTTCCATTCATAATGAACTTCCTTATCATCTTCATCATAATACTTAATATAATCTTCTACTTTCCTATTTATTTTTATAGTACTAAAATTTTCAAGTTCTAGAAAAGTTACTAAATTATCATATCCTATTTTTCCACTAACTAACACTAATTTACCTTCATTTTTACTATTAACAACACCATCTGTTACATATACTACTTTATTTAATATATCTTTATTTATTTTCTTTTCTTTGTTAACATTAATTACTGCGAATACAGCAAAATATATAACAATTGCCGCTAAAATCACTTTTCCTTTAGTTATTTTCATAAAACACCTCATTTTCTATTTTTCATATTAATTATTCTTCTTATTAAAAAAGATATTATAAATATCGGGAATGATATTATAATTATTAACCATACATTTAAAGCATTAGTCAAAACTAAAATTAAGCTTATTACAAAGATTGTTAAAAATATCATCTCTATTATATATAATAATTTTTCTAATTTCATGATATACCTCCTTTATATTTATTGTCTTACTTACAGTCATCTATATCTAACAATAGTATATCAAATAATAGATAACTTTTCACTTACTTTCAAAAAAAAAGCAGATAAATCTGCTTTTTAATTATTTTTTTAATTCTTTTCCGTTTACATAAAGTTTATATCCATTTAAATCAATATTTGAATATGATGAATCACTATCTTCTAATGAGGAAATGTAAGAGTTACCAGTTAATTTTATTTTAGAAGATTTATCTAATACTATTTTTATTTGTTTTGCTTCATTTTTAGAATTTATAGTTCCTTCATAATTAGATGAATTTGTTAGATTCATAGATAAAGTAGAGATAGAATCAACAACTATATTTCCTGTAACAGCTTGATTAATTAGTTTTAAACTAACTTCACCACCATTTGATCCTGATGTTCCCCATGAATCTTTTTGTATTCTAATAAAATTACTTGTAGAATCATTATTTATAAATTTATTGTTTTCTAATGTAATATTAGCTTTTGTATTTGTAACATAAATGGTATCACCTTTATTAGTTATTATAGTTGAATTTTTAGATGAGAATTCAGCGGTTCCTGTGTCAGCATCCCCTGACATAGATTGATATATAAATATATTTTTATAGGTAGTCGATTGTCCATTTAATTTATTGTTTGTATCAGTTAATTTTACATTGTCTATGGTAATTTTATTTTTTCCTTCAATAATTAAACCTTCTGAAGCCTTTGAAATTAAAGTAGCATTTTTTACAGTAATATCTGCGGTTGAATATACAGCTGGTGATCCTTGACCTGTGGTTGTATACGTTCCTTTATTAACAACAACTGTACCACCACCTCTATCAGATCTAATTGCGGCGCTTGATATACCACTTGTTTTTATAGTTAAATTGGTAGCGTTCATAACTCCACCACCTGTTGTCATTATACCTCCTGAATTATCTTTTGAAGTAGTTATTTTTGAATCACTTATATTAATTGTTGTTCCATCACTTGATGAATTAGATGTTGTAGCAGATCCACCATAACTAAATACTCCATTACTACCTGTTGCAGCAGTTGTAATTGTGGCATTTTTGATTGTTACTTTAGCACCACCTTTAGCTAAGATAGCTGAGTTTGTACCATAAAAACTTGTGTTATCACCACCATTTGAATCTCCAGTCTTATTAATAGTTATATTAGAGAGTGTGGATTTTACCCCTGAGATTAAAATTACATTTTCATCTGCTTTTTTTGATTCATAGCTTTCTCCATTAATATCTTTTTCCTCTGTAATTTCTTTTACTGCAGAGTAAGATGTAGATGAATTATTAGTTATATTAGAATTACTGTTTGCCTCTGTTTTTGTTTGTTTATTTTCATTAATAATTAATATCCAAAGCACTATAAGTATAGTTATTAAAGATATAATTGTAATAATATACATTATTGTTTTTTTATTTTTCATCATATTCTCCTTTCTAGTTATGAATTATTAGTTGTGCCATTACTATTTGTTGAATTATCACTTGGCATCTCTGGTGGTTGACCGTTAGAATTGTTTTGTCCATTTTGATTGTTTGGCATCTCTGGCGGTGTTCCACCTTTCATTTGTTGTGATTGTTGATTAGTACATTTATTATTAGATGCTTTTGTATAGACAAAGAATGCTCCTGTGGCAATAACTGCTCCTACTAACACACCAATAATAAATAACATTATTTTATCTTTCATTTTAGCCTCCTATTCTTAGATTATTATATCATATCATATTATATTATAAGTCTTTTTCTATTAATCACTTCTCCTTTCTACAATTTAATATTATTATTTAAAAATTAAAAGAACATTAAATTTTTAATAATGTTCTTTATTTTTTAAATTTATTTTAAATGTTGTTTTTTTGTTTTTAGAATATGCTTTAATTGTTCCTTTATGGTTAATAACAATGTTTTTAGCAATTGCTAGACCTAAGCCATATCTATTACTTTCTCTATTTCTAGATTTATCACCTCTATAAAATCTTTCAAATATTTTTTCTTCTTCGCCAGATTTTATTGGATCACCACAATTGGTTATTTCAATATCAATATTATTCTTATTTCTACTAATATTTATATTTATTGTAGAATCTTTATAACTATGTTTAATAGCATTATCCAATATTATTGATATTAATTTTTCTATTTCTTCTTTATTACATTTAAAGATAATATTATCTTCAATACTAGAATTTATCTTTATATTTTGTTCAAACGCTATTGCCTCAAAAGTTAAACTAGTTTTTTCAATAATCTTAGATATGTTCTCTTCTTTATAGGTATCTATAGATACACCATTTTCTAACTTCGATAAATCTAACAAACTTTTAATTAAATTATTCATTCTTTCAGATTCATATTTTATATTATCAACATATTTAGCATTTTTTTTATCACTTTTTAACTCATCAGAAGAAGCCATTATAATAGCTAATGGTGTTTTTAGCTCATGTGATGCATCCGCAATAAAATCTTTTTGTTTTTCAAAAGACTCTTGTGCAGGTTTAGTAATTCTTCTAGTTAAAAATTTAGAAATATAATAAATTATAAATTCAAATATTACTAAAAATATAATAGACTCAATAAGTATTAGTAATAACCTACTATTAGTGTTTTTTGTATTTATTATAGTTATAGTATCTTCATTATAGTTATATACATACCTATTAGTATATAAGTTTTTAACATTTACACCTTTGTTATTATTTAATATTATTTTAGCTATCTTTTTTACATTAAAGTTACTTATACTACCACTATGATTAATTATTCTTTCTATTTGGTTATTATTTAAAATAATAGTATATACCTCATGATCCATTATCATCATATTGTCTAATTCTCTATCACTTGGATTTGGTATTTTATCATCAGGTCTATGGGAATCTCTATCTTCCATAATTGTTAGAGTTCTTTTAATACTATTATATTCTTTTTTATAAGTACTAACATTAAATATCAAAATTCCAATTATTATAAACATTGATAATATAATGAATATTGTTTTAAAAACTTTTTTATTTAGTTCCTTCATCTTTATACTCCATTTTATATCCTAAATTCCTTAATGATTTTATTTGAACATCTGAATTAATTGTTTTTAGTTTTTTTCTAATAAAAGATAAATATGCTTCTAAATTATTTGATATAGAATCATTTTCAAATCCCCATACTTTGTCATATATCATCTCTTTTGATAAAACTTGATTTGGATTATTCATAAAATATTCAAGCAATTGAAATTCTTTATTTATAATACTTATTCTTTCATTATTACTTTTATTAATAATCTCAGATGTTTTTATATCAAGAATTAAATCTCCAAATTCTTTGGTTTTTTCTTTAATACTATCGATTCTTAATTGAGCATTAACTCTAGCTACAACTTCATCAATATGAAATGGCTTAGCAATATAATCATTAGCTCCTTCACTAAATCCAAGCAATTTATCATCAAGTTCTGACTTTGCAGTTAACATAATTACTTTAGCTTTAATATTATTACTTTTTATCTTTTTTAATATTTCTATACCATCGATATGAGGTAACATTATATCAAGTATTATAAGATCATAGATATCTAAAAGAGCATTATATAGTCCATCTTCACCATCTAAAGAAACATCTACAACATACTTTTCCTTTTTTAATCTATTTGCGACTAAGTCCGCTAGTGACTCCTCATCTTCTACTATTAATATTCTCATAGTTTTCACCTCGTATATATTTAACTGTTAATTTATTAAATTAACATTAAATATTAAATTATTCTTTTACTTTCTTACTTTTTAGAGATTGTGTTGTAATATATGCCGTTATAGGTATAACAATAATACAACCAATAGCACTAAATAAAATTCTAATTAATTCAGCAACAAAAGTTTTAGCATTTACTATATCTAAAAAAGTATAATTTCCTTTATAAAACCAAATTAGCAGAGTCATAAAGTCCCCTAGAAAAGCAAACATTAAAGTATTTGTAGTGGTACATAATATGTCTTTACCTATATTCATTCCTGAAACAAACAACTCTTTTTTAGATATTTTTTTATTATTTTGATACACTTCATATAAAGCTGAAGATATTGCAATGGAAGAATCAACAGTTGCGCCAATTAAACTTATTAAGATCATAGAAATTGCTATGTCTGTATAATCTATTCTTATATCATATGAAAACATATTTATTTCCTCATATGATTCATAGCCAAATCCTGCTATTCTAGTTAAATAAGTTACTATAAAAATTAATAAGGATAATACTAATAAAACTATAATTATTGATTTTAAACTAGATGTTGTTTTAATATTTTTTTCATTAACATAATATAAAATAATATAACTTATTATAAAACAGCCAATTAAAGAACATATTATAGGATTTAAGCCAATAGCAATTAAATAAAATATAATCATTAATATAAAGAAATTAAATATTAGGGATAAGAATAACTTTATTCCTCTTCTTTTATCAATATACATCATTAATATAAATAATATTATAATTAATATTAAATTCATTATTCTGCACCTCTTTTCATCATTCTGATCGAAACAAATGCAGAAATAGGAATAGTCATAATAATACCTATACTACCAATTAAGAATCTAGATAATTCTAAAGTAAAATTTGTTGATATATAGTTATACATTGAAAAACCATTACGAAGTGCTAATACGAAAATAGGAAGTCCAGCACATAAATACGTAAAGAATAAAACATTACTCATAGTGCTCATAATATCTTTACCTATTTCTTTGGCCGATTTATTTAGTTTTTTAACAGATATTCTTTTATCTTTTTCTATTAATTCTGCTATAGATGATGATATAGTAATTGCTACATCCATAATAGCACCTACTGAACCTATTAATAATTCTGGTATTATGATATCTTCAAGAGGAACTGTTAAAAAAGACAATTCATTAAAGTTTATTCCTTTATAGTTTGTTGTTTTAACTACTATTAATAACAATATCAACATTATAATTGTAGATATAATAACAGATGTAATTGCAGATAATGTTTTTTTATTAACACCACTTGCTAAAATAAGAGATAATATTCCAAATATAATCATTTCTATTACAGTTAAAAATAATAGATTAACTCCTTTAAAATATAGGAATAATCCTATATAAAAAATAATTATATTTAGAATTACACTCACTATGGATAAGAGTCCTTTATAAGATCCAACTATATAAATTAATATTATAAAGGCAACTATCATTATAGTTAAATAAAAATCTCTTTTTAAAGTAATATCTTCACCATCTAATATTACTTTATCACCTACTCTAAATTTTTCTGTTACAACAGATGAATAAGACTCTTCATAAGTAACTTCCTTTTTAGATCCTTTATTTTTACCATTTGTTATAATTCCTTCTATTCTTTTGGTATAATGTTTTTCTTTTAATCCAAGTGGATTTTGAGATTCTTCTTCACTCATTTTTTGGATATTTATTATCTTTATCACTGGATTTTTATATAAAAAATCATCATTATATACAAAAATCAAAGCGGTTATTGATATTAAAAATATAATCATTAAAGTTATTTTTTTCATAATCATCACATCACTATTATAGCATAGAAAAACAGTCATGATGACTGTTAATTTATTATATTATACAACTAAATTATATTAACTCTTTTATTTTTTCTTCCATATCTTCTGGTTTAAATGTTGGAGAATATCTTCCAACTACATTGCCTTCTCTATCTACTAAGAATTTTGTGAAATTCCATTTTATATCATTTTTATTCTTTGTACTAGAACTGATTTTTTCTACGGCTTTCATTGCCATTTTATTCTTAATTCCTTTAATTTCATCATCTGTAATAGCTGATTTTAGAAAAGTATATAATGGTAATTCATTTTTCCCATTAACATCAACCTTTGCAAATTGATCAAAAGAAGTATTATACTTTAAAGCACAAAATTCATGTATTTCATCATCAGTACCTGGTGCTTGATTACCAAATTGATTACA